>NZ_CM132929.1:360000-720000 GCF_054031195.1 Algorimicrobium bowmanii
AGAGAGCACAAATGTAAAAAAAATATAAATGTTACGCTACTTACTTTTGTTTTTTTCGCTTTTCTGTCATTTTTATAGTTACCATTTCAACATCGCCTCCAATAGGAGGGTTTATTTTACTAACCCAAACGGTAGCTTTTTTTATAACCTGATCCTCCTTAAAAATACGTGTTAATATGCGTTTAGCAACGGTTTCTAATAAGTAGGAGGGTTGCTCCATTTCTTCGCGTACTACACGGTTTAAAAATACATAATCAACTGTATCTTGCAGTAAATCTGTAGTTGCCGAGGTTTGTAAATCGGCTTTCACTTCTAAATCTACGCGATAATCACTACCAATTTTTGTTTCTTCTTTTAAACAGCCATGATTGGCAAATACGCGAATATTTTCAACTTTTATTGTTCCCATTAGTTTGTAAAAAAATCAAATATGTTACTTAATCCACTAGTTTTTGTTTTGTAAAATTCAGTATAGGTACAACGTTCGCAAGTTATTGATGTGAATTTTTTATTCTGAATATCAAATATTTTAGAGAATGTTCCACCTGTTGCACGCATTTCACTAATCTGATAAGTTTTGTTATCACATTTTGGGCACGTGTAATTAAGAGGTTTCATAGGTTATTATTTTTGATAAAATTAAGCAATAATGACCAAAAACTTAACACATGATTGGTATATTTCCGTAATTTTGTCTCAGGTTTTTAAAAACACGTATGCATTATGTCTGATGAAACAAAAGCTTTAAATTTTATAGAGCACATTATTGAAGAAGATTTATCTAATGGATTAGAAAAAGAAGCCCTTCGTTTTCGATTTCCACCAGAACCAAATGGTTATTTACATATTGGTCATACCAAAGCTATTGGTATTAGTTTTGGCTTAGGAGAAAAGTATCAAGCACCCGTAAATTTACGTTTTGATGATACCAATCCAGCCAAAGAAGAACAAGAGTATGTTGATGCTATTAAACGCGATATTTCATGGTTAGGATACCAATGGGCTAACGAGTTATATTCATCAGATTATTTTCAGCAATTATATGATTGGGCAGTTGCTTTAATAAAAGAAGGTAAAGCTTATGTTGATTCGCAGTCTAGTACTGAAATGGCAGAACAAAAAGGTACCCCTACGCAACCAGGTGTAGATGGTCCTTATAGGAATAGAAGTATAGAAGAGAATTTAGATTTATTTGAACGTATGAAAGCGGGCGAATTTCCTGAAGGATCTCACGTATTACGTGCTAAGATAGATATGCAGCATCCTAATATGCTTATGCGTGATCCGCTAATGTATCGTATTTTGAAAAAAGCACATCACCGAACTGGAAACGATTGGTGTATTTATCCTATGTACGATTGGACTCACGGTGAAAGTGATTACTTAGAACAGATATCTCATTCTTTGTGCTCGCTTGAATTTAAGCCGCATAGAGAGCTTTACAACTGGTTTAAGGAACAAGTATATAAATATCAACCAGAAAGGTTACCTATGCTTCCTAAACAACGCGAATTTGCGCGTTTGAACTTAAGTTATACCATAATGAGTAAACGTAAGTTACTTAAATTGGTTGAAGAAGGTGTTGTAACCGGTTGGGACGATCCACGAATGCCTACTATTTCGGGTTTGCGTCGTCGTGGGTATACACCATATTCTATCAGACAATTTATTGATAAAGTGGGTGTAGCCAAACGTGATAACGTTATTGATGTTTCGCTTTTAGAATTTTGTATTCGTGAGGATTTAAACAAAACGGCACCTCGTGTTATGGCTGTTTTAGATCCAGTTAAGTTAGTTATTACTAATTATCCCGAAGATAAAGAGGAATGGTTGGAAGCTGAAAATAACCAAGAAGATGAATCGGCAGGTTATAGAAAAGTACCTTTTTCACGTGAGTTGTATATTGAAAAAGACGATTTTAAAGAAGAAGCTGGGAATAAGTTTTTCCGTTTAAAACTGGGTGGAGAAGTACGTTTAAAAAACGCCTACATCATTAAAGCAGAAAATGTTGTAAAAGATGCTAACGGTGCTATTACAGAAATTCATGCTACCTATTCAGAGGATACGGCTAAGAAAGTAAAAGGTACGCTGCATTGGGTATCTATCAAGCATGCTATAAAAGCAGAAGTAAGAGAATACGATAGATTATTTAGTGATCCAGCTCCAGATAGTCATGCGGATAAAGATTTTATGGAATTTATTAATCCTAATTCTTTAAAAATTGTTGAAGCTTTTGTTGAGCCAAGTTTAGAACAAGCTAAAGTAGGGGAGCGCTTCCAATTTCAACGTTTAGGCTATTTTAATGTTGATGATGCTAGTTCTTCTGAAAAACTAATATTCAACAAAACAGTTGGTTTACGAGATACTTGGGCTAAAAAAGCACCAAATACGGCTAAACAGCCTTCTCAGAAACCAAAACAACAAGTTAGTACAAGACCAGCTATAGAAGAGATTAAAAAACTTGGTAAAAAATATACCAACTATCCAGAAGCTAAACAGCTACAGGTTAAAGAAAATATTCAAAAATTAGCTGAAAATGTTCCTTATGAGGATGTACAAGCTTTATTTAATACAGCTGCTAAAAAAGTAGGAACTCGTATTGCTACTACTATTACTTTAGGTGTTTTACTTAAAAATGGTTTAGAGCGTAATACCGAAATAAATGACTTTATTGAAACAGCTGCAAATGATGCTAATCCGCTTTTAGCTACAGAAGCTAAAGCCTTATAATTTGCATTTTATTAAAGTCTTAAAAACCTTGAAATTCATAATATTTCAAGGTTTTTTTGTTTATTACAGGTGCTAAATTCACTTCCAAGTGCATAAATTTAAATTGGTTTTTTAAAACGATAAAAAATTACTTTTTGAAACTTTGATTGAAACAAAATTAATTACATCTACAGAAGATTTATCAATAGCATGGGATGCTTTAGTAGCTCATGATATTTTTTTGCAATCGGCTTATTTAAAAGCATTAGAACAAGCTGCACCCGCAAATATAAGTATGTATTTCATTGAGTTTTATAAGGAGAATACCTTAGTAGGTGTTGCTATAATACAACGGGTTAAATTGTATTTAAATGATATGTTTAGAAATCAAGACGATTCATATATCCAAACCTATTTTAAAAACCATATATCCAAAGTTCTAAAAGGAAATATATTAGTTATCGGTAACTTAACACATACTGGTCAGCATGGTTTGTTTTATAATGAAAATGTTATATCAAATATGGCCTTTTTTAATGCTTTGTTGCCTGCTGTTTTCAATTTAAAAGCAGAAATAAAAAAACAGCACGGGAAAAAAATTCGTGCTATTTTATTTAAGGATTATTTCCTGTCCGATATTATTCACAAACACCAAGATAGTTTATTTAAACAAGGATTTCATCAACTTAAAGTACAACCAAATATGGTTTTAAACATCCCAAGTAATTGGGATAATTTTGATGATTACTTATCCAAATTACATAAAAAATACAGAGATAGATATAAAAGGGCTAAGAAGAAAGCTATGCAGGTTACAAAAATAGCTTTGGATGAAACCGCTATTTTACAAGAAGCCGATAACATGTACCGGTTGTACCAAAATGTCTCTAATCAGGCTAAAATTAATACTTTTTTACTTCCTAAAAATCATTTTTATCAGTTAAAAGTCCACTTAGGAGATGCGTTTCAGGTTTTCGGATATTACTTTGAAAATAAATTAATAGGTTTTTATACGCTTATAACTAATAATGAAGCTTTAGAAACGTATTTTTTAGGGTATGATAAAACATATCTAAACCAACATCAGTTGTATTTAAACATGTTATATGACATGTTAGAATTTGGTATAAATAAAAACTTTAAAGCAGTAATATATGCACGCACAGCTATGGAAATAAAAAGTTCTGTAGGAGCTACACCCGAAACTATGCAAATGTATTTAAAGCACACCAATTGGTTTATGAATATGCTTCTGAAGGCTATTTTTAAACTTATGAATCCTTCTAAGAACTGGATAGAACGTCATCCTTTTAAGCAAATTAACAAATAGCTAACAGTTTATCTTTTTTTCTCCGTTTAATTTTTGATATCTTATAGGAACTCAAAACTAGATACTATGAAAACAGCAACGGAATTATTAACAGAAATATCAACAGTTACAAGGGAAATAGAATCTAAATACCCCGAAGTTTATGAACATTTAGATGAAATTCCAATGACTATACCTGATCAGGCAAACCCGGATATTAGCACAGAAGAATTGTCTAACTATCTAGAAAGTTTACAAAATATCATTAAAAAATATAAAAAGGAACATTAGTATTTTTAGGATACTCATATTATAAAATAAGCGCAAACAGATTGGTTATTAAAGCAATAAACCCATTCTATTTGCGCTTTTCTATATCCTGAAAATAGGATTAAAAAGGTTATTCTATTTCCTTTTTACTATTTTTCATGGCCTCACCAATTTGATTACTAGCTGTAAAACTAGCTACCATATCATTTAGCATATTACTACCTGCTTGTGGTGAATTAGGTAACAATATTAAATTACTATTAGTTTCGCTGCCAATGGCTTGAAGTGTATCATAATGTTGAGTTACAACAATTAGGGCAGAGGCTTCTTGACTATTAATTCCAACACGGTTTAATACATCTACAGATTCTTCTAAACCTCGTGCAATTTCACGTCGTTGGTCGGCAATACCTTGTCCTTGTAAACGCTTGCTTTCAGCTTCAGCTTTTGCTTTTTCAACAATTAAAATACGCTGTGCATCTCCTTCATACTGTGCCGCAGTTTTTTCTCTATCTGCAGCATTAATACGGTTCATGGCTATTTTAACCTGTGGATCTGGATCAATATCAGTAACTAAGGTTCTAATAATATCAAATCCATAATCTAGCATCGCATCATTTAATTCAGCTTTTACAGCCAATGCTATATCATCTTTTTTAACAAATACATCATCTAACTTCATTTTCGGTACTTCTGCACGAACAACATCAAATACATAACTCGTAATTTGCTCATGCGGATAATCTAATTTGTAAAACGCGTCATATACATTCTCTTTTAATACTTTATATTGTACAGATACTTTTAATTTAACAAATACATCATCTAAGGTTTTTGTTTCAATTATAACATCTAGTTGCTGAATTTTTAAACTTAAGCGTCCAGCCACTTTATCAACTAATGGAATTTTCATTTGTAATCCAGATTGACGGATGCTTTGAAATTTTCCGAAGCGTTCTATAATAGCTGCAGATTGTTGTTTCACCATAAAAAATGATGAAAATAAAACGAAGAGTGCAATTAAGGTAATAGGAACAAGTAATATCATTCTATAAGTATTAAAGGTTAATAAATGGTTGACTAATTTAAGCTATATTTAATGCGTATATGTTTTTTTACTAAAATATATACCAGTAAGATCTGACTTCCAGTTAAAAAGCCATTTTGTAACCTATATTTTTCATAGGTTTATTTTAAAATACATTAGTTAATTATGCAGTATTCAAAATCATTTACCCTATTAGTCGCTGTTTGTATTAGTTTTGTTACACTTGGATACGGACAACCTAAAAATTATAAAATTGTAAATGGTATTGGACTCTCGGGTGGTATTACCCAATATGATATAATTACTGATAATTTTACAACTAAAAAGGGTAACGGTTGGATGGCTAGTGCTTCGGCTACGGTTGATTTGCCGCACAAATGGTATAATGTAAGTTATACCATGCAGTTAGCTGAAAACCATTTAGGAATAGCTGCAAGCCCTGTTTTACTTTCTAATGAAGAATTGTTGATTATAAAGTTTTTACCGCTCAAATAGCTTTTTTATGGCATATTAAGCTTATTGAAAGTTTCTTAACTATTGATGTTGGTCCTATGCTACAATATAATGGCAAAATGGAATTAGAGGATGAAAGCCAAGAAAATTTTATACTCGCTAATTTTACTAATTTACTAGCTAAAGATGTTCAAAATATCAATCAATTTAATATGGATGGTGCTATTGGTATATCAGCTGGTTTCAGTCATTTTCGTTTAAAAGCTCAATATGTTTATGGGTTTTTAAACTCGTTTAGTAAGTTAAATGATGAGAATTTAGATATTACTGGTAATCCAGGTAAGTTTAAAGGTAACCAATCCATGTTAGCTTTTATTGCTATGATTTCGTTTTAAAACTAATGAGTATGCTATTTTTTCTAGAAGTTACTTAATATAAGTTGTTAATAATTGCTTCTTTTCAGCAACCGTTAAATTATAATTACTTTGTGCTAATAAGTTATTATGCGCATCTAAAATATAAAAGCTAGATTCACCCATAATATTTTCATTACAATCTGAACATAAAGTTTTTATGTTAGTAGATAAGGACTTTTTGTCTGTCATATAAACAGGAAAATATAAACCTTCGTAGAATAGATAATTATATAATTTTTCTAGATTTTTTTTAGGTTCTCGTGAAATAACAAACAACTCAAATTTATCTTTATTTTTCAGATAAAAATTGTTGATAATCGGGTTAAATTCTAATGTTGCAGAACAGTTGTTACTGTAAAAATATACAACTTTTATGGTATTTTTAGAGTTGTATATTTGGTTTTGTAATTCGGTAATGGGCACATAACTTATTTCAATATCACCATGATGTTCTGGTGTGTAATTTTGAGCCGAAATGGGCATATATAAACAAAAGATTGTTATGTAAATTAATGCTCTCATTTATTGACTTGTTTTAGAATATCTGCTTTTTTTTCAGGTGTTAATTCCCAAGAATCTTGAAAATCCATATTTAATAAAACAATTTGAATATGCTCACCTTTTAATTTTTGTCGCTGTAAAACATCATTCCATTTAAAAATAGCATCTATATTTTCCGGTTTATTAAAGAATAAAGCCCAACTCAAAACAAAATAGAAGTCTGTATTTTCTTGTTTCACTATAGGTTGTAAGGTTTTGTAATTGACAAGTCCATCAAACCAACTATCAACATGAATGGCATCTTTTTTAGGTTTGTTTTTAATTTTTTTAAAATTAGAGAGTTTATCTACAACATCAGCTATTTTAATATACTCTAAATACAAGCCGTCTTTATTAAAAACATGGACTACTGGACCTTTTAAATAACCAGCATTATTGAATTTTAAAAAATCCTCAAAAGATTTAAAAGTAGCAATATTGTTGTTATTAAATTTTTGCTGATTGTTTATCAAATAGCTTTCAATTTTGTCACTATTTTGAAATTCAAAAAGGATATTTTGACTGTAAATCACAAAATTTGAAATGAGTAAAAACACTATTATAATTGATGTATTTCTCATAGATATTTTATAATTGGTATAATGAGTTCGAAAAAACTAATTTATTAAATATAATTAACCTTTTTACCATAAAAAAACTGGATTTTAGAAGGTTAAAAATATTATAACCTAATAATCCAGTTTATACATTATCCATATTACAATATGGACTTATTTAATATTAAAAGTTTACCCTAAGGTATTCACCAAATTCTCAATACGACGTTTGGTTTCATCCTTTCCAATTAAGTACATAATATCAAACACATCCGGACCTTGTAAGGCGCCAACTAATGCTAGTCGTAATGGCATCATGACTTTACCAAAACCTATTTCGTTAGATGTTATCCAACCTTTAACGTTATTTTGAAGGTTTTCAACTGTAAAATCGTCTACAGATTCTATAATTGAAATAACTTGTGTCATAAGCTCAGCTGTTCCGTCTTTCCATGCTTTTTTAACAGCTTTTTCATCTAAATCGGTAGGGGTTTGGAAGAAAAAGTGACTTAATGCCCAAAAATCAGTTACAAAAGTGGCGCGTTCTTTTATAAGTGCCACCACCATTTCAACATAATTAACATCTATATCGGCTAATTCAGGTTGAATTTCCTTAAATGTTTTTGCTAAATCATCATTATATTGTTCTTGCATATAATGGTGATTAAACCATTTGGTTTTATCAGGATCAAAACGTGCTCCTGCTTTATTTACTCGGTTTAAATCAAAAGCAGCAATTAGTTCTTCCATGCTAAAAATTTCCTGTTCTGTACCTGGGTTCCAACCTAAAAAAGCTAGGAAATTTACCACGGCTTCTGGGAAATAACCATCCTCGCGGTAACCGCTAGAAAGCGTATCTGTTTTATGATCTTTATAAGCTAATGGAAATACAGGAAAACCTAGTTTATCGCCATCACGCTTACTTAATTTTCCTTTTCCTGTTGGTTTTAATATTAATGGTAAGTGTGCAAACTCCGGTTTTTCCCAACCAAAAGCATCGTATAATTGATAATGTAATGCTAAAGATGGTAACCATTCTTCACCACGAATAACATGGCTTATTTCCATTAAATGATCGTCTACAATATTGGCTAGATGGTACGTTGGTAAACCATCACTTTTAAACAATACCTTATCATCTAAAATATTCGTGTCAATGGTCATGTTTCCACGAATAATATCTGTTAAATGTAAAGTTTCATCTTGTGGTGATAAAAATCGAATAACATAATCTTCACCAGCATCTAACTTAGCTTGTGTTTCTTCAGTAGAAAGCACTAAAGAGTTTACTAAACGACCTTTTTCACGGTTATGCCAATTGTAGATAAAGGTTTTTCCTTCAGCTTCATGACTTTTTCTGTGTGCGTCTAAATCCTCTGCTTTATCAAAAGCATAGTAAGCCTTGCCAGTAGCAATTAATTCATCGGCATATTTTTTATATATATCCTTACGCTCACTTTGTCTGTATGGTCCAAATTTTTCGTTAACGTTTACACCTTCATCAACTGTTATTCCGCACCATTTTAAAGATTCTTCAATGTAGTTTTCAGCACCTTCTACAAAACGATTTTGGTCGGTATCTTCAATACGAAGTATAAACGTTCCGTTGTGTTTTTTAGCGAATAAATAATTGAAAAGGGCCGTGCGAACACCACCTATATGTAATGGTCCCGTTGGACTTGGTGCAAAACGCACGCGTACAGATTTTGACATGATTTTTATTTTGGTACGGCAAAGATAGAATAGCAAATAACAAACAACAAAGAAAATATTAGAAAGGAGCTTGTATAACTGTGGTTTTAAACTTTTTCACATCAATTTTTAGTTTTAAGCTTTACAAAAGAATAAATCCGTTTAAATTAACATAATGTTAGTTGCTATAGCTAATTAAGGAACAAAAAAAATTGTAGTTTAGTAAGTTGAAAAGAAAACACTAATAGAACGTGACGCATTTTAATACCATTTTGCAAAAATTAGAAGCTTTTGTAAGACGCTACTATACCAACGAACTCATAAAGGGTAGTATCTTATTTTTTGCTATTGGTTTGCTGTATTTTTTATTAACCCTTTTTATTGAATATGTTTTTTGGTTAAATACAACCGCTAGAACGTTACTTTTTTGGGCGTTTATTAGTGTTGAAATAGGTTTGTTTATCAAGTTTATACTAATGCCATTAGCACAACTCTTTAAATTAAAGAAGGGTATAAATTATGTTCAAGCATCACGAATAATAGGTACGCATTTTCCTGAAGTAAATGATAAACTATTAAATATTCTACAACTAAAAGAAAATGCCGATCAATCCGAGTTATTATTAGCTAGTATTAATCAAAAATCTGAAGAATTACAGCCTATCCCTTTTAAAATGGCTATTAATTTCAAACAGAATTTACGATATGTAAAATATGCAGCAATCCCTATTTTAATAATTTTACTATCTGTTTTATCTGGAAAAATTAGTTGGTTTAGTGATAGTTATCAACGTGTAGTAAATCATAATACAGCCTACGAGCCACCAGCTCCATTTCAGTTTTTTGTGGTGAACGAAAGTTTATCTGCTACTCAAAATAACGATTTTACATTGCAGGTTAGAACCGTAGGTAGTGTGATTCCAGAAAATGTAAAAATTTCTTACAACAATGAAAGTTATTTTCTTCAACAAAAGGGGAGTGGTAATTTTGAGTTTGTTTTTAATCGATTACTTTCCGATGTTACCTTTAATTTAACAGCCAATTCTGTTAATTCTAAACCCTATACTATTCGTGTTGCTGAAGTTCCAACCATTACAAATTTTGAAATGGTTTTAGATTATCCAGCATATACTAATAAAGCCGATGCTGTTTTAAATGGTACTGGTAATGCTGTTGTACCAAATGGAACTAAAGTTACTTGGAGGTTACAAACTAAAGCTACCAATCAAGTAGCTTTTTATGCTACAGATAGTTTACATTTTTCGTCAGATATTCCAGAAAAATTTATTATCAGTAAAACACTTACGGACAACTTAGATTATATTATTTCTACAAGTAATACCGATTTAAAAGATTACGAACAATTAGCTTTTTCTTTACAAGTTATTAAAGATGATTATCCAGAGTTACATGTAAAAATGAAACGGGATAGTATTAACAATCAAAGTTTGTATTTCTACGGTCAAGCAACAGACGATTATGGTTTGCGTAAGTTAGAGTTGGTTTATTACCCATCATCTAACGATAAAAATGTTAGTATTGTACCGATTCCTATTGCTTCTGGAAATGTAGGTGAGTTTATAACGGCTTTCCCTAATAATTTAGAACTTGAAGAAGGTGTTAGTTATGATTTATATTTTCAAGTATATGATAATGATGTAGTTAATAATTATAAACGTACAAAAAGTACCGTTTTTAGCTATCGAAAACTCACTAAATCTGAGGAAGCTAATCAACAATTGCAACAACAGAACGAAACCATTCAAGACTTAAACAATTCCTTAGAGCAAATGGAAGAGCGCGAACAGGAATTAGAAGAGTTATCTAAAACACAAAAAGAAAAATCTGCATTAAATTTTAATGATAAAAAGAAATTTGAAAACTTTCTAAAGCGCCAAAAAGAGCAAGAGGAAATGATGAAAAATTTCAATAAAAAATTAGAAAATAATCTAGAAGAATTTCAAAAGGAAGAAAACGAACCAGACGCGTTTAAAGAAGATTTAAAGGAGCGTTTAAAAGATAACGAAGAACAGCTTAAAAAAGATGAAAAACTTCTTGAGGAGCTCGAAAAATTACAAGAAAAAATAAATAAAGAAGAGTTAACTCAAAAACTAGAAGAGTTAGCAAAACAGAACAAAAATCAGAAACGTAGTTTAGAACAACTTTTAGAGCTTACAAAACGGTATTATGTGTCTAAAAAATTAGAAAAACTACAAGAAGATCTTGAAAAATTAGCTGAAGAGCAGAATCAGTTATCCGAAGCAGATAGTAAGGAAAACACCAAAGAAGCTCAAGAAGATTTAAATAAAAAGTTTGAAGATTTTAAAAAAGCTTTGGAAGAATTACAAAAAGATAACGAAGCTTTAAAACAACCTATGGATGTTCCTTCAGATCCAGAAAAAGAATCTGAAATACAAGAAGATCAACAAGAAGCTTCTGATGCACTAGAAGAAAAAGAAGAGCAATCAGAACAGAATAACGAAGAAAACGCATCTCAAAAGCAACAAGACGCGCAAAAAAAGCAAAAACAAGCAGCACAAAAAATGCAACAAATGAGCGCTGCAATGAAAATGGCTATGGCATCAGGTGGAGCTGAACAAATGCAAGAAGATTTAGACATGTTACGTCAAATTTTAGATAACCTTATTTTGTTTTCTTTCGATCAGGAACATTTAATGAATCAGTTTAAGAGCATTGAAATTAATCATAATAAATATGCTAGTTATTTACGTAAACAGAATGATTTAAAAGAACATTTTTCACATATAGACGATAGTTTATTTGCGCTTTCATTACGTCAACCTAAATTATCTGAATTAGTAAATAAAGAGATTTCCGAGGTGTATTTTAATATGGATAAAGCCTTGTCTCAATTCTCTGAAAACCTATTATTTCAAGGTGTAGCTAATCAACAATACACTATTACAGCTGCTAATAATTTAGCTAATTTTTTGAGTGATATGATGGGGCAGATGCAAATGCAAATGCAAGGTGGTGGTTCTGGTAGTTCAGGTAAACCATCTCAAGGTTTACCAGATATTATTATGAGTCAGGAAGAGCTTAATAAACAGATGCAACAAGGTATGCAAAAGCAAGGTCAGGGTCAACCAAAAGAACAAGGCTCTGGTGAAAAAGGCGAACAAGGCGAAAAAGAGGGTAAAGAATCTGGTGATAAACCAGGTGAAAGTGGTCAAGAAGGTGATTCAGGTCAATCTGGTAAAAACGGACAATCTAGTTCTGGTGAATCTGGTGAGTCTGGTGAAAATGATGGCGGTGAAATTAGTAAAGGCGAATTGTTTAGAATTTACCAACAACAACAACAAATACGAGAAGCTTTACAAGATAAATTACAAAAAGAAGGTATCAATTCTCAAGGTAATCGCATTCTACAACAAATGGAAAATATAGAAATGGATTTGTTAAATAAGGGATTTACCAACCAAACACTTCAAAAAATGATGAATCTTCAGCATCAATTAATGAAGTTAGAAAACGCTAGTTTGCAACAGGGTGAAGATTCTAAGCGTCAAGCTCAAACCAATAAAAAACAATTTGATAATAATACTAACAATCAAATACCGACCGCTAAAGAATATTTTAATACAACAGAGATTTTAAACCGTCAAAGTTTACCTTTGCAACCAGTTTATAAAAAGAAAGTACACGATTATTTTAAACAAGCCAATGATTAGTTTTAATTACGAAAACGACTTTAACATAGCAAACACATCTTATCTTGAATCTTGGATTGACGGCGTTATTTCATCTGAAAATTTTGAATTAGGTGAAATTAACTACATCTTCTGTGATGATGCTTATTTACATTCTATAAATGTAGAATACTTAGATCATGATACGCTTACTGATGTGATTAGTTTTGATTACACGGTAGGAAATATCATACAAGGAGATATCTATATTTCTACTGAGCGTGTTGCGGATAATGCTTCTGATTTTAATGTTTCTTTTGAAGAAGAACTACACCGTGTTATGGTTCACGGCGTTCTGCATTACTGTGGTTATAAAGATAAAACAGATTCTCAATCACAAGCTATGCGAAATATGGAAAATCACTATTTGCAAGTACTTAAAGATATCTCATAATATATCGTATATTTGCAGACTTTTTAATTTGGAATTTTTTTAATTTTCTAATTAAAAAATTTAATAATTATCAATTGTTCCACGTGGAACATGTAAAATATATAAATCTCAGTCACCATGTTTAACGAAGTTTATGATGTTATAGTAGTAGGAGCTGGTCATGCTGGTAGTGAAGCTGCCGCAGCCGCTGCTAACATGGGAAGTAAAACACTTCTTATTACTATGAACCTTCAAAATATTGCTCAAATGTCGTGCAACCCGGCAATGGGTGGTATTGCTAAAGGGCAAATAGTACGTGAAATTGACGCTTTAGGTGGTTATAGTGGTATTGTTAGTGATACTTCTGCTATACAGTTTAAAATGCTTAATAAGTCTAAAGGACCTGCTATGTGGAGTCCACGTGTTCAAAGTGATCGTATGCGTTTTGCAGAAGATTGGAGAAATATGTTGGAAGGGACTGAAAACTTAGATTTTTATCAAGAAATGGTTTCATCTTTATTGGTTGAAAATCATAAGGTAGTTGGTGTTGTTACTTCTTTAGGAATTAAAGTTCGTGCTAAAAGTGTTGTTTTAACTAATGGTACATTTCTTAATGGATTAATACATATTGGTGATAAAAATTTCGGTGGTGGTCGTGCTGGTGAACGTGCTGCTACAGGTATTACCGAACAATTAATTCAGTTAGGTTTTGACTCAGGTCGTATGAAAACTGGAACACCGCCACGAGTAGATGGAAGATCTTTAGATTTTTCTAAAATGGTTGAACAGCCAGGAGATGTTAATCCCGAAAAGTTTTCTTATTTAGATGTAACAAAACCGCTTACTAAGCAGCGCTCTTGTCATTTAACTTACACCAGTAATGAAGTACATGATTTGCTTCGTGAAGGTTTTGATAGATCGCCAATGTTTAATGGTAGAATTCAAAGTTTAGGACCTAGATACTGTCCGTCTATTGAAGATAAAATTAATCGTTTTGCTGATAAAGACAGGCATCAATTGTTTGTTGAACCAGAAGGTTGGAATACGGTTGAATATTATGTGAATGGATTTTCTACTTCACTACCAGAAGATGTTCAGTTTAAAGCTATGCGCTCTATTGTTGGTTTTGAAAACGTTAAATTTTTTAGACCGGGTTACGCTATAGAATACGATTATTTTCCACCAACACAATTGCAACATACTTTGGAAACAAAACTTGTTGAAGGTTTGTATTTTGCTGGTCAAATTAATGGTACTACAGGTTATGAGGAAGCTGCATCGCAAGGTTTAATGGCAGGTATAAATGCTAGTTTAAAAGTCCAAGAACGCGATCCGTTTATTTTAAGTAGGAGTGAGGCTTATATTGGTGTTTTAATTGATGATTTAATTACAAAAGGAACTGAAGAGCCTTACAGAATGTTTACATCACGTGCTGAGTATAGAACTTTATTACGTCAAGATAATGCTGATATTAGGTTGACGCCTCTATCTTATGATTTAGGTTTGGCTTCTGAAAAACGTTTAAAACGTATGGAAGAAAAACATTCTAAAGCTGAAGCTTTTGTTTCTTTCTTTAAGAAAACTAGTGTTAAACCAGAAGAGATGAATCCTATTTTGGAAGCTAATAATTCTGCTGCTATGTCGCAATCAGATAAGATGTTTAAGATATTTGCTAGACCAAATATTTCTATTTCTGATATGCGTAAAATTGCTAGTGTTGATGCATATATTTCTGAAAATAATTTGAATTCCGAAGAGATTGAACAAGCCGAAATTCAAGTTAAATATTCAGGTTACATTAATAAAGAAAAAAATAATGCCGACAAATTAACACGTTTAGAGAATATTAAAATACCTAAAAACTTCGATTATTCTGCATTGCAGTCTATGAGTATGGAAGCTCGTGAAAAGCTAAATAAAATTCAACCAGTTACTATTTCACAGGCATCAAGAATTAGTGGTGTCTCTCCTAGTGATATATCTGTGTTGTTAGTTTATTTAGGTCGTTAATCAAGTTGTTCCACGTGGAACGTTTTGTTTTTTAATTAGGTTTCTTATGTTTAATTAGATGGTTGATGTCTTGTTAAATTTTAAATTAGCGTAAAAATTAGTTGCAGAATTTTATGGAAGAGAAAAGTATAAAAACCCATTTGCGTGTAAAAGATTATTCTGTGTCAAAAGAAGAATTCGAATTATTGCCGCATAAGGATTATGACTTATTGGTTACTTCACCACAGCCAAGTCTTGAAAATTTAGCTTCTTATTATGAAAGTGAAGATTACATTTCTCATACAGATTCTAAACGAAATGTATTTGAAATACTATACCATCAAGTTCGTTCAATTGCTTTAAAGCGTAAGTTGAAGTTGATTAATTCCTATGTGTCTGATTCTTCAAAAAAACTGTTGGATGTAGGTTGTGGTACTGGTGATTTTTTACACACAGCTAAGCAAGCTAATTGGGATATAACAGGAATAGAACCTAATCCAGATGCTCGTAAAATTGCAAATAACAAAACGAATCAAGCTGTAAAGAATCCGGAAGCACTGTATGAGATGGAAGCGGAACGTTTTGATGTTATAACGTTGTGGCATGTATTGGAGCATTTACCAGATTTTAACGAGCAACTAAATATTTATAAAAAGCTTTTAAAGTCATCAGGAGTTTTAATTATTGCAGTTCCTAATTATAATAGTTATGATGCTGCGTATTATAAAGCATTTTGGGCAGCATATGATGTGCCAAGACATTTATGGCATTTTTCTCAAAAGGGTATTTCTCAAGTTTTGGATAATTTGGATTTACAAATTGTAGAAACTAAGCCTATGATTTTCGATTCTTATTATGTGAGTTTGCTTTCTGAAAAATATCGAACAGGTAAAATGAAATTTTGGAATGCTTTTCAAGTCGGATTTAAGTCTAATAGGTTAGCAAAACGTACCGGTGAGTATTCTTCTCTTATTTATGTTATTAAAAAGCACGAAAACTTAAAATAAGCTTATTTAAGAGCGTTTTGTTTTTATTAACGTGTATTTGGGTTTGTTTTTTTAGAAACGGCTTTAAAACAAGTGTAGTGAGTTAGTTTTTAATAAATGTATCTTATTGAAATACTTTTTAGTATAAGTTTTTGTTATATTTCAACAAGGCGTATGTTTTTTTAAATTCTCTCTATTTACTTTATTACATTTGCTGTTGTAAACACTAATTAAAAATACAGATGAAAAACATATTAGTAGTATCTATTTTATTATTGACTTTATATTCATGTAATACTGAAAGTGCAAAAATTGGATTTGTTAACAATAACGATCTGATAAATGAGTATCAAGAAAAAATTGATATTGAAGAAAAATATAAAGGGCTGATTGAAGATTTTCAAAAAAGAACAGATAGTATCCGTCAAGCATTTCAACAAGAAGCTCAAGCGTTTCAATTAAAAGCACAAGGGCTTTCTCAAGATAAAGCGCAAGCAGAATACCAAGCATTAAGTCAGAAGCAACAAATTTTACAGCAGAGAATCCAACAAGAGGAAATTGCTATCCAAAA
The DNA here is from genome assembly GCF_054031195.1 of Algorimicrobium bowmanii. The sequence goes on from NZ_CM132929.1 coordinate 376,624, forward strand.
TGATAGTCAGCAAGAAATAGATAGCTTAATTAAAAAAGTGAGAACTTACGTTAAAGATTATGGTCAGAAAAATGGCTATACGTATATACTAGGAGGTAACGAAGCAGGTAGTGTTATGTATGGTGATGAATCTAAAGATTTAACTAAAGTTATATCGGAGGCATTAAATGCTGATTACAAAAAAGAATAAGTTTTTATTAAACTATTATTTAAACCAGTTAAGCAATTAACTGGTTTTTTTATAAATTCAAAATTGAGTTTACAGTGTAACTTTGTAAAGTTTGTCTAACTATAAACTTATTGACTATTTATTTAAAAGTGTTATTATATAAATTAACTGTAACAAAAGTATCGCTTATTCGTTTGTAATTTAAACACCCATTGTAAAATATAGAACCCCATAAAATGAAACACTTTTTTTTAGGTATTTGTCTATTGTTTTCATCTTTTATAATTGCCCAAGAAACCTATGGTGTAAGCGGTACAATTAAAGACATAGAAAATGGTGAAACCTTGTTGGGTGCAACTGTTTTTTTAAAAGGAACAACAATTGGTGCTGTAACAAATGAATACGGTTTTTTTACGCTTCAGGCAAATCAAGGCTCTTATACCTTGGTTGTTTCTTATATGGGGTATGAAACCTTATCACAGCCTGTAGTTTTAAATGAAGATCTCACTATAAATTTTGAGCTTTCTCAGTCTTCAACATCTTTAGAAGAAGTTGTTATTGTGGCAGAAGAATCGGAGCAAATGAGTATTAAAACACCTCAGATGAGTGTGGCTAAACTAAAATCGGCAACCATAAAAAAAATGCCAGCAGTTTTAGGTGAAGTCGATGTTTTAAAGTCTATTCAAATGCTTCCAGGGGTTACTAACAGTGGTGAGGGATCTTCGGGTTTTAATGTTAGAGGTGGTGCAGCCGATCAGAATTTAGTGTTGTTAGACGAGGCTATTATTTATAATACCTCACATTTTTTTGGTTTTTTCTCCGTTTTTAATGCCGATGCCATAAAAGATATTAACCTCTATAAAGGGGATGTTCCTGCTAAGTTTGGTGGTAGGGTTTCCTCGGTGTTGGATGTTCGTCAAAAGGATGGTAATAGTAAGGATTATAATCTTACCGGTGGTATTGGTTTAATTTCTAGCAGACTTACAGCAGAAGGTCCGTTATTTAAGGAAAAAGGTTCGTTTTTAGTTGCTGGAAGAACCTCTTATGCGCACTTGTTTCTCAAAATGATGGATGATTTTAAAGATGATAAAATTTCTTTCTATGATTTAAATCTAAAAACCAATTATGAAATAAATAAAAACAACAAAATTTATTTATCAGCATATTACGGTAGAGATGCTTTTAATCTTTCAAAAATATTAGAAAATAACTATGGGAATGTAACAGGAAACCTAAGATGGAATCATGTTTTTAATAATAAATTGTTTTCTAATCTCTCTTTAATTTACAGTAAATACGACTATCAGATTGTATTAGATTTTGTTGAGTTGGATTGGGTTGCCGATATTCAAAATTTCAACCTGAAATACGATTTAAGTTATTACCTTAATGATAAAATTAAACTAGATTTTGGTTTAAGTGGAATTTCGTATAATCTGAACCCTGGAGAGGTTAGTCCTACATCAGATTCATCACCTGTTAATTATTTAAAATTAGACGATAATCGCGCTTTTGAAGGAGGTTTATACGTTAGTGCCGAACATAAAATAACCGATAAATTAACAGCGCAATATGGTCTGCGTTTAAGTACTTTTAATAGATTGGGAGGGCAAAATATAAGTACTTATGTTAACAATCAACCAGTTGTTTATAATAGTCAATTGGGTATATATGAGCGTGGTGAATTTGCCTATGATACCTACTATGATAAAAATGAAAGTATAGAAACGTTTCATAATTTCGAACCTCGCTTAGGTTTATCTTATCAGTTAAATAATGTTTCATCTGTAAAGGCTAGCTATACAAAATCGTCACAGTACTTACATTTATTATCTAACACATCTTCCGTAACACCGTTAGATGTATGGACACCAAGTGGTACTTATATTAAACCACAATTATCCAATCAATACGCTATTGGGTATTATAGAAGATTTAAAAATAACACCTATTCATTAGAGTTAGAAACCTATTATAAAACCATTGATAATCGCATTGATTATATAGATGGCTCCGATTTAATAGGTAATAATAATATAGAAACAGAAATACTAGATGGTGAGGCTAGAGCTTATGGTTTAGAGGTTTTACTTCGTAAAAATAGGGGGCGTTTTACTGGTTGGTTAGCATATACGCTATCAAAATCAGAGCAACGCACATTAGGAGGCAATGCTGGAGGTCCAGGAATAAACAATGGTCAGTGGTATAATACGCCATATGATAGAACACATGATATTTCTATTACAGGTGTATATGAACTGTCCGATAAGTGGAGCTTAAGTTCTATTTTCGTCTATCAAACAGGCCGTCCTGTAACGTATCCTAACGGACAATACTCTTATGAAGACTTGTCTATAGCTACATACTCTAATAGAAATGAAAACAGGTTACCGGCATATCACAGATTAGATGTATCTGCAATTTATAAGCCAAATAACAAGCCAGACAGGCGTTGGAAAGGGGAGTGGGTATTTGGTATTTATAATTTATATAATAGAAAAAATGCAGCCTCTATTTCTTTTAATCAGAACAGTCAAACTGGACAAAATGAAGCAACAAGAATTTCAATTTTCGGTATTATACCTTCAGTAACCTATAATTTTAAATTTTAACAACATGAACTTACGTATAAAATTAGCTATAATAGGGTGTTTTATGAGCTTCTACGCTTGTGAAGATGTTATTGATGTCGATGTGCCAACGGCAAGCCCACGATTGGTTGTAGAGGCGTCTTTGGATTGGGAGAAAGGTACTTTAGGAAATGAGCAAGTTGTTGAATTAAGTTTGTCATCACCATATTTTGATACTGCAACTAATACAGCAGTAACAGGAGCTTTAGTTCAAGTTACTAATATGGATACAAATGAGGTGTTTGTATTTGCTGATGCCAACAACGGCTTGTATACAACAGCTAGTTTTGTACCTGTATTAGGAGATACCTATCAATTAGAAATTAACTATAATAATCAAACATATTCAGCTACAGAAACGCTAATTCCTGGCCCCGATATTAAACGTTTAACACAATCAACTGAAGGTGGTTTTGATGATGAACTTTTAGAGCTTAATCTCTACTTTGATGATCCCGAAGATGAAGAGAACTTTTACTTAATACGTTATCAAGAAACAGGTGATTTATTTGCTACGTTAAAAGACTTATCAGATGAGTTTACTAACGGAAATGAAATTCATAATTTTTGGGAAAAGGATGAAGATGAAGACGCAAATGAATATCCTTTTGAAGTAGGTGATGTAGTGGATGTAGACTTGTATGGTATTTCAGAACCTTATTATAATTACATGAAATTATTAATAGAGCAGTACAATACAGGAGGTAATCCTTTTTCTGCTACACCTGCAGAAATACGCGGAAATTGTATTAATGAAACAAATCCTGAAAACTATGCTTTTGGGTATTTTAGAGTGGTTCAAGTAGATTCAGATTCGTATACCTTTGAATAACCTTCGTAATAGATAAATAAAAAAGCCAGTTAATATTTTAACTGGCTTTTTTATGAAGTAATCTAGTTAATTTTATAGATAAATCTGTGAGGATAATCTTAGCATTTCCATTACGCTCTATGTGGTAAATGGCATCTTGAATTTCATTTGAGATATCAACAATGTTATTTCCATGTACAAAGGGTGCAAATTTTTCTAATTTAAACCCTTCAGTTTTAGGTTCAAAAAATACCAAATTCTCAGCACCGTAGTTAAGTAGCATAGCTTGCCTGAAAAAATCTAAACAGAATTGTAAAAATTGTTTTTGAGTTTCTCTACCAGTTTTAGCTATGTCTTCACTCCATGTTATTAAATCGTGAATTGCTGTTTTGTTTCCTTTAGCTTTAAAGGCACTTCTAATCCAAAAAATAAACCATGTTTCAAACTGTGTGTCTTCACTATCGTGATAAACTAAATCACAGGCCTTGTTGTAGTTACCATCAGATTGATGGGCTATTTTTGCTGCTATAGTAGCTTCTAACTGGTAGTTTTTAATTAATGAGTTTATTATCACATCTTCAGCTAAAGGCGGGAAATGTAAAATCTGGCACCGCGATCTAATAGTATTTATAAGCTGTTCCTCGTCTTCTGCTACTAAAATGAAAATAGTTTTATTTGGCGGTTCTTCAATTAGTTTTAGCAATTTATTGGCGGCTTCCATGTTCATGCGTTCAGCCATCCAAATAAGCATAATCTTATGTCCACCTTCATAAGATTTTAATGTTAATGCTTTTACAATTTCATGCGCTTCATCAACACCAATACGCCCTTGTTTTTTTTCAATTCCAATTTTTTTGTACCAGTCAAATAAATTACCGTAAGGTTGTTCATTTAAAAGTTCACGCCACTCTTCTAAAAAATTACTAGAAACTGGGTGCTTTTTTATTTTTGAATTTGATGCTACTGGAAATGCAAAGTGTAAATCTGGATGTCCAAAATTTTTAAATTTCAAATTACAAGCTTCATTACCATTGGTGTTTTCACCTTGATCGTTTTTACAAAGTAAATATTGGGCGTAGGCTATTGCCATGGGTAATGTACCAGAACCTTCTGGCCCAACAAACAATTGTGCATGCGGAACCCTGCCATTATCAGCACTTTGCGTTAAATGTTTTTTTATATGTTCTTGACCGAGAATATCACTAAATAGCATACAGCAAACCTACATATTTTTTTTCATTTTAAAGAAGCAGAATTTAAAAGAAACAGCCATTTAATAATTGCTAAAACTATTAAAGTAAGCCTAAATATGAAGTCTGTATAAACTGAAAAATATATATTTGTGAATTGATGATATTTCACCAACCTTTCAACAGGACTAAACAGAACACTATACTATTATGAAAACATTAGACGATTTTAATTTTGAAAACAAGAAAGCATTAATTCGTGTTGATTTTAATGTGCCTTTAGATGCCGAATTACAAGTAGGTGATACCACAAGAATTCAGGCAGCCAAACCAACCATAATTAAAATTCTTGAGGACGGTGGTAGCTGTGTATTAATGTCTCATCTAGGGCGTCCAAAAGGTGTTGAAGATAAATTTTCTTTAAAGCATATTGTAGAGAAAGTAGAAGATATTATTGGTGTTGAAACCATTTTTGTATCCAACGCTGTAGGTGATGAAGCTGAAGCGGCTGTGGCTAACTTAGAGCCGGGTCAGGTTCTTTTATTAGAAAATTTAAGATTTCACGATGAGGAAACAGCAGGAGACGAAGCGTTTGCTGAAAAATTATCAAAATTAGGAGATATTTATGTTAATGATGCTTTCGGAACAGCACACAGAGCACATGCATCAACAGCAGTGATTGCTAAGTTTTTTCCAGAAAGTAAATGTTTTGGTTATTTATTGGCTCAAGAAATTAAAAGTATTGATAAAGTAATGAATACTGGAGAAAAGCCTGTTTGTGCCATTCTTGGTGGGGCAAAAGTGTCAAGTAAAATTACGATTATCGATAATATTTTAGATAAAATAGACCACCTAATTATTGGTGGAGGAATGACATTTACATTTGTAAAAGCTTTGGGAGGGCAAGTTGGTAACTCCCTAGTTGAAGATGATAAATTAGATTTAGCAAAACGTATTTTAGAGAAAGCTAAAAGTAAAAATGTAGAAGTACACTTACCTGTTGATGCGGTTATAGCGGATGCTTTTGATAATAACGCACATACCAATACCTGTCCTGTAGATGAAATTCCAGATGGTTGGATGGGATTAGATGTTGGGCCACTTACTGAAGAAAAATTTGGATTGGTTGTAAAGGAATCTAAAACCATATTATGGAATGGTCCTTTAGGAGTATTTGAAATGCCAAATTTTGCTAAAGGAACTATTGCATTAGGTTATGCTATTGCCGAGGCAACAAAAGAAGGTGCTTTTTCGTTAGTAGGAGGAGGTGATTCTGTAGCGGCAGTTAAACAATTTGAACTTGATGATCAGGTTAGTTATGTAAGTACTGGAGGAGGTGCAATGCTTGAAAGCTTAGAGGGTAAAACACTTCCTGGAATTGCAGCGATACTAGAGTAGTATCTCAAATGCCCCAAATATTAAAATCAAATTCGTGATAATTTTAAAAGCAATAAAAACTTTAATGCATACCCAATATCCTTTTATAGAAAGTATAAAAAAACAAATAACCCTTTGTTTTTGTTGTGCTTTTCTCTGTGGAAATATGCTTTATGCTCAAGATTCTATTCCTACAAATGTGATAAAAGCACACATACCAGAATCACAATTAATAGCCGGTGAAACATATGAAATAGATACTATTATTGCCGGTGAAAAGTTCTATAAAAAACAAATTGAAATTACGCCAGATTCTATAGACTTAAAATCGCTTAAAGATTTAAAGTTAGCGGCAGAGATTGATGCTAAATGGCAAAAGGAACTTTATAATAATACGTTGTATGACACAATTTACAATACTGTTTCTAAACTAGACTATGAAGCTGTTTATCTACCAGAATTACCTACCGATACGTTAAAATTACGTTTAGAAAAGCTGAATGCTAAAACACCTTTTAATATAGCCTATAATCCTTCTTTAGAAAGTGTTATTAAATCTTTTTTAAAAACACGTCGGGGGTATTTCGAGCGGTTAATGGGGGTAAGTTATTTTTATTTTCCCCTATTCGAACAAGAACTAGATGCTGCAGATGTACCTTTAGAAATTAAGTACTTAGCTATTGTGGAGTCGGCATTAAAGCCACGTGCACGCTCACGTGTAGGAGCAACGGGTTTATGGCAATTTATGTTTGCTACCGGTAAGGAATATGGTTTAAATGTTAGTAGTTATGTTGATGAACGTAGCGATCCTATTAAATCAACAAAAGCAGCAGCCAAGTATTTAGCTACGCTATACACAATGTTTGGCGATTGGGATTTAGCTTTAGCTGCTTATAATTCTGGCCCCGGAAATGTACTGAAAGCTATTAGGCGTTCTGGCGGTTATGAGAACTATTGGAATATTCGTCATAATTTACCTCGTGAAACAGCTGGATATTTACCAGCGTTTTTGGCTACAATGTATATTTTTGAATATGCTGAAGAGCATGGTTTAATAGCTGAAAAACCAGATATTCAATATTTCCAGACAGATACCATTCAGGTTAAACAAATGATATCTTTAGATCAGGTTTCTGAAGCTACAGGTGTTGAAATGGAAGTGTTACAGTTTTTAAATCCATCGTATAAGTTAGATATTATTCCTGTTGTTGCAGGCGAAAATTATGCACTACGATTACCGCTTTCTGCAGTTGGTGCTTTTGTAACTAACGAAGATACCATTTATAGTGTGGCAAAAGCTGAATTTGAGGCTAGAGAAAAGCCACTTCCTCAGTTTTTTGATAGTGAAAGTAAAGTGCGTTACCGTGTAAAATCGGGTGATTATTTAGGTTTAATAGCTCGTAAGTATGGCGTGCGTGTTAGTCAGATAAAAAAATGGAATGGTTTACGGAGTAATAATTTACGTATAGGTCAACGATTAACAATTTACCCAAGAAAACCGGTAGCGAATGCATCTACGGCAAGTAGTTCTAAATCAGCTCCAAAAACGTATACTGTACGTAATGGCGATTCGTTATGGAGTATCTCACAAAAATTTTCAGGAATTTCAGTCCAAAATATTAGAGATTGGAACGATATTAGTGGTAACAATTTAAAACCTGGAATGAAATTAAAACTTTCCAAGAGCTAAACTCATTAAATAAAGGTCTCATTATGCAAAAATTTTTACTTGTTTTAGTATCGTTTTTACTTGTTACAGCTTGTAATGATGGAAAATCTTCAAACACACGTATACTTTCGGAGTCTTCTGGAAAAATTAATAACTTATCAGTGGTTATTGATAACGATTTATGGGATGGAAGCGTAGGTGAATCTATTAGAAATATTTTAGCAGCTCCAGTACATGGGTTGCCACAAGACGAACCGTTATTTATTTTAAGTCAAATACCACCAACTGTTTTTACAGGGTTTGCTAGAAATAGTCGTATCGTTTTAAAAATTGAAAAAAGCGATTCGTCAAATGTGAAAATTGCTAATAATGTTTTTGCAAGACCACAACGTGTAGTAGTGGTATCAGGTAAGAACGCTGAAGCTATTTCAAAGCAAATAACAGATAATGCCGGTCAGATAGTTACAGCGCTTAAAAATGAAGAAATAAAAGAACAGCAACGCCGTATTAAACTATCGCTTCATGAGAATAATACCATTCAAGAGAAGTTAGGGATAGCTATTAACTTTCCATCTGCGTATAGGATAGCAACTGAAGATGATAAATTCTATTGGATTCGAAAAGATATTACAACAGGAACAACTAATATCTTATTGTATGAGTTGCCTTATAATAGAGTTACGGATACAGATAGTTTAGTAGGTGAAATAATTAAAATAAGAGATTCAATTGGTCAGAAACACATTCCGGGACCACTAGATGGCTCCTTTATGATAACAGAAGATGCTTACACGCCATTTTTAGCAAAAACAACTATTGATGATAAGTTAGCTTTTGAAACACGTGGAATATGGGATGTTAAAAATGCCTTCATGTCTGGACCTTTTGTGAATTATGTTATAGACGATAAAGCAAATAACAGGCTTTTAGTTGTAGAAGGATTTGCTTTTGCGCCTTCAGTTAGTAAACGTGATTATATGTTTGAATTAGAGGCTATTATTAAGTCGATAGACTTTAAATAAATAAAACCAATAGCATACAAAAAAACCCAACATGTTAATGTTGGGTTTTTTTGTATGAACTAAAAAGATTACTCTTTTTTATCAGTTTCTTCTTCTTTACTAGCGTCTTTAAATTCTTTAATTCCGCTACCTAGTCCGCGCATAAGTTCCGGGATCTTTTTACCACCAAAAATTAATAGAATAACAACAGCTATCAAAACTATTTGTGGCCAGCCAATTACTAACGGTATCATAAGTAAATTCATAATTATCAATTTAAAGTGCAAAGTTAATAATTAAACTTTAATATATGCGTATTAACAGTAACTTTAGTGATAACTAAATACGATAGTCCATAATTTTAATTAATTTTGTGAGACCTATGGCTGATAAAAAAAAGAAACCCAGGAAGTTTACAAAAAAACTACTTAATAAGTACCGTTTAGTTGTTTTAAACGAGGATACTTTTGAGGAGCGTATATCTTTAAAATTGACACGATTAAATGTGTTTGTTTTACTTTCTTTATCTGCTATTTTTTTAGTGGTTGCAACAACTATTCTTATTGCATTTACACCGCTTCGCGAATATATTCCCGGCTATTCCTCAGTAGCTTTAAAAAAGCGAGCTACAGAATTAAATTATAAAACCGATTCTTTACAGCGGGTGATAGCTATAAATGAACAGTATTTTTCATCTATTAAAAAAGTACTTTATGGCGAAGTTGATACGGTAGATTTTAATAAGGATTCTTTAATTGAAGCCACAAAGGAAGAAGCTAAATCGGTTGATTTATCACCTATAAAAGCCGATTCACTATTACGTGAAAAAGTTAAAAAAGAGGATAAGTATAATCTGTTTGAGTCAGCAAAACTAAACTCAAGTTTTATTTTATATCCACCCGTTTTGGGAGATATCTCACAGGCATATAATGTTAAAGAAAAACATTATGCCGTTGATATTATTGCTGAAAAAGACACACCGGTTAAAGCAACTGCCGATGGTACAGTTATTTTTTCCGATTGGACAACCGAAGGTGGTTATGTTATTATTTTAGAACATAGTCAGAATTTAATTTCTGTTTATAAGCATAATGCATTATTAACTAAAACACAAGGCGATGTTGTTACGGCTGGTGAGGTTATAGCTACTACCGGAAACACCGGTGAAATAACTACAGGGCCACATCTTCATTTTGAACTTTGGAGTGATGGTTACCCTATTAATCCAACTAACTTTATAGACTTTAAATAATGTTTTCACTTAAAGCGATACTCGCAAAACTTTTTGCAGATTACGTTATAAAAACGGAGCAAAAATGGATTGAAAACCCCATTGAAACTCAAGAAAAAATACGACAGCAGCTTATAAAGGATGCTGCTATTACAGCATTTGGTAAAGATCATGCTTTTTCAAAAATAAAAACACATGCCGATTTTGTAAAACATGTCCCTATTCGGGATTACGAGGATCTAAAACCTTATGTTGAGCGTGTTGTAGCTGGAGAGCAAGATGTACTATGGAAAGGGAAACCACTTTATTTTGCTAAAACGTCAGGAACGACATCTGGAGCAAAATATATCCCATTAACAAAAGAAAGTATGCCCTCGCATATTAACGCAGCTAGAAATGCTATTTTAAGTTATATTCATGAAACCGGAAACTCAAAGTTTGTTTCAGGAAAAATGATTTTTCTACAAGGAAGTCCTATCCTACAGGAGCAAAACGGTATTCAATTAGGGCGTTTATCAGGAATTGTAGCGCATTATGTGCCTAAATACTTGCAAAAAAACAGGGTGCCTTCCTTAAAAACTAACTGTATTGAAGATTGGGAAACAAAAGTAGAAGCTATTGTTCATGAAACACTTCCCGAAAATATGACGGTTATTTCTGGAATTCCATCTTGGGTACAAATGTATTTTGAGAAAATTCATGAAAAAACAGGTAAGCCTGTAGGTGATGTTTTTAAAAATTTTAAACTCTTTATTTTCGGTGGTGTCAATTTTGAACCCTACCGTGCTAAATTTGAGAATTTAATAGGTAGAAAAGTTGATAGTATAGAACTATATCCTGCTAGCGAAGGTTTTTTTGCTTACCAAGATAAGCAAGATGAAAAAGGCATGTTGCTGCTTTTAAACTCTGGAATTTTTTATGAGTTTATAGAAGCAGATACTTTTTTTGATGAAAATCCAGAACGACTAATAATTAAAGATGTACAAGTAGGTGTTAATTATGTTATGATAATATCAACTAATGCTGGACTTTGGGCTTATAATGTGGGTGATACAGTTATGTTTACATCAATAAATCCGTATCGTGTAATCGTTTCCGGTCGTATTAAACATTTTATTTCGGCGTTTGGCGAGCATGTTATTGGAAAAGAAGTTGAGCAAGCCTTAGAAGAAAGTATTGCTCAAACAGATATTCAAATTACTGAGTTTACTGTGGCACCACAGATAAATCCAGAATCAGGATTACCCTATCATGAATGGTTTATAGAGTTTGAAAAAGAAGATGTAGACGTTGATAACCTGGCGCAGCTAGTCGATCAAGCGCTGCAAAATCAAAACAGTTATTATTTCGATTTGATAAAGGGAAACGTTTTACAACCTTTAAAAATAGCTAAGGTGAAAAAAAACGGGTTTCAAAATTATATGAAATCTATAGGAAAATTAGGAGGTCAGAATAAATTACCTCGATTATCAAACGACCGTAAAATTGCCGATAAAATCTACGATTTGAATTTGATTAAATAATAGTATATTTGAGAATTAAACAGATTTTATGAATAAGAAAAAGCATCATGCTAGGACGAGAGCTCAAGAAAGCTCAAATGCGATTGAAAGAATGTATATAACCATGAGGCATTTATTCAATCGTGGTTTTTATAAGCCTATGGGTGTTTCTGGTGAAACATTACGTGAGGCACTATTACTTTTACGTCCAGAAATTTACGGCTCTATAGGTGATGAAAAAGCCGAATTAGAAGGCCTGCTATATGTTATAGATAGATTACCACAAGGTATTGAAGAGTGTATGTTTATTAACCTTACAAGTGATGAAGGTTACGGTAACTCACATTTTAAACCTATAATTCCTCCTAAAAGACGACGCAACTGTTACCGTATTGACGATGAACAGATGAATATTGAAGTAACTAGAGGTCGTTCTGAAATTTATGATATTCTTACCCACCTAACATTTATGTTTGTGGAATCTCATAAGATTAGTAAACGTGTTATAATTGATGAGGTTGGTAATACCACGCGCGATTGGATTAAGTTAGAAAAAGCGGTTTTATCTAAAAAGAAGCTAAGTCAAAACGAACGGGAAATAGCAATTACTCATACCGCCAATATTTTAGGAAGAACCTTTGAAGAATTAAGTTCGGTATATAAAGAATTTCAAACTCCAGAACAACCAGAGCGTTTATTACACATTGTGTATTGGTTAGGAAAATTAGCCATTGAAGAGGTTATAAACAATAACAAACGTACCATAACGTTTAGCCCGGTATTACGCGAACGATTAGGTCACCATATCCATGGTGAAATTTGGGCAGATAATATTAAAAATATCCTTCATGAAAATAATCTTTTAGAGCGACCAATACATATCATTAGTGCTAATATGCACAGTGTTATGAATACGCTTTATAGCCCAATGGCGCTTAAGAGTTTGTTAGCTAAGAAAACAATTTTTCAGGCATATGAAGAGTTGAGTAAAAAAAATAACGAAGCTTTACGTACTAAAGTTACTGATCAGGCATTAAAAAATGGCATGATATATATTCCGGATAGTTCTGGAACTAACATTGATGTTCAAATTTTTGATACTGCTAAATTAGATTTATCTAAAACAGACTTAGATGTTGACGAAACCTCTAAGGACTCAGAGAAACCCATAATTTTTGTTATGGATTATGCGTTTGGCGAACAAGCTTATGAAACAATAGATGAACTCTTAAAACCAGCTCTAATTGGCGATGAAAGAATTCATTTAAATGTAGCTTCGGTGTCCATTATGGGGAAAGCCGGTATCTTAGAAGGAGGAAAAGGCGATATTATGATTCCTTCGGCCCATATTTTTGAAGGTACAGCTGATAATTATCCATTTACAAACGAATTATCTAAAGCCGATTTAGAAGGTCATGGTTTAGAGGTTTTTGAAGGCTCCATGATAACTGTTTTAGGAACATCTTTACAGAATAAAGATATTTTAAAGTTCTTTTACAATTCCACATGGCATGTAATTGGACTAGAAATGGAAGGTGCACATTATCAAAAAGCTATTCAGTCTGCTTCTAAAGTAAGAAAAACCATAAACCCAGATGTTAAGGTGCGCTATGCTTATTACGCTAGTGATAACCCATTAGAAACAGGAGGTACATTAGCCTCTGGAGGATTAGGAACATCCGGAGTGAAGCCTACCTATTTAATTACAAGAAAAATATTACAACAAATTTTTAATAATCAATAAATTCATATGAACGAGAACCTACAAAAACCAAGTAAGCAAAATAGCTCTGAGGAAATCGACTTGGTACATTTGTTTAAAATTATTGGAAATGCTTTTAATAAGCTTGTTAATTTTATAGCTTCTATTTTTAAAGGTATTTTTTCAATAATAATTTTTACTTTAAAAGCAGTAATTGTCAACATAAAACTAATCGTTATTGTAATGGTTTTGGCTGGCGTTTTAGGTTATGTTTTGGAGAAAAGTAAGCCAACAGTTTACAGTTCTTCCATGTTAATCAAGCCTTATTTCGACTCTAAATACCAGTTTATAACAAACATTGGGTATTACAATGCTTTATTGGATAATGATGATTATCAATCGCTTTCTGAAATTTTTGAAATTGACGAACAAGAGGCTACTAATATTGTAGAATTTGCTATAGAGCCTGGACCGGAAACTGAAAATAATAGAATTGTTCAGTATCACCAGTTCTTACAGTCCATAGACACTACTAGTGCCGAAGAAATAACTTACGATGATTTTATTTCCAATAGAAGCGTTTATAGTGATGATTTATTTCAAGTATCTGTTTATGCAACAAGGAATGATATTTTTAAAGACTTAGAAAAGGGTGTAACCAATTCGTTTACCAATGGCTATTCTGAAAAGAGAATGCAAAAACGTGATTCTTTACTATCTATTCAGAAAGACAATATTGTTGCGCAATTAAAAGAGGTCGATTCACTTCAACAAATTTATATTAAAGTTTTAGAAAGCGAATCGGAATCACAGGCTCAAGAGTTTACCTTAGGAGGAGAAGGCTTTTCTTTTAGTAAAGACAAATCCAATACACGTGAATACGATTTATTAGAAAAGGAAATTAGCTTACGAAATGAGTTAAAAGCGCTGCAAGAGAAAAAGGTAGATGAAGATGTGTTTTACGATGTTATTTCTAGCTTTCAACGAGTGGGTATGAAAAGCTCTGAATGGACAGATAAATACTCTTTAATCTTTCCTGTGTTAGCTTTCATACTTCTGTGTGTAGGATATATTTTAAGAAAAACTGTAAAATTTGTGAAATCATATGAAGCGTAATCAATCAATTTTAATAACTGGAGGTGCTGGCTTTATTGGTTCACATGCGGTAAGGTTATTTGTAGAAAATTATCCAGATTATCATATTTATAATCTTGACGCACTTACCTATGCGGGTAACCTTGAGAATTTAACAGATATTGAAAACAAACCAAATTATACATTTATAAAGGCTGATATCACGGATGAAGCTAAAATGAACGAACTATTTAAACAATACCAGTTTGATAGTGTGATTCATCTTGCAGCTGAATCTCATGTAGATCGTTCAATTGAAGATCCATTAGCATTTGTTAGAACCAATGTTATTGGCACCATGAACCTTTTAAACGCCTTTAAAAACACTTGGAAAGATAATTTTGAAGGCAAGTTATTTTACCATATTAGTACCGATGAGGTTTATGGAACATTAGGCGAAACAGGCTTGTTTACAGAAACAACATCATACGACCCTAATTCACCTTACTCAGCTTCAAAAGCAAGCTCCGATCACTTTGTAAGAGCTTATGGAGAAACATATGGTATGCCGTACGTTGTATCTAATTGTTCTAATAATTATGGGCAAAATCAATTTCCTGAAAAGTTAATTCCGTTGTTTATTAATAATATTATTAATGAAAAACCATTACCTGTTTATGGCGATGGAAATTACACTAGAGATTGGCTATATGTAAAAGATCATGCCATTGCTATCGATTTAATATTTCATAAAGGAGCTTCCGGTGAAACCTATAATATTGGTGGATTTAATGAATGGAAAAACATCGATTTGGTAACTCTATTGTGCGAGCAAATGGATACCGCACTTAATAGAGAGCCTGGATCATCTCAAAAACTAATTACTTATGTGAAAGATCGTCCTGGTCATGATTTAAGATACGCTATTGATGCCTCTAAAATTAAAAATGAATTAGGATGGGAGCCTTCTGTAACATTCGAGCAAGGTTTAGCAAAAACCATTAATTGGTATTTAAATAATGATGATTGGTTGCAAAGCGTTACAAGTGGCGCTTATCAATCGTATTACAAAAAACAATATAATTAGATTTCAATGTTTGCAAGCCAGCAAGCTATTAGGAAACTGTAAATTTAAAATTGAATGAAAGGAATTATACTCGCTGGAGGATCAGGAACTAGACTTCACCCGTTAACATTATCAGTAAGTAAGCAACTTATGCCTATTTATGATAAACCCATGATTTACTATCCGCTTTCCACTTTAATGTATGCTGGAATAAAAGACATTTTAATAATTTCTACCCCTAAAGATTTACCGCTTTTTAAGGATCTATTGGGCGATGGAAAAAAATACGGTTGTAATTTTCAATATGCCGTACAAGAAGCTCCAAACGGACTTGCAGAAGCCTTTATTATAGGAGAAGAGTTTATTGGATCTGATAAAGTAGCGCTTATATTAGGCGATAATATTTTTTATGGAACAGGATTAGCTAAGCTATTGCAAAGTAATAACGATCCTCAGGGTGGTATTATTTACGCCTATCGTGTTCATGATCCAGAACGTTATGGTGTGGTAGAGTTTAATGCCGATGGACAAGCTATATCAATTGAAGAAAAACCAGAAAAACCGAAATCTAATTATGCGGTACCTGGAATTTATTTTTATGATAACTCTGTAGTAGATATAGCTAAAAATATTAAGCCAAGTCACCGTGGTGAGTTGGAAATAACAGATGTAAATAAAGCGTATTTAGAACAAGATAAATTAAGCGTGAGTATTTTAGATAGAGGTACGGCTTGGTTGGATACTGGTACTTTTCAGTCGTTAATGCAAGCATCGCAGTTTGTTGAGGTTCTGGAAGAGCGTCAAGGATTAAAAATAGGTTCTATTGAGGCTGCAGCTTATGAGATGGGTTACATTTCAGAGGAAACCTTTACGGCTTTAGCAAAACCGCTTTTAAAAAGTGGGTATGGAAAAAATTTATTAGGTTTATTGAATAAGAATTAATGAAAATACAAGAAACAAAATTACAAGGGTGCTTTATAATTGAACCACGCGTTTTTGAAGATAAAAGAGGTTACTTCTTTGAGTCTTTTAATTTGAATACATTTAACCAAGGAACCGGTTTAAATGTTGAATTTGTGCAGGATAACGAATCGTTTTCTACCAAAGGAGTTTTACGTGGTTTACACTATCAAACAGGAGCACATGCACAAGCTAAACTCGTGCGTGTTGTTAAAGGTAGTGTTTTAGATGTCGCAGTCGATATTCGAAAAAACTCACCTACTTACGGACAGTATGTAGCGGTTGAACTTACTGAAACTAATAAAAAACAATTATTTGTTCCTAGAGGTTTTGCCCACGGATTTGTGGTGTTAAGTGAAACAGCTATCTTCTCATATAAATGTGATAATTATTATAATAAAGAGTCTGAAGGTGGTATTATTTATAATGATCCAACTTTAAATATTGATTGGCAATTACCCGAAGCCTCTCTTTTAGTTTCTGAAAAAGATATAATACTACCAAAACTAGAAGCAGCTAAATCATGATTAATATTTTAGTAACAGGAGGTCAAGGCCAATTAGCGCAATGTATTAAAGATGTTGAGGCTCCTAATTGTAATTTTATATATACAGATTCGGGGAGTTTAGATATTACCAATGCAGAAAAAGTACAAGCTTTTTTTAAAACGAATAAGGTTGATTTTTGTATTAATTGTGCCGCTTATACCGCTGTAGATAAAGCTGAAAGTGAACCAGAATTAGCTAAAAAAGTTAATGAGATTGGCGCTAAAAATTTAGCAGAAGCTTGTAAAGCATCTCAGGCTACATTAATTCATATTTCTACCGATTTTGTTTTTGATGGTAGTAAATCAACGCTTTATTCGGAAACCGATTCTGTAAACCCAATTGGTGTATATGGGCAAACCAAATTAGATGGTGAACGCGAAATAGCAGAAACACTTTCCAAATATTTTATTTTAAGAACAGCTTGGCTGTATTCCGAACACGGAGCTAACTTTATGAAAACCATGATTCGTTTATCTAAGGATAAAGAGCAGTTGAGTGTTGTTTCAGATCAGGTTGGAACACCAACGTATGCTAAAGATTTAGCACAAGTAGTTATGCAGCTAATAACTACAAATAATGAGGAGTATGGTCTTTATCATTTCAGTAATGAAGGTGTTGCGAGTTGGTACGATTTTGCAAAAGCTATTTTTGATCAAACAAAAGCGAGTTTAAAGCTATTGCCTATAAAAACATCTGAATACCCAACACCAGCAAAACGTCCGGCATTTAGTGTTTTGGACAAATCTAAAATTAAATCAGCATTGCAGATTGAAATTCCTCATTGGAATGATAGTTTAAAGCAAGCATTATTAAAGTATGATGAATAAAAATTTACAAATAGCTATAGAGGCATCGTTGGCAGCAGGAAAGGTAATCATGGATGTTTATGATACGGCTTTTTCAGTAGAAATAAAGGATGATAAATCTCCATTAACTGAAGCGGATAAAAAAGCAAATGACGTTATTAACTCATTTTTAATTCCAACGGAAACACCAATAATTTCAGAAGAAAATAAGCAAACCGATTACGAAGTAAGAAAAAATTGGGAAACGTGCTGGGTTGTAGATCCTGTTGATGGAACTAAAGAGTTTATTAAGCGCAATGGAGAGTTTACGGTTAATATTGCGTTGGTAACAAACGGGAAACCAGAACTAGGTGTTATTTATGTGCCTGCTATTAAAACACTGTATTATGCTAACGTGTCTGAAAACGAGGCTTATAAAGTTAGCTTGGAATCACATGAAACTGCAATAGAAACGGTGTTGGAATTGGCAAAACCAATACAACCTAAAAATAATGAAAGCACAAATGTTGAGGTTGTAGGGAGTCGTTCGCATATGAATCAAGATACATTAGATTTTGTTGAAGACTTAAAAGCTCAAGGAAAAACAGTTGATATCGTATCAAAAGGAAGCTCATTGAAGTTTTGTTTGGTAGCCGAAGGAAATGCCGACGTGTATCCGCGCTATGCACCCACAATGGAGTGGGATACAGCAGCAGGTCATGCCATTTGTAATGCTGTTGGACTTCACGTCATATCAAAAGAAACAAACAAACCTTTAGCATATAACAAAGAAAACCTATTAAATAGCTACTTTTTAGTGCGTAAATAAATGGCAGACGTTTCTTATAAAAGACATATTGCTAAAACCATTACATGGCGGTTTGTTGGAACCATTGATACCATTATTCTATCGTGGATTGTAACAGGAGATCCTTATGCGGGGCTTAAAATTGGCTTTGCCGAAGTTACAACCAAAAGTATTTTATATTACCTTCATGAACGTGTGTGGTATAAAATAAACCTTTCTAAAGAAGGTGTTACGTTAGAGAGTAGGAAACGCCATTTAGCTAAAACAGTAACTTGGCGCTTGGTGGGCACAATAGATACCATGACATTGGCTTGGATAATCTCTGGCGACCCAACAGCAGCTTTAAAAATTGGTTTTGCCGAAATTGTTACGAAAATGCTATTATATTATTTGCATGAACGTGTTTGGTATAAAATTAATTTCGGACTTTCCGATAGAAATAATCAGGAGTCATAATATCTAATAAAGTTTTAAGCAAATACACTCTTTAGGAATGCCTAAAGCAAAAAAATAAAAACACATGAAAGAAAATATCATTCCTCATGATTATCAAATATCAACTACAGATAGGCACAAATTAAATAAACACAATTCTTTTTTAATTTGGTTTACAGGGCTTTCAGGTTCTGGAAAGTCTACCATAGCAAATGTGGTTGAACAAAAATTATATCAGCAAGGTATAAAAACGTACACCTTAGATGGTGATAATATTAGAAAAGGAATCAATAAAGACCTAACCTTTTCACCTGAAGATAGAACCGAAAACATTCGTAGAATTGCCGAAACCGCCAATTTAATGGTTGGTGCTGGTTTAGTGACACTTGCGGCCTTTGTTTCACCATATAAAAAAGACCGTGAGAATATTAAAAGTATCGTTAAAGATGTTAACTTTGTCGAAATATATGTTAATACTAGCGTAGAAGAGTGTGAACGTCGCGATGTAAAAGGCCTTTACAAAAAAGCGCGTGCTGGTGAAATAAAAAACATGACGGGTATTTCTGCGCCTTATGAAGCGCCTGAAAATCCGGATATAGAAATAAAAACAGAAAACGAAACCGTTGAAGCAGCAGCCCAACGTATCGTGGATTATATAACTCCTAAATTGTCAGTGAACAATGAGTAAGTATTATTTAAATTATTTAGACGAATTAGAGAGCGAAGCTATTTTTGTACTTCGTGAAGTATGGGCACAATTTGAGAACCCAGTTATTTTATTTTCTGGCGGAAAAGATTCTATCTTAGTAACCCATTTAGCAAAAAAAGCATTTTATCCTGCTAAAATTCCGTTCCCATTAATGCACGTGGATACAGGACATAATTTCCCTGAAACTATTCAATTTAGAGATGATATTATTAAAGAACTTGGCGTACAACTTATTGTGGGTTCTGTTCAAGAGTCTATAGATGAAGGTCGTGTAGCTGAAGAAAAAGGTAAAAATGCAACTCGAAACGCTTTACAAACAACCACGCTATTAGATGCCATAGAAGCTAATAAAATAGACTGTGCTATTGGAGGTGGACGTCGTGATGAAGAAAAAGCGCGTGCTAAAGAACGTTTCTTTTCACATCGTGATGATTTTGGCCAATGGGATCCAAAAAACCAACGTCCTGAATTATGGAATATTTTTAATGGAAAGCATTTTCAAGGTGAACATTTTAGAGCATTTCCAATAAGTAACTGGACTGAAATGGATGTTTGGAACTATATAAAACGCGAAAACATAGCTATTCCTTCGTTGTATTTTGCACACGAACGCGAAGTGGTTAAGCGTGATGGTACTTGGATACCAAATTCAGAATTTTTAATTCTTGAAGATCACGAAGAAGTGGTTACTAAAAAAATCCGTTTTAGAACTTTAGGAGATATTACCATTACAGGTGGTGATGAATCTGAGGCAGATACGCTAGAAAAAATTGCTGCTGAAGTTGCCGGTATGAGAAACACCGAACGTGGAAACAGAAGTGATGATAAACGCTCTGAATCGGCAATGGAAGATCGTAAGCGTCAAGGATATTTTTAAACAAAACAATAATATAAAAGGATTTTGTAATTGCTAATTGCAAAAATTCATTTTAAAATTTCAAATACAAACATGTTAGACAATAATCAGTTATTGCGTTTTACAACAGCAGGAAGTGTTGATGATGGGAAAAGCACCTTAATTGGCCGTTTATTATACGATTCAAAGTCTATTTTTGAAGACCAACTAGAGTCTATAACAAATACCAGTAAGAAAAAAGGACATGAAGGTGTCGATTTAGCGTTGTTTACAGATGGCCTACGTGATGAGCGTGAGCAAGGTATTACCATTGATGTTGCCTATAGATATTTTACAACTCCAAAGCGTAAATTTATCATTGCAGACACTCCAGGACACATTCAGTATACCCGAAATATGGTTACAGGAGCTTCAACAGCAAATGTTGCAACTATTTTAATTGATGCACGTCATGGCGTTATTGAGCAAACTAAAAGACATGCATTTATAGCTTCGTTGTTACAAATTCCACATATAATTGTTTGTGTAAACAAAATGGATTTGGTGGATTTTTCTGAAGCAGTTTTTAATAAAATTGTAGCTGAATTTGAAGAAATAGCATCTAAACTATTAGTAAAAGATGTTAGATTTATACCAATGTCAGCTTTATTAGGAGATAACGTTGTAAACAAATCTGAGAATATGCCATGGTTCCAGGGAGCACCTATGTTGCACACTTTAGAAACAATGCATATTAGTAGTGATATAAATAAAGTGGATGCACGTTTCCCGGTACAAACTGTTTTAAGACCACAACGTGAAGGGTTTATTGATTATCGCGGATATGCTGGACGTGTAGCAAGTGGTATTTTTAGAAAAGGCGATGAAATTACAGTAATGCCATCGGGGTTTACGTCTAAAATTAAAAGTATAAATCTTCACGATCAAGATGTTGAAGAAGCTTATGCACCTATGTCTGTTTCTATAACACTTGAGGATGATATTGATATTAGTCGTGGTGATATGATTGTTAGATCTAATAATAAACCAGAATCGTCACAAGATATAGAGGTTATGTTATGTTGGTTAAATAATACACCAGCAAAACCTCGTGCTAAGTATACTATTAAGCATACTTCAAACGAGCAAACAGCAATGATTAAAGAGGTTGTTTATAAATATGATATAAACACTTTAGATCGTATTACCGATGATGCTGAGCTTAAAATGAACGATATTTCTAAGGTTAAAATTAGAACGACTAAGCCTTTAATGATTGATTCTTATAGGGAAAATCGTACGACAGGAAGTATAATTTTGGTAGATGATGCTACTAACGAGACGGTTGCAGCCGGAATGATTGTATAATTATAAAAAACTATTTATGACAAGGAACATCTTTATTTTAACAACAACACTTTTCTTATTTGTATTTTCTTGTAAAGAGAAAAAGGAAGTAACCCCAGTAGAAGCAGTTAGCCCTACCGAGGAAGTTGTTGTAGAGGAAACAAGCTCATTTTTTTCATTTGAACTAGATGCCGAATTTCAAAATGATGATAAAATAGTTTTATATTATTTAACACCAGACTCTGAAACTATTTCTAAAGACCAGTCTATAGAAAAAGAAGTTGTGGGTTCTACCAATATTCAAACTGTAAACTTTCAACTTCCTGAAGATATTTTACCAACTCGTATTTTAGTTAAGTTTGGTGAAAATGGAGAACAGGTTTTAAAAGTAAATAAAGTGTCATTAGCATACGGCGAGAACTCAATACAAGTTCCAGATAGTTTATTTAACCAGTTTTTTAAGCCAAATAAAGGCGCTGTTTATAATAAAGAAGGATATTCTATTGAAGCAGTAAAAGATGCCGCTCAGAAGCCTATGTTCTTTTCTAGAAAAACTTTAGAGGATAAAATTGACCTGAACTTTTTCTAATTAGAAATTTTTCAGTGTTTATAGTCTAAACGAAGTTTTTAATATAATCTTTATGATGCCAAATGGGAAAACCCTGTTTATGATTAGAGGTTTCAAAATAGTTAATGTATTTACTTTATGACACCTAAGCTAAAAAATAAAGTAAATAATATACTTGAAGTTTATGGTTTAGATAAGCTTTTTATTAACTCAGGGAGCGTATTCATTAGAAGAATATTTGGGTTAGTATTAAGCTTTATATGGATATTTCTTACCACTAATTTATTTGGCGCTGAAACTTACGGATTCGTGTCTTTAGGACAGATGGTAATTAGTTTTGGAGCTATGTTTTTTGGTTTAGGAATAGATACCGCAATCGTAAAATTAGGAGCAACTAAAACACATTACTCCAATAGTACCCTTCATTCAGATTTTCTTAAAAAATCACTTGTTTTAATATTTCTGTCGTCTTTAGTTTTTAGCATACTAGTCTATTTTTTTAGAGATTATATAGCTGAAAATGTTTTTCATAACGCTAAGTTTTCAGGATACCTATTCTATATTAGTATTTTCTTTTTTATGTTTGTTTTACATAAAACTACTGTTAGTTTTTTAACGGTAGATGGTAAGTTTACAAAGTATGGGAATTTTAATTTTTTATTTCCAAACCTATTAATTTTACTTTCGGTAATTGGTGCTTATGCATGTAATTTGCCTGGGTTTTATATTATACTTGGCTTTCTAATTTCTTATGGTGTATTTGGGATAATTCTTTTACTATCCTACTTTAAAATTCCATCAAAAATTAACCAAAGTATAAGCTATCAATCTATTATAAGCCTATCAACACCTATGATGATAAGTGCTTCTTTTTTGTTTATATCAAATTGGACCGATACGTTTATGTTAGGAACCATGGTGAGTAAAAGCGAATTAGGGGTTTATAATGTGGCCTTTAAATTGGCAACTTTAGCATTAATTATTATTGCTTCTGTAAATAGTGTACTAGCTCCTAAAATATCAAAATTATATTCTGAGAATAATATTGATGGAATTAAACGCGAGGTGCAAAAAGCAACTAAAATAATTACGTTTGTAGCTTTTCCATTGGTGTTAATTTTAATTTTATTTAGAAGTCAGGTTTTATCGCTTTTCGGAGCCGAGTTTGTTATAGGTAGTAAAACGTTAATCATAATCTCAATAGGGATGCTTTTTAATGCTATGTCTGGCAGTGTTGCCCAAGTATTAAACATGACTAACAATCAAAAAAAGTTCAGAAATTTTAGTTTAATAAGCGCCCTTGTGAATGTTGTTTTAAACTACTTTTTAATAAAGAAATACGGAATTGAAGGCGCCGCTGTTGCCAGTTTAATATCTAATATTGTTTTAAACACTTTGAGTGTTATTTACATTAAAAGGAAGTTTGGTTTTTATAGTTTTTTTAAATTTAAGTACGCATGAGTAAGATAGATTTTTTCTGTATTGGTACACAAAAAGGGGGTACAACCACGCTGCACGATATATTAAGTCAGCACCCTGATTTATGTTTGCCCGAAAAAAAAGAAACCCACTTCTTTTCAGATGAAAGTCTTTATTTGAAAGGAAAAGACTTTTATTTAAAAAACTTTAAAGCACGCGAAACTGCTAAGTTTTTAGGGGAAGTAGATCCGGAATACTCATACTTTAAAGCATCTGCTAAACGCATATTTGATACATTCGGTATCACAAAAATTGTTTTTATAATTAGAAACCCTGTTGAGAGAGCCTATTCGCAGTATTTAATGACAGAACGACGCGGTTTGGAAAATTTAGACTTTGAAACAGCTTTAGAAACCGAATCAGAGCGTATAAAAACTGTTTCAGACGCTATGCATTATAGTTACTTGTCAAGAGGTTACTATATAAATCAATTAGAAACTTTTGAAGCATATTTTGGTGCCGATAATATTAAAATTGTGCTTTTTGAAGAGTTTATAAAAGATACTGAGGGGAAAGTTCAAGAAATTTCTGACTTTATAGGTTTGCCTTCTTATAATTATATAACGGATAAAATAAGTAACCCAGCGGCAAAGCCAAGGTTTTTAGCTATTCAAAAATTCATTTACGGAGATAACCCTGTAAAGAAAATAATTGGTAAATTTTTAGGCTCAAAAGATTTTAAAAGAAAACTTATGTTATCATTAGAGTCTATGAATCTTAAAGCATCAAAAAAAGAAAAGCTATCGGCCGATGCTAAACAAAAAATTTATTTAAAATATTACGCTAAGGAAGTGGAAGCACTCGAGAAAAAGCTTGGATTAAATTTATCAATTTGGAAAAACTATTAAAAATAAATTTATCGAAAGATAGGGTTCTAGCAATCCTACTTTTTTTATTGTTGTATTTTTTCAATGCAAAAATTGGCGTTGAAGTCAAGTATGTAGTAATATCTATATTCTGTTTTTACTTTTTTTTAAAGACACCCAAAGTTTATAATACACAGTTAAATATTTTATTTCCTTTGGTAGGTATTTTTCTAATAGCCACATTAAGTACAGTATTTTACAGGCCTAGCATTTATAATGTTATTAAGGATGTCATGTATTTAACCAAACCAATTATAGCTATTTCTTTTGGTTGCTATTTGGTTCAGCGGTTTACAGACAAAAGGCTGATCTTAAAAGTCTTGGTGCTTTTCTGTTTGTTTACATCGGTTTTGCATATTTTAACTTTATTATTTTACTTAGAGGGCGAATGGGATACTGCGCTTATTAGAAATGTTGGAGGTAAAGGAAGTGAGCTTGAAGCATTTATATTTAGTGTTTTTATTGTGTATTTAAGAAAAGCAGAACTTCATTTGTTTTCTAAAAAATTCAATAGGTATTTTATAATTATTGTATTTACATCTATAGCTTTATATCTATCAAGAACCACGTTTATAGCTATTGTAATATTTCTATTATCCTTTTATGGTTATACACAGATAAATAGAAAGCAGGTTTTATATTTAATAGGTGTTTTAACGTTTTTAGTTACTTTCATGGTATCGCTTCAGTTTATGGATATAGACCGTCAAGCTAGTGGTGTTGAATCGTTTTTTTATAAGCTTCAAATGGCACCAGCTGAAATTTTTAATACAGAAATTGATACATCAGATCACACCCAACTTTGGGATGGGTGGCGTGCTTATGAAGCCATGAAAGGGATTGAAACCATGAATCATGATGGGGGAGCATTCTCTTATGTTTCAGGTATGGGGTTAGGCTCTTTAGTCGATTTAGGTTTTGAAGCGCCTCTAGGGCAGGAAAACATGCAATACATACCGCATATTCATAATGGATATGTGTATGTCTTGTTTAAGTCGGGAATACTCGGAATCATTTTACTGTTTTTATGGGTATATACACTTTATACCTATATTTATAGAAGTGCTGAAACGAGCGAAGGGCTTATATTTCATAGACTTTTATCAGGTTTAGGGATGTATCTAGGCTTTTCAACTTTAGTAATAACAGGAATATACAATATGGGGTTCGTGCTAGCTGTTTTATTAGGCTTAGTAATTGGATTTAAAATAAATAACGACCGTATATTTGTAAATAAAAAAATTGCATGAAAATAGGGATTTTAGGTACGCGAGGTATACCAAACCACCATGGGGGTTTTGAGCAGTTTGCAGAATTTTTTGCGGTGTATGCACAATCTGAAAATCATGAGGTTTATGTATATAATACTCACAACCACCCGTATCAAGAAAGTACATTTAAAAATGTGACTATAATTCACTGTTATGATCCTGAAGCTAAAATAGGAACAGCAGGGCAGTTTATATATGATTTAAACTGTATCAAAGATGCTCGTAAGAGAAATTTTGATGTACTATTACAGTTGGGATATACTAGTAGTTCTATATGGGGGAAACTTCTGCCTAAAAAAACGACTATAGTAACCAATATGGACGGCTTGGAATGGAAAAGAAGCAAGTATTCCAAAAAAGTTCAAAAGTTCTTAATGTATGCAGAGAAATGGGCTATTCAAACCAGTGATTATTTAATATCAGATTCTATTGGTATTCAAAATTATATTACTGAAAAATATCAAGTAAAATCGAAGTATATCGCTTACGGAGCTAATATGTTTACTCCGGTTAGCCATGCTGTTATTTCTGAATACGGCTTAATTCCTGAACAATATTTTGTGCTTATTGCCCGAATGGAACCTGAAAATAATATAGAAATGATTTTAGATGGGTTTGTAAAAAGCAAATCTACAAATACATTTTGCGTTGTTGGAAATATAGAGTCTACCGTTTTCGGTAGATACTTAAAAGCTAAATTTTCTAAGTATGAAAATATACGCTTTTTAGGTGCTATTTACGATTTAGATTTTTTGAATCATTTACGATGTTATTCTCAGCTATATTTTCATGGGCATTCAGTAGGTGGAACAAATCCATCGTTATTAGAAGCTATGGGTTCTAGAGCCTTAATTGCTGCTCATAATAATGTGTTTAATAAAGCTATTTTAGAGTCAGATGCATTTTATTTTAAATCTGATGAAGAGGTTGCTAATTTAATTTTAACCGTTAATAAAGAAGCTAACGCTAATAAGGTTGTAAATAATAGTATAAAAATAGAAGAGCAGTTTAATTGGTCTATTATAAATAAACAATACTTAGACTTCCTAATTCAATGTCGTAATGAACAACTTAGTTAAGTCTTGGGAGTCTGGCTTTTGGGTTGTTAGCTTGTTGGTGCTAGTAGCTGTGCCATTTGGCTATTTTGTAGGAAGTTTAGCCTTTGTTATATGGGTTATATATTCAGGTTTTTGGATTGTAAAAACAAAAAACTTCAAGGTTAACAAAGCTTTATATCCGTTTTTGCTATTTTCTTTAATGGCTTTCTTATCATTATTGTGGTCACAGGATCATCGTTCAACGTTACACGGTATTGGGAGGCAGCTTCCTCTGTTTCTTTTTGCCATAGTAGGGTTGTTTTTACCCAAAATATCCAAGCAAAAACTGCAACAAACGCTTAATGTGTTTGCTGTTTTTTTGAGTGTATTAGCTGTTGTACTTTTCACTATTGCTGCATTTAAGTATCAGAAATATCAATATTTGGGTTTTCTTTATTACCATGAGTTAGTTTCGCCATTAGATTTAAATGCTATTTATGTGTCCTACATGGTTTCTGTAGTGTTTTTGTTTGTATTTAAAAACTTGAGTAAGAAAAGCCTTTGGATGTTGCCGATATTGGCTATTTTATTTGCATTTTTAGTTCTTTTAAGCTCTAAAATGCTACTGGTAATTACAGTATTATTGAGTGTTATAATTGCTTTTTTTAAGATTAAGAGTAAGACCATACGCTTGGTGTCTCTTGTGGGAATTGCAAGTGTCACCTTAGGAGTGCTCTTATTTGTAAAACCCGTACAAGACCGATTTACCAAGGAGTTAGAAACATCATATGTTGACATTTTCACCAAAGATTCCTTTAAAAAAGGACGTGTATATACAGGGTTAGAAGCACGACTCTTACAGGTACGAGTCTTTAAAAATATCATAAATACACCGGTTGAAGTGGTGTTAGGTGTTGGACTAGATGCCTCGGAAAAAGAAATACAAAGCATTCATACAAAGCTAAACACACCAGAGGTATTTCAAAAGTATAATTTTCACAATCAATATATACAGGTTTTTGCCGAATATGGCTTTATAGGTTTTATTTTGCTAGTATTAGTATTAATAATTGGGGTCAAAAAGAGTTTTAAAATTAATGTGTTGTTCCCGTTTATTGTGGTGACTATTGCTTTGTTTTTTACAGAGTCGGTAATTTGGCGCCAGCGAGGAATTATGTTCTTCGGAATTATGTATATTTTCTTAATGTTAACAAGTAATAGTAATGAAAGCAAAGAACAAATATCAGAAGTATAAATATTACCTTTTAAAGAAAAAAGAAATTTATATACATGGCCTACAGGCCTCTCAGAAGTTAGGAAAAAAAATAGGTCCTAAGGTTATCTTGAACTCATTACCTAAATCTGGAACTCACTTATTAGAGAGTTTGTTTTTCCAATTACCATTAATGAGACACTGTGGAAAAAAAACGCTGAAAGTTGAAACACAGAACCCCGTAGCACCTAAACTTCCAACAATTACTTCGTTAAAAAAGGGACAGTTTTTACTGTCTCATATGCAGTATGACGCATCTGTACTTCATGCAGCTAATAGTCATGATATAAAAGTAATTCATTTGGTAAGAGATCCTAGAGATGTTTTGTTATCGCACTTGAATTATATCGAGAAAATGGATACAACTCAGAAATCTCATAAATTTATCCTTCAGTATAAAACGAGATTTGAGAAGTTGCAAGCAATGATTCACGGCGAAAAAGATGTTTTAGAACCATTTAACGAGGTGCTTTCTAAATTTCAGCCATGGATTAATAAACCAGAGGTTTTATGCATAAAATTTGAAGATTTAATAGGACCTAACGGTGGTGGCGATAAGCAACTTCAAGCAGATGCCGTAAAACGAATTATTGAATTTATTGGAATAGAAGTAGAAGCAACTGAATTAGAATCTATTTGTGGTCGTATTTTTTCTTCTAAAAGCTCAACGTTTAATAAAGGAAAAATAGGAAATTGGAAGCGCATATTAAATGATGAAGAGAAGCAATGGTTAAACAATACTCTTAAGCAACAAATTAAAAGCTATGGATACGAAGCTTCATAGCTTATAAGCTTAAATCGTGACCCTGAAAAAAGCTAAAGTGTTTTAATTACTTTAGCAGGTACACCTCCTATAACAACATTGTCAGGGAATTTTCCTCTTACTACAGCTCCAGCTGCAACTACCGAGTTATTACCTACTTCGCAACCGTCTAAAAACGTGCATTTTGCGCCTACCCATATATTATTGCCCAGCTTAATTCCATCCGATGTAACACCTTGTTCTCTAATAAGTTTCGAAGCGTCTAAAAAATTATGATTTTCCGAATGAAAGCTTACATAAGGTCCCATAATAACATCGTTGCCAATACTAACACCTCCCGAACACCCAAAAAATGAATATTCGCCAATCCCGCTATTATTACCAATACTTAATCCTTTGCCAAATTTAGACATATGGCTCGTGATACTGATGGTGGAGTAGGCACCAATTTTAACAGTGTTACCAAATTGTACTTTGTTTTTTGCAAAACAGTCTAAGGTGACATATTTCTCTAGCGTACAACTCGAACCAAATTGAAAATTCTTCTTATTCTTAATACGAACTTTCTTACCGATAAATATTTTCTTTCGTAAAAAAAGAAGCCCTCTAACAAGCATAAAAAATCTTGATGAAAGGATGCTTAGAATTAAAGCGTTAGGTAAATTCTCATCGGGTGTATAGGCTTTACCGTTTTTTTCAAGAAGCTTTTTTAAAAGACGTTTTAACATTCTTATATTTAAAATTTATGGTTAGTGCTAATTTAGATAAAATTTTCTTAGCACCTTTTAAATGGATATCTACATATAGGTTTAAGCTCTTCTTTAGCATAGCTTGTCTGCTATCACCGTAGCCGCCGTAGTGAATATAACCTTCAATTGGCAAGTAAGCTAATTGGTAGCCTAAATCATTTACGCGTTTACAGTAATCTATATCTTCGGCATACATAAAAAAACGTTCATCAAGTCCGTTTAATTGTCTCCAAATTTCTGTTTTAGTTAGTAAAAAAGATCCCTCAATCCAATCTACAATTTGAGGTTTGGTAGTTTTAAAATTACCAGTTTTAAAGTCATCTCTTTTTTCAAACAATTGAGATAATTTTAATAGTCTTAAAGGTGTAGGGTATCTTCCTGCTGAAAAACGATATTCTTTTTCAGCTCCAAGCATTTTCATTCCCACAACTCCTAAATTAGGAGCTTCTAAGGTTTTTAAAGCTAGTAATGGGTTGGCTAATAAAATGGTATCATTATTAAGAAGCAATATGTGTTTACCGGTGGCATGTTTGGCAGCTGCATTATTACCTCCAGCAAAACCTAGGTTTTCTTTTGAGGGAATTATGGTTATTTTGTGGTTATAATTATTTTGTAATAACGCTATAGAGTTGTCTTTTGAAGCATTATCCCAGATAATAATTTCATATGAAAAGCCCTGACACTTTGTTTCGATAGAGTTTAAACAGTCTGGCAAAAATTTTTCGCCATTATAATTTACTATAATAATTGATAAGTCCATGAATACTAATTAAATCGCTTTTAAAATAGTTAAGATTTCTTTGGCAGCCTTCTCCCAACTAAAAACGGATGCTCTAATGTTACCTTTTGCAATTAGTGTTTCCTGTAGGGAAGTGTCAGACAAAATTTTATTTATTTGTAAGGCAATGTCTTTGCTGTTATTTGGGTTAATATACAAACTAGCATCTCCACAAACTTCAGGTAGTGATGTGGTGTTTGATACAACGGTAGGAACACCGTAAAACATAGCTTCTAAAGGCGGTAATCCAAAACCTTCAGCAAACGAAGGGAAACAAAATACGCCTGCTTTTTTATACAGATAACCAATGTCTTCTTCTGGTACAAAGCCTAACTTTATTACTCTATTTTGTATGTTTAATTCGGCTATTAATGCATCCCAATCAATAGTTTTATGGTCGTCTTTTCCAACAATAACCAAGCAAACGTCTTCTTGAATATTAGGTAAAGCTTTTAGTAAGGCTTGTATGTTTTTTCTTATGTTTAAACGTCCTAAATATAAGATGTAATTATCAGGAAGGTTGTATTTTTCTAAGGGATCCATGTTATCTGAAACAACACTCAGTTGCTTGGTTAAACCTAAACCATGATGAACAAAACTAATGTTATTTTCTTTTGAGAATTTATGCTGTATCATGCGTTTTCTTTCTGATTCCGAAATAGTAATCACATGATTTGAAAACTTAGATAAGTATTTCATTGGCCAGAAGTAAATACGTTCGAAGAAAGAAAAATACTCTGGAAAATCCATAAAAAGCGCATCATGTACATAATTAACACGTTTTTTGGCACCAAATAATGCTGCGTAATTTTGGTAAAGGCAAATATCTAATTGGTGCTTTCGGGTATAGAATGGAAGAATAAAAATATTGGTAAATGCATTTACCTTATTAGGAACATAAATCAAATGGATATTTTTCTGCTTAAAAGGAAATACTAAATTTTTATCCTTTTTGTCTAAATAAATGTAATATTCATGAGGTTCATCTATTTTTATAAGTTGATTAACAATGTTTTCAACTACAACTTTACCGCTAGGGTGCCCATTAAAATACCACTTGGCATCTATTCCAATTCTCATTGATTTTAATCAAATTAATTTGATTGCTAAGTTAATAAGATTAATTTTAGAACTGCCGATAATAAGTGTATTTAATTTATATATTTGGTTATTTTTAGTCATGAAATACCCATTTAAGCTTTATCTTGTTTTATTTCTTTTAGCAATTAGTGTTACTTCTTGTGTTGAATGCTGCAATGGTGACGATTTTAAATTTCGAGCAAGAATAGAAGTATCGTTAGCTAAAAGCCAATCGTTAGAGCTGGTTTATAAAACTAAAAATAATAAACAGGAAAAGGTTCAAGGTGTTTTAGATAACGGCTTTATTGAATTCTGTTTAAATGAAGAACCTCTAGATTTAAAATTTGTTTTAAATGAAGCAAAACCAAATCAAGAACTCACAATAAGTAGTTTGCTTTTAGAAAATAATAATAATCAGATGTTTATTAATGCAGATATGTTTTATTTGTATTTTATTCATAATCAAGCATTCATATTTAATGAAAGTGCTAAAAAATATAAAACCGTTCCCAATAATTTAAATACGTTAAAGCCTACATTAAATTCAAGAAACAGTTTAAATAACCGACTAAAAAATAGATTAAGATAATATAAAACAACCTATAAATAGCGCTTTATATTGGAGCGTGCCAATCGGATTAATATAATCTTCAAATGGGTAAAACGTATTAAATTATTTCTATTTTTGTCAGATACAAAAGGAAGCTAAATGAACATATCAGTAATAGGAACAGGCTATGTAGGTCTCGTTACAGGAACCTGTCTTGCAGAAACAGGGAATAATGTTTTATGTATAGATATTGATAAGAGTAAAGTAGATAAAATGCAACAAGGTGAAGTTCCTATTTATGAACCGCATCTAGATATACTTTTTGAAAGAAACATTAAAGCCAGTCGATTAAAATTCTCTACCTCATTAGAAGCAGGGTTAGACCATGGTGATATTGTATTTTTAGCATTGCCTACACCTGAAGATGAAGATGGTTCGGCGGACTTGTCTTATGTTTTAGGTGCAGCAAAAGATATCGGGAAATTAATAAAAGATTATAAGGTTATAGTCGATAAAAGTACCGTTCCCGTAGGAACAGCAGACCGAGTTCAGGAAACAATTTCAAAAGAAACAACGGTTGAATTTGATGTGGTTTCTAACCCTGAATTTTTAAGAGAAGGTTTTGCTGTAGATGATTTTATGAAACCTGAACGTATCGTAATTGGATCTAGCTCGGACAGGGCAACCAAATTAATGGAAAAACTATACAAACCGTTTGTACGTTCTGGCAATCCCATAATTATTATGGATGAAAAATCTGCCGAATTAACCAAGTATGCAGCGAATTCCTTTCTAGCAACTAAAATTACGTTTATGAACGAAATTGCAAACTTTTGCGAAAAAGTAGGCGCTGATGTTGATAAAGTTAGAATAGGAATGGGAACCGATTCCCGAATTGGAAAGCGATT
Organism: Algorimicrobium bowmanii; assembly: GCF_054031195.1. Next base: position 409,795 of record NZ_CM132929.1, read on the forward strand.
TTTGTTTCCAGGAATTGGTTACGGAGGCTCATGTTTCCCTAAGGATGTTAAAGCCTTACATAAATCAGGTAGAGATCATGACTATGATTTTGATATATTAAATGCTGTAATTAAAGTAAACGATTTACAAAAACGTATTCTTTTACCACGAATTGACGCCTTTTTTAAAGGAGATTTAAAAGGTAAAAAAATAGCTGTTTGGGGTCTGGCTTTTAAACCAGAAACCGATGATATTCGCGAAGCACCGGCATTATATATTATTGAAGATTTAATAAAAAAAGGCGCTATCGTAACAGCTTTCGATCCGGAAGCTATGGAAAACGTACAACGTAAAATAGGAGATCAAATCCAATATGGGACTGATATGTACGGAACAATTCAAGGTGCTGATGCTTTGATAATTTGTACAGAATGGAGTATATTTAGAACACCTAACTTTAAGAAACTTAAAACAGATATGAATGAGCCCGTAATTTTTGACGGTCGTAATTTATATGATATGGAAGATGTAAAGCATGAAGGGTTTTATTACAGTTCAATAGGAAGAAAGACACTAGGTTAATGAAAAAGGTATTAATAACTGGAGCCGCAGGCTTTTTGGGATCTCATTTAAGTGATCGTTTTATCAAAGAAGGTTACTTTGTTATTGGAATGGATAATTTCATTACAGGTGATTCTAAAAATATTCAACACCTACAAAACAATCCAAACTTCAAGTTTATTGAACACGATGTAACCGATTTTGTAGAAATTGAAGGTGATTTGGATTATATTTTACATTTCGCATCACCAGCGAGTCCTATCGATTATTTAAAAATACCAATTCAAACGCTTAAAGTAGGGTCTCTTGGTACTCATAATTTATTGGGTTTAGCAAAAGCTAAAAAAGCACGAATATTAATAGCTTCTACATCGGAGGTTTATGGCGATCCATTGGTGCACCCACAAACAGAAGATTACTACGGAAATGTTAATACTATTGGACCGCGTGGTGTTTATGATGAAGCAAAACGTTTTCAAGAATCTATTACTATGGCATATCATAGGTTTCATGGTATAGAAACTAGAATTGTACGTATTTTTAATACATACGGACCAAGAATGCGCCTTAACGATGGTCGTGTTATTCCTGCTTTTATGGGGCAAGCTTTACGTGGTGAAGATTTAACCGTTTTTGGTGATGGTTTACAAACACGCTCTTTTTGCTATGTGGATGATCAAGTAGAGGGTATTTTTAATCTATTACTTAGCGATTACTCTTATCCCGTAAATATTGGAAACCCACACGAAATAACCATAAAAGATTTTGCAGAAGAAATTATAAAACTAACAGGAACCAATCAAAAAATAATCTATAAAGAGCTTCCAACAGACGATCCTTTACAAAGGCAACCCGATATATCTTTGGCTAAAAAACTATTAAATTGGACCCCGAAAATTGATAGGGCCGAAGGTATGGCGAAAACATTTAATTACTTCCAGCAGCTATCCCCTGAAGAATTAAATAGAAGTGAACACAAAGATTTTTCAAAGCATATTAGAAATTAATGAGCCAAATTAAAAACGGTAGATACTCTATTTACATTAGGCCTATTTCCTATGTAATTGATTTAATGATTATAAATGGTTTAGCAGTACTTTACTACTTTACCTTTGTAGATCCTGTGGTATTTGCTTTTATCATTTCGTTAGGATGGGTATTTATTTCTGTAAACTCTAAGTTTTATGAGGTTTATAGGTATACACGTGAAATAAGCATTTTATCATTAGTGTTTAGGCAAATGGTACTTTTTGCTCTTTTTGTACTTGCTTTTTCAGGCTTCTATCACGAATTAAATATTAAACCTTATTTGGTTTTAAAGTACGTGGCAGTATCATTCTTACTCATAACAATCTTTAAATTTGCATTTTATTACCTGCTACAAAAATACCGAACCTCTTTTGGTGGTAACTACCGTACAACCGCTATTCTTGGAAGAAATAAGCAAACTATAGCCTTAGAAAAATTTTTTAATACCAATCCGGAATACGGTTATAAGCATAAAAAAACCTTCAGTTTAAAGAATAAAGAAGATTTCAATTTAGATGATTGTTTGCGTTTCTTAAAGAAAGAATCTATTGAGGAATTGTATTGTTCTATTTCCGAACTGACTAATGCGCAAATGAATAAAGTCATAGATTTTGCGGATAATAACCTAATTATATTAAAATTTCTACCTGACAATAAAGACATTTATTCAAAGAAATTGAAATATGAATATTACGATTATATTCCTGTTTTATCCTTGCGTAATATTCCTTTAGAAGAATCTGCAAATCAGGTTGTAAAACGACTTTTTGATATAATTTTCTCATCATTCGTTATTGTTTTCGTACTATCATGGTTAACGCCTATTATTGCCATTTTAATAAAGATAGAATCTAAAGGCCCAGTGTTTTTTAAACAGTCTAGGAACGGGTTTAATTATAGAGAGTTTGATTGCTATAAATTCCGCTCAATGATGCCGAATAAAGATGCACATTTATATCAGGCAACACGAGGTGATCAACGTATAACTAAAGTAGGGCGCTTTATTAGAAAAACTAGTATTGATGAGTTGCCACAGTTTTTTAATGTGCTTTTTGGAGATATGTCTGTTGTGGGACCACGGCCACACATGGTAAGTCATACCAATATGTATGCTAAGCGTATTGATAAGTTTATGGTACGTCACCTTGTAAAACCAGGTATTACTGGTTTAGCCCAAATAAGTGGCTTTAGAGGTGAGGTAGAAACTGATAAGGATATTATTGGTCGCGTTAAATACGATATCTTCTATATCGAAAATTGGTCGTTGCTTCTAGATCTAAAGATTATTACAAAAACCTTTATAAATGCTGTAAAAGGTGAAGAAAAAGCCTATTAAAGCACTTTTGTTAAAGCATCTAATTGTTTCTTAAAGTCGAAATGATTGTTTGCCATTTGCTGAATGTTAAGACGCTTTTTTAATTGAATATCATCTAAGTTCAAGTTGTTTAAGCTATTATTCAATGCATTGTAATTTCCTGCTTCAGCAACCCAACCTAACTGGTGTTTTTGAATTAGTGTTTCGCCTTCGCCACCACCAAAATAAAGCATAGGGAGCCCTAATCTGGCATATTCAAATATTTTTGAGGGTACCGATCCATAGATTCTGTTAAGCAGTGGAATTATTGTAATATCATACTTCAGAAGTGCCTTGTGAAGTGTTGCTCTACTAACCTCGCCATGATATGTTATGGGTAGGTTTGGATTTTGATTAATAAAGTCAATTATTTTTTGCTGTTCCGTACCTCCGCCATAAATATGAAAATCTATAGTTGAATAATCTAAGGACTGACATAATTTAAAAATACCTTGAGCTATACCAAGTAAACCCGCATATACCAAAGTTATTTTCTGGTTGCTTTTTTTTGTTTCGGCTAATTCTGGTAAGGTAAAATCAGGATAGTTTCTGTATAAAAAAAGAGCTTTGTTTGGAAAGTATGTTTTAATATAATTCAATATTTCATTACTCTGTCCTAGAATTAAATCGGCTTTTTTATAGTTAAACTGTTCTATTCTCTCAAGAACCTTATAGCTAAAGTTTCTTTTAAAAGCACCTAATTCTAAGCCTGCAATAGGCCATAAGTCACTCACATTTAAAATTAGTTTTCGCTTTTTTCGCTTTAAAAACAGCATGCACGTAAAGGCAACCAATAAAGGTGGCGATTGCACAATAACTTTATTCGGAATTTTATGCCACATAAAAAACCATATCAGACTCAGGCTATAAGATAGCATGGCAAATAATCTGAGTAACTTATTTTTAGAGTTGCTAGCATATAACCATAAACGGTGTATAGTTATGTTATTTTCTGTTGAGGTTTGAGAAAATTTCCCTGTATAAGCTTCAAATATTTGTCCTTTAGGATAGTTTGGTAGGGGTGTAATAACAGAAACCTTATAGTTTTGTTGCTCCAAACCTGTTGCCAAATGAAAAATTCTATTGGAAGCGGCTCCGGTTTCTGGAGGGAAATAACTGGTTATTATTAGGATGTTTTTCACTATTAGGTTTTAATGCTGTTTTATAAATGATGAAAACTGCTTTAGTTTACCACTTTTAGACCGTTTTAATACATCTTGTCGTTCAAAAATAACAACTAAATTAGGTTCTAAATATGTGGTAATAGCTTTTTTTATTTCAGTTTTTTTAGTTTCTGATAATTCGTAGCTACTAGCATAAATAATTTTAAAAGTATTTAGTTTTAATTGATGAATAACAAATTCTTTTACGGTGTTATCATCTTCTATGATACTCTTGGTTACATAATAAAATGTTAGTCCGGCTGCTTTCTTTCCACTAGGTAAAATAGCTAAATCGTTTGTTCTGCCAATAAGTTTTTTAAGTATTGGTTTTTTTAAACTACCCGATTCGTCAAGACAACCGATATCACCAATATCGTAACGAATAAATGGATGTGCTTTATTATAAAGAGAGGTTATAACAATTCTACCAGATTCCCCTTTGGGTAAAACATGGTTATTATCATCTAATATTTCAACAAACAAGGTTTCGCTATTTATTTGCCATTGATTCGTGGGGTTTTGGAATGCTATTAAATCCAATTCAGAAGCACCGTATTCATTCACAACAGGAACACCAAACTGCTCTTCTAGTAATTTTTTGTCGGCATCAAAAAGCATTTCAGAAGTTACAACACAAACCTTTAAAGTTGGGCAAATAGTAGACAAAACAAGCTTCTTACGGTTTAAAAATTTAGCAAACTGTACCATACTGCTCGTATAGCCGTTTAAATATTTAAAAGGAGTTGCTCTAAATTTAATTAGGTGATTTTTAAAAGCTTTATCGGTTAAATCAAATACAGAAAACCGATATCGGAAACTTAGAAAATCTTTAAAACGTTCTTTGTAATAGTTTTTTTTATCAAGAGGAATACCATAAAAACGAGCTTGCTTTGAGCTATTAAAATCTAATCCATACCACCCAAATCTGTTTTTAATAACAGCCCAAGTCAAAGCATGACACCCATAATCTTTAGCAAACGAGAAGGGCGCTCCAGAGGAACCAGAGGTTTTATTGGTATACACATTCTTTAGTGTATATCCAGTTGATAAGCGTTTATTTAACGGAGTTTGCAGGTCACGCTTGGTCATAACAGGGATAGATTCCCAAGTATCTAAACAACGATTATTTATAAAATTTTGATAAAAGGAGTTGTTTTTGGTGTGAAACTGAACAATTTCATCTTTTTTACTTTCAATATAGCTTTTGTAATTAGCTTCTGGTATAGCTTGGACCTCTTTTAATATCTGTTCGGCTTTTTTTATAGGGAAGCCATTGATTTGTAAAGAAAGGTCAAATAAATTCAAATGAAATTGGCGTTAGATGTTTTTGTAAAATAATTGTTTTTTAAGCTTAAAAGCAATTATTTTTGCAGCAAACAACAACAACATGAATATTTTAGTATTAGGATCAGGAGGAAGAGAGCACACATTTGCTTGGAAATTGAAACAAAGCGCTCTGTGTGAGTCACTTTTTGTCGCACCAGGAAACTCAGGTACAGCTGCTATAGCTGAAAATATAGCCATTAATGTAACTGATTTTCAAGCTGTAAAGTCTGTGGTTTTAGATAAGCAAATAGATATGGTTGTTGTAGGACCAGAAGATCCTTTAGTACAAGGTATTCACGATTTCTTTTTAGGTGATGCCGATTTAAAAGCGGTTTCAGTTATAGGACCAGAAAAAGCGGCAGCAGAACTTGAAGGAAGTAAAGAGTTTGCTAAAGAGTTCATGATGCGTCATAACATTCCAACAGCAGCATATGAGAGTTTTAGTGCAGATACTGTAGAAGCTGGTTATGCGTTTTTAGAAACCTTAAAACCACCTTATGTTTTAAAAGCAGATGGTTTGGCAGCAGGTAAAGGTGTTTTAATACTAAATGATTTAGAAGAAGCTAAAACAGAGTTAAAAAATATGCTAGTAGATGCCAAGTTTGGTTCAGCTAGTACAAAAGTTGTTATTGAAGAGTTTTTAGATGGTATTGAATTAAGCTGTTTTGTTTTAACGGACGGAAAAAATTATAAAATACTTCCAACCGCTAAAGATTATAAGCGCATCGGAGAAGGTGATACGGGTTTAAATACAGGTGGTATGGGAGCTGTTTCTCCAGTACCTTTTGCAACACCAGAATTTTTAAATAAAATAGAAGAACAGGTAGTTAAACCAACAATAAATGGACTGCAAAAAGACAATTTACCATATGTTGGCTTTGTGTTTATTGGTTTAATTAAAGTTGGTGATGAACCAAAAGTAATTGAGTATAACGTTCGAATGGGTGATCCGGAAACCGAAGTTGTTTTACCAAGGCTTAAAAATGATTTGGTTGATATTTTTCAAGCAATGGCAAATCAAACATTAGACTCTGTTACTATTGAAATTGATGAGCGTGCGGCAACTACCGTTATGCTAGTGTCGGGAGGATATCCAGAAGCTTATGAGAAAGGACATGAAATTACAGGTCTTGAAAATGTAGAAGACTCTATTCCGTTTCACGCAGGAGCAATTGTAAAAGATGGTAAAATTGTAACCTCAGGTGGTCGTGTGCTTGCTATGACAAGTTATGGCGAAAGTTACAATGAAGCACTAAAAAAATCTTATCAAAATATAAGTAAATTACATTTTGATAAGATGAATTATAGAAAAGATATTGGATTCGATTTATAGGTAACCGTGTGAAGAGATACTTTTATCTTCTTCATTGTTATCATTAAAACCTTTAAGTTGAATCATCCAATAAACAAATGCTACTGTACCAACAAGCATGAAAATCCAATTTAATGTGTTTGCAGCAACCCAGCTTTCAAGTTCTAAAACTCGTAAAGCATCAAAAGGTGCTAGTAAAACATTTACAAATAAATCTTGGATTGCATAAAAGAAATCAGACATAATATTAATTTTTAAAGGCTCAATTAATGAGCGCGGCTTTATTTTTTGTTACGTAATGCCACAAAATTACATTTTTTTCATTTTAAATTTTAATAATTTGAAGAGAATATTAGTAATTTACAAAATCAGTTTAACTCATAGCCGTAATTTTTCGCCTATATATGATTTCAAAATTCTTTAGAAAAGCAACACCTATCCATTTAGCGGTCATCTCCGTGGTACTTTTGGTGGGTTTTGTGCTTGCTAAACTAAAAATGCGCCCAGAATTAACGCTTGTTTTTGCATTAAAACAATTGACCGTATTTGCAGCTTGTCTTTTTACGATTTTTGTATTCGATTTTCTAACTATAAAGAATAAACTAACCCAGAAAAATAGCTATAACCTTCTTTTTTATGGCTTATTTATGGTGTTAATGAGTCATGTGTTTTTGAATACAAAGTTAATTTTTGCTAACTTTTTTATCCTTTTAGCTTTAAGACGTATCGTAAGTTTACGTTCACAAAAAGACCAAAAGAAGAAAATACTAGATGCCACTATATGGATTAGTTTGGCAACCTTACTCTATTTTTGGAGTATTTTATTTTTCGTTGTTTTGTTTGCTGCCTTGCTTTTTTATGCCATAACCGAAGTGAAAAATTGGCTTATTCCATTCATTGGTGTGGTTATGGTTGCGGTTATAGTTTATGCTATTCTTATTGTTTTTGGTATAGATGCAACACAGTATGTGAATAATTTTGGTTTTGGTAGAAGTTTCGACTTTACACCGTTAAATAATAGATCTGTTATTATTGCTGCTACCATTTACTTTTCATACTTTATTTGGTCGCTGTTTTACTACCTATTAAATATAAAAAACAAGTCTAAAAGCTACAGGCCTTCTTATATGTTGGTACTTATTGCTGCTATCGTTGCGCTAGTAATTATAGTTATTGCCCCAGAAAAAACAGGTTCAGAGTTTATTTTTCTAATAGCGCCATTATCGCTAATTGTTACAAACTATGTTGAGCTAATTCCTGAAAAATGGTTTCGTGAGGTTTTGGTTTGGATTTTAATTGTAGCTCCAATAGCGGGTTTACTGTTGTAATTTTTCACCAAAAGCCAAGTCGCCCGCATCTCCTAATCCAGGCATGATATATCCTTTGTCTGTCAATTCTTTATCCACTTTAGCAATCCATAAATGAGTGTCAGAGCCTAAGTGTTTCGACACGTAATCAACGCCTTGTTGTGCTCCAATAACACTTACTAAATGTACCGATTTTGGTGTTCCAAACGGTTTTAAAGCTTCAAAAGTAGCTACCATAGATTGGCCTGTTGCTAACATCGGATCGGCTAAAATAAGTGTTTTACCTTCTAAATTTGGACACGCTAAATACTCGACTATAATTTCAAAACTTTCAGGATTTGTCTTATGATGTCTGTAAGCCGAAATAAAGGCATTTTCAGCTTTATCAAAGTAGTTTAGCAATCCATTATGAAGCGGTACTCCTGCGCGAAGGATGGAACATAATACAATATCATCAGTAGTAATAAACTCGGCAGCCGTACCTAAAGGTGTTTGAACCGTAGTTGATTTATAATTCAGTGATTTGCTTAATTCATAACCTAAAATTTCTCCTACACGCTCAATGTTACGTCTAAATCGCATGGGGTCTTTTTGAATTTCCACATCACGCATTTCAGAAATAAACGTGTTTAAAATTGAATTTTCAAGTGAAATATTATGAATATGCATTTTGTTTTGATTTTGTTTTGAACTGTAAAGTTAATAAATAGGTTTATATTTGTGTTTCAAAATTTTTATATCATGTTTTCAGAAAAAGCCAATACCATATTTCAAGACGTTATAGAAACTTATCACGTTGTTAATACTGTTGATCAACCTTTCAACAATCCTTATGATAAAGATTCTCAAACTTTGGAGCATTTATTGTATCGTAAATGTTGGATTGATACCGTACAATGGCATTATGAAGATATTATTCGCGATCCACAAATTGATCCTGTTGCAGCTTTGAAACTGAAAAGACAAATTGATGGTTCTAACCAAGATCGTACGGATATGGTTGAATATATTGATAGTTATTTTCTTGAAAAATATAAAAATGTAACACCAAAAGCAGATGCTACTATTAACACCGAAAGTCCTGCTTGGGGTGTAGATAGGTTATCTATTTTAGCGCTTAAGGTGTACCATATGCATGAAGAAGCAACGCGTACAGATGCTACTGACGCACATTTAGCTGCGTGTCAAACAAAATTAGATGTCTTATTGGAGCAACGTGTGGATCTATCTACAGCTATTGATACCTTATTAGAAGATATTGAAAAAGGTGATAAATACATGAAAGTGTACAAGCAGATGAAAATGTATAACGACGATGAGTTAAATCCCGTATTACGTTCTCAGAAGTAGTAATCTATTTATTCCAAGCGGTATGAAAATTTGCTAACTATTCATTTTCATGTCGCTTAAATGTGACTATAAAGCCATGTCCAAACCCAAACATATACTCGTTATTCGACTTTCTGCTATGGGAGACGTGGCTATGACAGTTCCTGTGCTTCGTGCATTTACACAACAATATCCACGTGTTAAAATTACAGTATTAACACGTGCATTCTTCGCTCCTTTATTTCGCGATTTAAAAAATGTAACCGTATATCCAGCCGATGTAAAAGGCGTTCATAAAGGATTTATGGGGTTATTTAAATTGTCACGTGAACTAAAAGCTCTAAACTGCGATGCTATTGCCGATTTACACCATATTTTAAGAACAAGGATTTTAAAACTATTTTTAAGTTCAGGTGAGGTAGCCACGATAGATAAAGGAAGAGCAGCTAAAAAACAACTTACCAAAGGCCAATTGTTCCAACAGTTAAAAACTACACACCAGCGTTATGCCGATGTGTTTGAGTCTTTAGGTTTTCCTTTGGATTTAAGTAAGCCAAAGTATCCGTTTCCAGCACCTCTAAATCCACATGTGTCTGGTGTTCTTGGAGTATCAGGAAGAAAACGTATTGGTATTGCACCTTTTGCAGCTCATGATGGTAAAAAGTACCCTCTAGAGCAAATGGAAGAGATTATTAAAGAACTGACTCAAGAGTATCAAGTATTGTTATTTGGTGGAGGAAAAGCGGAGATTGAAATTCTAAACTCTTTTGAATCCGATAGTGTTATTAATATGGCTGGAAAATTATCATTTACTGAAGAATTGGATGTTATTTCCAATTTAGATGTTATGCTTTCTATGGATTCAGGTAATGCGCATTTAGCCGCTATGCTTGGCGTAAAGGTTGTTACTATTTGGGGAGTAACACATCCATTTGCTGGTTTTGCGCCATTTAATCAGCCAGCTGATTATGCTTTAGTAGCAGATAGAAATCAATATCCATTAATTCCAACTTCTATTTACGGTAATAAGTACCCAGAAGGGTATGAATCTGCCGCAGGAAGCGTTGCTGTTGAAACAGTTGTTTCAAAAATAAGAAGCCTTTTAGTATAGTTATACTATTTCCAAAGTATTTTTAATTAGACATCATCAAAATCTACCTTCAAAGTCGGTGTGGTTGGGTGTGCCTGGCAGGTTAAAATTAAGCCTTCGGCAACTTCACTATCGGTTAAAATATTGTTTTGACGCATGGTTGCTTCACCTTCAGTAATTCGGGCTAGACAACTACTGCAAATTCCACCTTGGCAAGAGTAGGGCGCATCTAAATCTTCATCTAAAGCAGCTTCTAAAACCGTTTGCTTTTGGTTCATTTCAAAGGTAGTTTCCTCATCATCAACTACGACTGTTATTTTAGTTTGTCCGTTTGCTACAATTTCTGCTGCAGTGTTTTCGGTTGGCTTTGCCGCTTTAAATAATTCAAAATGAATACGATCTTCCTGAATATTATGTTCTGTTAAAACATCTTTAACAGTATGAATCATGGCTTCTGGTCCACATAAATAAAAAGCGTCAACTTCAATATCTTTATGCTTATTTTTCATGACATAATTAACGGTGCTTTTTTCAATGCGACCAAAAATAGCATCGGTTTCATCGGCTTGACTAAATACAAACTGGATGGTGAAACGGTCTTTATGATTGTGTTGCAAGTCTAATAGTTCATTTAAAAACATCGTATCTTGCGGTGTTTTATTACCATAAACTAAAATAACTTTACTGTTTACTTCTTCTTCTAAAGCACATTTTACAATGCTTAAAACAGGTGTAATTCCACTACCAGCAGCAAATAAACCAATGTTTTTAGTTTTTTTGTCGTTAGGCTCAAAAACAAACCTCCCTTTTGGTGGTGCTACTTCTAATGTGTCACCAACTTTTAAATCATTATTCGCATAGGCTGAAAATTTACCATTGGTAACTTCTTTAACCGCTACTTTTAATTCGCCACTTTTTGGAGATGAACACAGTGAGTAATCACGACGTAATTCTTCGCCGTTTAAGCTAGTTTTCAACGTGATGTATTGTCCCGCTTGAAATTTAAAAACGGACTTTAAATCTGTTGGAACCTCAAAACTAATGGTTACCGATTTGTCTGTTTCTTTATGTAGCTCTTTAACTGAAAGTGTATGGAAATGTGACATAAAAATGATTTTTTACAAAAATAGTGAAGCCTTTGTTTTTAAGCATAGAATTGCTGAAAATAATTTAAATATTTATATACCTAAGATAATTATGTATATATTTGAAGTGTATGGCGAAATCCAATTTATATAAAGGCAGTTTAACAACCATAATATTGAAGCTTTTAAGTGAGCACGATAAAATGTATGGTTATGAGATAACACAAAAGGTAAAAGCACTAACCAAAGGTGAATTGCAAATTACCGAAGGTGCTTTATATCCGTCTCTCCATAAACTAGAAGCCGATGGTTTGTTGGACGTTGAAGTAATGAAAGTTGATAATAGATTACGAAAATATTATAAACTAACAGAAAAAGGGACGACTGAAACAGCTAATAAATTAACTGAATTAGAACAATATATAGCAACGCTTCAAGCTTTGATTAATCCGAAATTAAGTTATTGATTATGGCACTAACACCTGAACAAATTACTGATTTATATGCTTTCACCCGAAAACATTATGTGGAATATTATGATTTACAAACGGAGTTAGTTGATCATATGGCTAATGATATAGAAGTTATCATGTCTGAAAATCCAAAAATAAATTTTGAAGAGGCTCGTGAAACCTCGTTTAAAAAATTCGGCATTTTTGGATTTATGGAAGTGGTAGAACAGCGCCAAAAAGCCATGTCTAAAACCTACATGAAATTACTTTGGAATTACGCTAAAGATTGGTTTAGATTGCCACAAATTATATTAACTACTGCTATTTTTACTGCGCTTTACACTATTTTTTCAAGCGAAATGGGTGGTCTTTTATTTAATGCCTTTTATATTATACTTTGTGTACTTTTATTTATTTCAACCATTTCAATGAATAGAAAAATAAAGAAAAAACGAGAAGCGTCTGAAAAGTTATGGCTTTTGGAAGATCTTATATCCAGAAATGCAGGAATTGGAACTTTAGTAATAGGGCCTCAAATATTCCAGATATTAACACACACGGACAAACTTACAGGGCTAATCCCGTTAATTTGTGCTATAGTTTTTACAGTAGTTATAATTTACACCTATATAACGGTAGTTATTCTTCCAAAAAATGCTACTTTTCATCTTCAAGAAACGTATCCGGAATATAATATGTAACATTTTATATATTTGATACACTTATAAATAACTAAACGCCCAACTAATGAAAACACTACTTTCAATTTTTTTAATGTGTGTAACCCTTACTATGTATGCACAAGATTCAAACGAATTTAAAAATCAAACTATTGAGTTTTTAGAGTTAACAGGAGCAACAACTACTTTTGATGATGCTATTTCTCAAATAGGCGCCATGGTTCCTGAAGAAAATAAGGCTGCTTTTAAAAAAGAAGCTAATGGAACTTTAGAAGGTTTGTTTGGCGATATGGCAGAGCTTTATATGGCAGAATTTACCTTAGATGAGATTAAAGAGTTAACTGCTTTTTACAAAACAGAAGTGGGAAAAAAACTAGCCTCTAAACAAAGTTTAATGACACAAAAAGGAATGGCTTTAGGTCAAAATTGGGGTATGGAAGTTTCTAAGATTGCACAGAAATATAGCGGTACTAACTAATTAAAAACCTAAAAAATTGATTATGATTAAACAGTTTTTAAGTCTCGAATGGAAGCAGTTTAAGCGTGCTTCTTATTTTCAGAAAGGTATTGCGATTAAGATTTTCCTTATTTTAGGTGCTATTTATTTTGGAGGAATTGCCTTGTTTTTGGGAGGTGCTATGTTTTTTATTGCTCGTAAAGCGGTGCCGGATATCGATCCTGTAATAACTATAAACAACTACCTAATTTATTGGTTTTTGTTTGAATTACTTATTCGCTATTTTTTACAGCAATTACCCGTTATGAATGTTAAACCACTCATGACAATTCCTATAAAACGTGATACTGTAATTCATTTTTTACTAGGTAAAACAGCATTGTCGTTTTTTAATTTCCTATCGGTGTTTTTGTTTTTACCATTTTCAATTGTATTATTATCTGAAGGTTACCCGGTCTTGAATGTTGTATGTTGGTTCTTGACTGTTTTTTCAATTACCTTAATTATAAATTTCTTAAACTTCCTGATTAATAAAAGTAATACTGTTTTTTACATTGCAGCACCTTTATTTCTTGGTTTAATAGCGTTGGAATTTTATGGTGTTTTTGCAGTGTCTAAACCTATAGGTGTGGCATTTAACGCTTTGTATAGTTATCCAAGTTTGTTAGTTGTTCCTGTTGCTTTGCTAGTCCTCTTATATAAGTTGAATTTTAAGTTTATTAAAAAAGGGTTTTATTTGGATGATGCCGTATCTAAAAAGGTAAAAGTAGTGGAAGCTACAGATTTATCTTGGTTTGATAGATTTGGAAGTATAGCACCATTTTTAAAGAATGATATTAAATTAATTTGGAGAAACGCCAGACCAAAACAAACCATGATGATGTCTTTTGCGTTCTTATTTTATGGCTTAATATTCTATACACAGGATTCGTACAAAGAAATGCCAGCTATTTTAGCATTTGCCTCTATATTTATAACAGGTGGTTTTTTAATGACCTTTGGTCAATTAGTGCCATCTTGGGATAGTGAATACTATAAAATGTTAATGAGCCAGAACATTCCATACCGTCAATATTTAGAATCTAAATGGTATTTAATGGTGGTAGCTGTTACAATCTCATTTGTTTTAAGTGTGCCTTATATTTATTTTGGTTGGGACATTTTTGGAATGATAGCTGCTGGCGCCTTGTTTAATATTGGGTTAAATTCGTTTATAACCTTGTTTGGCGGTGCCTTAAATAGAATGCCAGTAGAATTAAATACCAAAGCTAAAGCGTTTGGTAATACCAATGGGTTTAACCCAACCCAGATGCTTATTGCTCTACCTAAAATGTTGCTTCCTATGGGCTTGTTTTATGTTCCGTATAAGCTTGTTAATTTCGAAACAGGCATTATTGTGTTAGGCTTAAGTGGTGTGTTAGGTATTGTTTTGAAAAACTATTTTTTAAAGCAAATTGAAAACATTTACCAAAATGGAAAGTATAAAACCATTGCCGCTTATGGCGAAAAAAAATAATCACTCATTTCTAATTTCAATTACCCATGATAATTACATCTAATCTTTCAAAAAAATATAACGGCAATCAAGTTTTAAATATCTCTTCATTGGATATTCCTAAAGGTCAAAGTTTTGGTTTGGTAGGAAATAATGGAGCAGGAAAAACAACTTATTTTAGTTTATTATTGGATTTAATACAGCCTACAACTGGCTATATTAAAAATAATAATGTTTTAGTAAATGAAAGCGAAGACTGGAAGCCGTTTACAGCTGCTTTTATAGATGAAAGTTTTCTTATAGGCTATTTAACAGCAGAAGAATACTTCTATTTTATAGGTGAGTTACGAGGTCAGAATAAAGCTGATGTGGATAAATTAGTTTCACAATTTGAGGACTTTTTCCATGGCGAAATATTGAATCAAAAAAAATACTTGCGTGATTTAAGTAAAGGAAATCAAAAGAAAGCTGGTATTATAGCTGCATTAATAGGGAACCCTGAAGTTATTATCTTAGATGAACCATTCGCTAATTTAGATCCGACTACTCAAATACGATTAAAAAGTATTATTAAAGATTTGGCAGAAACAAAAGGCGTTACTGTTTTAATTTCTAGTCATGATTTATTGCATGTTACAGATGTTTGTGAGCGTATTGTTGTTTTAGAAAAAGGCGAGGTTGTTAAGGATTTACAAACAAGCCCAGCAACATTAAAAGAGCTTGAAGCGCATTTTGCCGGTACAGAAACTGTTTAAAAGTATAAGCTTTTATTACAATTATTCAAAAAGATGCTTATTTTTACGCCAATACATAATATATATAGCTGTTTTTAGTTATGTATAATCAAACACGATCAACGTTGAAGACCGCTTTTAGAATTATCATATTTCTTTTTAGTATTACACTTGTAATAACCAGTTGTTCACGTAAAAAAGATTCTTTTTTAAGTCGCAATATGCATGCGATGTCTACAAAATATAACATACTTTATAATGGTTATCTAGCCTTAGAAACCGGACAGAAGAGTGTTAATGACGCTTACGATGATAACTATTGGGAGATTTTACCCATAGAACGTATGCAGGTATCCGAAGAGGTGATGCTACCGGGGCAAAATAAAAATCAAGATTTTGAACGTGCCGAAGAGAAAGCAATCAAGGCTATCCAAAAGCATGGGATGAATATTAAAGGGAAAGAAAAAAACCCGCAAATTGATGAAGCCTACCTCTTGTTAGGTAAAGCTCGTTATTTCGATCAGCGTTTTGTTCCTGCGTTACAGGCTTTCAATTATATTCTATACAAATACCCTGCAAGTGATAAAATTAATCAGGCTAAAATTTGGCGTGAAAAAACTAATATTAGGTTAGAAAATGACGAGTTAGCAATTACCAACTTAAAACGGTTGTTGTTTCAAGAAGAGTTAGAAGGACAGGATCTTGCCGATGCAACATCTATGTTGGCGCAAGCTTATATTAATACAAAATCTTTAGACAGTGCTGTTTGGCAATTAAAAACCGCTACCGAAGCTACAAAAAGTAATGAGGAACGTGGCAGATATTATTTTATACAAGCGCAACTCTATAACCGATTAGAACTAAAAGACAGTGCTAATATAGCATTCGATAAGGTGATTGATTTAAATCGAAAAACACCGCGTCCTTATCGTATAGCAGCATACGTAGGAAAAGCCCGTAATTTTGATTTTGATGAAGGCGATAAGCAGGCCCTTATTACTTTACTTTACGAATTGGAAGACGATCGTGAAAATAGACCGTTTTTAAGTAAAATATATTATCAAATAGGACAATATCATCTAAAAAATAATGCCGATTCTTTAGCTGTAGAGTATTATAACAAATCCTTGCGAACCAACCCAACCGATAGGATATTGGTTTCAAAAGATTATGAAAATCTAGGTGATATATTTTTCGATTATACCGAGTATAAAATAGCCGGAGCATATTATGACAGTACTATGCGTAATATGAAAAAGAACAGCAAACCTTACCGAGTTATAAAGCGTAAGCGTGATAATTTGGAGGATGTTATTTTATACGAAGATATTGCTATTGCTAACGATAGTATTTTAAATTTAGTAGCCATGTCAGATAATGAGCGTACCGCTTATTTTGAAGACTATACACAAACGTTAAAACTAGCTGCAGAAGCAGAAAAAGAACGTTTGGCTGAATTAGAGCGCAATCAAGGTCTTATTCAAGCAAATGCCGGTGCTTTTGATAATGGTAATTCCTTTATAAAGCAAGCAGGAGGTCCAGCTGCAGGTGCTGCTTCGGAGTTTTATTTTTATAACTCTAATACTGTAGCTTATGGAAAAAATCAGTTTATTAAAAATTGGGGAGATAGAGAGTTAAAAGACAATTGGCGATGGGCTAGTATTACTAAATCTACAACCAATACTATTACAGATGAATTGGTAGAAGCTGAGGCTGAAAACGAATTATTCGACCCTGAGTTTTATTTAGCTCAAATCCCTAGCGATTTACAGGTTATTGATAGTCTTTCTAGAGAGCGCAACCGTGCATATTACCAATTGGGACTTATCTATAAAGAGAAATTTAAGGAATATGAATTGTCGAAAGATAAATTTCAAACGTTATTGAGTTTTAATCCTAATGAGAAATTAGTAGTACCAACTAAATACAATTTATATAAAATATATGTTTTAGAAGGTCAAGATGCAGAAGCTGAAATAGCTAAAAATGATATTATAACTAATTACCCAGAATCACGATATGCCGCTATCTTACAGAATCCAGATTCAGCTTTAGCTAAAGATGCTGGTAGTCCGCAAAGTGTTTATGAGAAATTATATGACGATTTATTAAATCAGAAATATCAAAAAGTTATAGAAGAGTCAGATACGGCAATTTCTATGTTTGAAGGAGATGTAATGGTGCCAAAGTTCGAACTGCTAAAAGCGCAGGCAACCGGACGTTTGTATGGTTATGATGCCTACAGTAAGGCTGTAAACTTTGTGGCTTATAATTATGCTAATACTGAAGAAGGTGCGCAAGCTCAGAGTATTGCTAATAATTTGTTGCCTAAGATTAGCAGTTCTGAATTTGTAGATAATCCTGAAGAGCATAAGTATAAAGTGGTTTATTATTTTAATGCCAATAACGAAACAGAAATAGCAGAATTTGTCAAAAAACTTGAAGCAGAAATCAAGCAAGTTAATGTGTTCGATTTAACAATTTCTGTAGATGTGTATACACCGGAAACGACGTTTGTTTTAGTGCATGGATTAACAAGTAAAGAAGGCGCATCGGGTTATGCAGCATCTTTAGAAGAAAAGAAGAAAGGTAAAATAAAACAGCAACATTTTGCTATTTCCTCATCCAATTATGCAACGCTTCAAATTCATAAAAATATGGATGCCTATTTAAAGCAGACAGATACGCCCTAAAAATATTAGCATGTTTTCAGAAAATAAAAAAAGTAAATCGAGTTTTGAAAATTCATCCAATCAAAATTTAATAGCCCAAGGTACGCGTATTGTTGGCGATTTAGAAAGTGATGGAGATTTCAGAATCGATGGTACGGTAGAAGGTACTATTAAAACTGCTGGAAAAATTGTGGTTGGAAAGTCGGGTTTTGTTAGTGGAACTATAGTTGGTACCGATGCTTATTTTGAAGGAAAGTTTTCTGGTACTTTAAGTATCACAGGAATTCTAACTCTAAAAAGTACCGCAGTTATAGAAGGCGATGTAACGCTTGGTAAATTGGCAGTAGAGCCAGGAGCAACATTCAATGTTAATTGTACGATGAATAGTGCTAAAAAAAAAACAAACACACATGAGCGTAAACAAACCCAACAAAAAGAAGCCCAAGCAACTTAATAAATATATTCGGTTTACATCTATTGCTCTACAAATGGGGTTAACTATATATTTAGGAAGTAAGTTAGGCGCCTGGTTAGATGTTCAGTTTGAAAATTCCAACCAATTATACTATAAAATTATAACCTTAGTAGCTGTTTTTGTAGCTATGTTTTCAGTAATATTTCAAGTTTTAAAAATAACAAAAGACAACCCAGATGATTAAACGCATAATTTTTGTACTACTTGCCGTATTGTTATTATTTGTATCCAGTTACTTTGTCCACGAAAGTTTAATACAAACAACATTAAGCTTTTCTTTATTTCAAGTCTATCTTTTTCATGCCATTTCAGTGGCTGTTGTGTATATAATAGTAGAATTTGTAGCTGAAAATTTACCCGCCCAAGCAGGTTATACTTATCTTATGCTTATGTGTTTTAAAATAGGTGCATTTCTGTTGATCTTCAAAGATGCCATATTTGAAAGTGATACTTTAACCCAATCAGAACGGGTGGCAATCGTTATTCCATTATTTATTTTTCTAACCACCGAAGCTATTGCTGTTGCAAAGTTGTTAAATAGCAAATAGTTACAAAAGTTAAGCCTCATTATTTTTATTTTTTTTCAAACAACAAAAACTAAAAGAAAAAAGGGGTTTGGTTTTTTAAATTATTACGTACATTTGCACAAAATTTAGGAAAGCATAAATTTCATTATTTAGAAAAAATATGATGGTAGCAACAAAATCTATCAAGTTTTTAGTAGTATTCGTTTTAGCACTTACTTCTTTTTCAGCTTTTGCTCAAGATGATGCTGTTGAAAATAATCTAGTGGATTCACCTGAAGAGATTCGTGCGTATATAGCGCATCACCTTAAGGATTCTCACGATTTTCACCTGTATACAGATAACGAAACTGGTAAGCATTATAGCTTTCCATTGCCGGTAATTGTTTGGACAAGTAATGGTTTAAAGACATTTATGTCTTCTGCATTTCACCATGATGATAATGGTAATGTTGTTGTAGAGAAAGGTGATACAAGACTTGTAAAGTATCATTCTAAAATTTACGAATTAGAAAACGGTGCAACTGCACTTAGTTTTGATGAAACACATCACCCAACTAACGGTCATAAAGTATTAGACTTCTCAATTACTAAAAGTGTATTTGGGATGATTTTAGCAGGTCTTTTAATGTTGCTAGGATTTGGCATGTTGGCTAGAGGTTATAAAAAAGGAAATACGATACCAAAAGGATTTTCTAGAGTATTAGAGCCTTTAGTAATATATGTACGTGATGAGATAGCAAGACCAAACATTGGTGAAAAGAAGTACCGTAAGTTTATGGGCTTTTTATTAACTGTGTTTTTCTTTATCTGGATCTTAAATATATTAGGATTAACACCTTTAGGGTTTAACGTTACAGGACAAATTGCAGTAACAGCATGTTTAGCAATTTTCACGATGATTATATATATGGTAAGTGGAACAAAAGATTTTTGGGCACATACATTATGGATGCCAGGTGTACCGTATATATTACGTCCAATTCTTGCTATTATTGAATTAGTAGGATTTGTAATTATCAAGCCGTTCTCATTATTAGTGCGTTTATTTGCAAACATTACAGCGGGTCACTTTGTAGTGATGAGTTTAATGGCTTTAATGATTACTATGAAAGACGCCTTTGGTCCAGTAGCATCAACAGGGATGTCTTTAGTGTTGTCATTGTTTATCATGTTTATTGAGATTTTAGTAGCTTTCTTACAGGCCTTTATTTTTACCATGTTATCATCGTTATTTATTGGTATGGCTGTAGAAGAGCACGATGATCACCATTAAAAAAGTTAGAACGCTAATTTATTAGCATTCATTATAAGGCGAAAACGATAGCTTGTATGTCGTAATAGCTGAAAAGAAGAATTTGTTTAATTAATATTTATAAAACCAAATTAGTATGTACAATTTAATTGGAGCAGGATTAATCGTAATCGGTGGTGGTATCGGTCTAGGTCAAATCGGTGGAAAAGCAATGGAATCTATTGCTCGTCAACCAGAAGCAGCTGGAAAGATCCAAACTGCAATGATCATCATTGGAGCCTTATTAGAAGGTTTAGCATTCGGTGCATTAATCTTAGGAGCATAATCCTAAAAACAAAAAGAAACAGTTTTCTGCAACGGTTGGTTGCAGAAACTGTTTTAAATTAAACAAAAACAAAATTTAAGTAATCTATATAGAATGGAAACTTTATTAAATGATTTTTCGGTAGGCTTATTTTTTATGCAAGCTATTATCTTATTAATAATTATCTTATTAATGAGAAAATTTGCTTGGAAGCCAATTTTAGACTCTTTACAAACACGTGAAGATGGTATTCAAGACGCATTAGATTCTGCTGCTAAGGCAAAATTAGAAATGGAGAACTTAACGGCTTCTAACGAAAAATTACTTCAAGATGCACGTTTAGAAAGAGAAGCAATGCTTAAAGAAGCTCGTGAGATGAAAGATCAAATGATTTCTGATGCTAAAGAAGAAGCACAAACACAAGCAAATGCTATTATAGAGCAAGCTCAAGTAGCTATTGAAAATGAAAAGTCAGCAGCTATTGCAGCATTAAAAACTCAAGTAGCTACATTATCAATTGATATTGCTGAGAAAGTAGTACGTGAAGAATTATCTAGCAAAGACAAGCAAATGAAATTGGTTGAGTCTATGTTAGGTGAAGCAACTTTAAATTAAGTATAAACTAAAAAAAGCGTTTATTTGTTGATAGTAAGTTCAACAGATAAAGTTTAATCAAGCTATGGCAGGAACAAGAGCAGCAATACGTTATGCAAAAGCAGTATTAAGTTTAGCAACCGAAAAACAGGTTGCCGAAGCTATAAATACAGATATGGTTTTAATTGCCAAAACCTTAAAAGCTAATTCAGAATTACAAGAGGCAATTAATAATGCCGTAATTAAATCGGAAGCTAAAAAAGCTATCTTACTACAAGTATTTCCTGATGTAAATGCAATGGTAGTAGAGCTTTTTAAAGTTTTAGATGCAAACAAGCGTTTAGATCTTATTGAAGCCGTAGCAGTAAAATATACAGAGTTATTCGATATTCAAAATGGTAAAGAAACAGCAGTAGTAACTACAGCTGTGCCTATTACTTCAGATGTTGAAACTAAAGTGTTAGCTAAAATTAAAGAGTTAACTAATAAAGCCGTAACGGTTAAAAATATCGTAGATGAAAGCATTTTAGGTGGTTTCATATTACGCGTTGGTGATATTCAATACAATGCAAGTATTGCTAACAAATTAGATAAGTTAAAAAGAGAATTTACAATAAATTAAAATAGTTAGATTAGGTATTCATATCTAAAAATCTAACGTCTAATATCTAAATAAAGATGGCAGAAGTAAAACCAGCTGAAATATCAGCAATCTTAAAACAACAACTTTCAAATTTTGAAGCAGGTGCTTCATTAGACGAAGTAGGTACCGTATTAACTGTTGGTGATGGTATTGTACGTGCTTACGGACTTTCAAATGCACAATACGGAGAATTAGTAGAATTCGACGGTGGATTAGAAGGTATTGTACTTAATCTTGAAGAAGATAACGTAGGTGTCGTATTACTAGGACCTTCAGTAGGTGTTAGAGAAGGATCAACTGTTAAACGTACTGGACGTATTGCATCTATTAATGTAGGTGAAGGTATTGTTGGTCGTGTTGTTGATACATTAGGAACTCCTATTGATGGTAAAGGACCAATTTCAGGTGAGACTTACCAAATGCCTTTAGAGCGTAAAGCGCCAGGTGTTATTTATCGTGAGCCAGTAACAGAACCATTACAAACAGGTATCAAATCTATTGATGCTATGATTCCTGTAGGTCGTGGTCAACGTGAGTTAGTAATTGGTGACCGTCAGACTGGTAAAACTACGGTTTGTATTGATGCTATTTTAAATCAAAAAGAATTTTACGATGCAGGTAACCCTGTATACTGTATATATGTTGCCGTTGGACAAAAAGCTTCAACAGTAGCAAATATTGCTAAAACATTAGAAGAAAAAGGCGCATTAGCTTACACAACTATCGTTGCAGCTAACGCTTCTGATCCTGCTCCAATGCAAGTATACGCACCAATGGCCGGTGCTGCAATTGGTGAGTACTTTAGAGATACTGGTAGACCAGCCTTAATAGTATTTGATGATTTATCAAAACAAGCGGTTGCTTACCGTGAGGTATCTTTATTATTACGTCGTCCACCAGGACGTGAGGCGTATCCAGGTGATGTATTTTACTTACACTCTCGTTTATTAGAGCGTTCAGCTAAAGTTATTAATAATGACGAAATTGCTAAAGAAATGAATGACTTACCAGAGTCATTAAAACCAATTGTAAAAGGTGGTGGTTCTTTAACAGCTTTACCAATTATTGAAACACAAGCAGGTGACGTATCAGCATATATCCCAACTAACGTAATTTCTATTACTGATGGTCAGATTTTCTTAGATGGTGATTTATTTAACTCTGGTGTACGTCCAGCTATTAACGTAGGTATTTCTGTATCTCGTGTTGGTGGTAATGCACAGATTAAATCAATGAAAAAAGTATCTGGTACTTTAAAACTAGATCAAGCACAGTTCCGTGAATTAGAAGCTTTCGCTAAGTTTGGTTCTGATTTAGATGCTGTAACATTAAACGTAATTAATAAAGGTAAACGTAACGTTGAGATCTTAAAGCAAGGTCAAAATGATCCGTATACTGTAGAAGACCAAGTTGCAATTATTTATGCAGGTTCTAAAAACTTATTAAAAGACGTACCAGTAGAGAAAGTAAAAGAATTCGAACGTGATTACTTAGAATTTTTAAGAGCGAAACATAGTGATGTTTTAGCAACTCTTAAAGCAGGTAAATTAACTGATGAAGTTACAGATACCTTAACGGTAGTAGCTAAAGAATTATCAGCAAAATATAGCGCATAATTAGCATTCCCGCGAAAGCGGGAATCCTAAATTATAAAGTTCAATTAACTAGGTTCCGGCATTTATTCGGAAAGATAAAAGTAGATTATGGCTAATCTTAAAGAAATACGTAACAGAATAACATCCGTATCTTCAACGATGCAGATTACCAGTGCTATGAAAATGGTATCGGCTGCTAAACTAAAGAAGGCACAAGATGCTATTACAGCTATGAGACCTTATTCAGATAAGTTAACGCAGCTTTTACAAGATTTAAGCGCAACTTTAGATGCTGATTCTGGAAGTAAATTTTCAGAACAACGTGAGGTTAACAATGTACTAATTGTAGCTATTACTTCTAATAGAGGTTTATGTGGTGCTTTTAATTCTAATATTATAAAAGCAGTAAACAAACTGACTACCGAAAAATATGCTAACAAGTCTGTTTCTTATGTAGCAGTAGGTAAAAAAGCAAATGATGCTTTCAAAAAAACAGGTCAAGTTATTGCTGATAAAAGTGATATTTTTGATGACTTAACTTTTGAAAACGTATCTGATTTAGCAGAAATGTTAATGAGTGAATTTGTTAATGAAACTTATGATAAAATTGAAATTGTTTATAACAAGTTCAAAAATGCAGCTACACAAGAAGTTATCATAGAGCAATTTTTACCAATTGTACCTATTGAAAAAGATGATTCTGTATCTTTAGAATATATCTTTGAGCCTTCAAAAATTGAAATAGTTGAAGAATTAATTCCTAAGTCTTTAAAAACACAATTGTTTAAAGGTATTAGAGATTCATTTGCATCTGAGCACGGTGCGCGTATGACTGCTATGCATAAAGCAACAGATAACGCTACTGAACTAAGAGATCAACTTAAATTAACATACAATAAAGCACGTCAAGCTGCTATTACCAATGAAATCTTAGAGATTGTTGGTGGTGCAGAAGCTCTAAATAATTAATTTTAGACATCATTCTAAAGTTTTAAAATACAAAAGGCCTTTCTATAGTTTAGACGGGTCTTTTTTTATTTATACATCATAATATCTAATGATATTTAAAGTGAAATTCTAAATACCTCAAATTCATAGCCAAACATTTTTATAGGTGTTGGTAATTCAATACATTTAGAGCGTTACATTTACTTTATTTTGGCCGGACTCAAAACACTTTTTAAACAGACTTTTATTTATGGTTTAGCAACGGTTTTACCGCGCATGTTAAGCTTTATTCTTGTGCCTCTTTATACTACAGATGGTGTATTGTCTTCTGTTGCTGAATATGGTCAGATATCTGTTATATTCTCCTATTTTGTACTATTTAATGTGGTACTGGCCTATGGCATGGAGACTGCTTTTTTTCGTTTTTTTAATAAAGATGAAAGTCAGAAAACGGTTATTGGTACATCTGCTATTTCCTTAATAGTATCATCACTTTGTTTTTTTAGTTGTGCCTTATTATTTCAAAACCAAATAGCATATTTTATTGGTATTCAGGTTGCTTATGTTAAGCTGGTTATTTGGATTCTGTTATTAGATGCTTTAGTAATTATTCCTTTTGCCTGGTTACGAGCAACTCAAAGGCCAATCCGTTATGCTATAATTCGTATTTTAACAGTTGCTGTAAACCTAGGGCTTAATCTATTTTTCTTATTAGCATTAGCTGATCTAGCCGAACATTACAATGTGTTTAATGCTATTTATAAGCCAAATTTTGAAATTAATTATATACTGATAGCCAATGTAATATCTAGTGGTGTTGCCCTTGCGTGTATGTTACCATTTTACACAAAAATATCTTATCATTTTAATCTTAAGTTATGGAAAAAAATGATGCGTTATGCATTACCAGTATTAGTTGCTGGTATGGCATTTTCTATAAATGAAGTGTTTGATAGAATTTTGTTAGACTATTTACTTCCTCCTGATATTGCCGAAACCGAAATAGGAATGTATTCTGCTTGCTACAAAATAGCACTTTTTATGACCCTTTTTGCAACAGCTTACCGATTAGGAATAGAGCCTTTCTTTTTTAGTCATGCGAATACCACCAATCCTCAAAAAAACTATGCAAGGATATTAGAGTTCTTTGTCGCAACAGGTTCCGTAATTCTGTTAACAGTCGTAATTTTTGCCGATGTTTTAAAACCTTATATTGTTCGTGGTGAGGCCTATTGGGAAGCCATGTGGATTGTTCCTATAATCTTATTAGCAAATTTCTGTCTAGGTATCTACCACAACCTATCGGTTTGGTATAAAATAACAGATAGAACAAAGTTTGGTGCCTATATCTCTATTATAGGTGCTTTAATAACACTTGTAATTAACCTGATGTTTATCAAAACTTATAGCTATAAAGCGTCTGCAATAGCAACTTTAATAGCTTATGCAGTAATGATGTTATTATCTTATAGTTTGGGACGTAAATACTACCCAATTCCCTATAACCTGAAAAAAATCGGACTCTATTTAGCAATTTCTATTACATTTTCAGTAATATCATTTTACTACTTTAGAGGCAATTTTGCTATAGGTATTCCATTGTTAATTGTATTTTTGGGTATTGTTTATAAATCTGAACAAAAAGAAATTAAGCAACTATTAAAATCATAATATGACTATTAAAATAATCAATAAATCCAACCATGACTTACCGCATTATGAAACGATAGCTTCAGCAGGTATGGATTTACGTGCCAATATATCTGAGCCTGTAACTTTAAAACCCTTAGAACGCACTATTATAAAAACGGGATTGTTTATGGAGTTACCAATAGGTTATGAAGCCCAAGTACGACCACGAAGTGGTTTAGCTGCTAAAAACGGTATAACGGTTTTAAATGCTCCTGGTACTATTGATGCTGATTATCGTGGTGAAATAGGTGTTATACTCGTTAATCTTTCAAATGAAAATTTCACTATTGAAAACGGTGAGCGTGTTGCACAGTTAATTATTGCTAAACATGAACGTGCGGAATGGGAAGCTGTTGATGTATTATCGGATACCGATCGTGGTGCTGGTGGTTTTGGAAGTACCGGCGTTAAATAAAATTAAGTTTAATCTAAAAAAATATCCTTTTTATTAAAAGAGGTTAAAAAAATATGAAAATTATTGTACCAATGGCAGGACGTGGTTCTCGTCTTCGCCCACATAGTTTAACTGTACCTAAACCTTTAATTCCAGTTGCTGGTCAACCTATTGTACACCGTTTGGTAAAAGATATTGTTAAAGTACTTAACCAACCTGTTACAGAAATAGCTTTTGTTTTAGGAGATCCTGCATGGTTTGGTGATGCTGTAGTAGAAAGTTTAAAAGCCTTAGCCGAATCTTTAGGTGCTAAAGCATCTATTTACCGACAAGATCAACCTTTAGGAACAGGACATGCTATTATGAGTGCTCAAGAATCATTATCTGGGCCGGCTGTAATTGCTTATGCTGATACTTTAATTAGAGCAGATTTTAATTTAGATCCAGAAGCAGATGCTGTAATCTGGACTAAAAGAGTTGAAAATCCTCAGGCTTTTGGTGTTGTTAAGCTAAATGAGAAAGAAGAAATTGTTGAGCTTGTTGAAAAACCAGAAACTTTTGTGTCTGATCAAGCTGTGATTGGTATATACTACTTTAAAGATGTTAGCGTTTTAAAAGAGAAGCTTCAAGAAGTTTTAGATGAAAATATCATGAATGGTGGCGAGTACCAAATTAATGATGGTATTAAGCGCATGATGGCCGATGGTAAAGTGTTTAAAACAGGTCAGGTATCCGAATGGATGGATTGCGGAAATAAAGTCGTAACAGTTGAAACAAATACCCGAATGCTTGGGTTTTTAGCAGCCGATGGCGAACAATTAGTTGCCGATGATGTGATATTAGAAAATTCAAACATTATCCAACCTTGTTTTATTGGTAAGAATGTTAAGTTAAAGAATACCACAGTTGGACCAAATGTATCTATTGGTGATGCTTGTGAAATTCAAGATTCAACCGTTAAAAATAGCTTAATTCAGAATCATACCACTATAAAAAATGCTAATTTAGACGAGGCTATGATAGGAAACCATGTTACTTATAATGGTCAGTATACTAAAGTAAGTATTGGTGATTATTCTGTTTTGGAATAAACTTTGCAACCTTTCTGAGCATTAGAAAGACCTTATAAATGAAACAAAATTTTAAAATTTTTATGTTACTTTTTGGAATGTTTTACATTCCGCAGGTAAACTATGCTCAAATAGATTATAACAAAATAAACCAAGACGATTTAGGTGATGTTGCCGATTTACAACAAGAGTATTTTTTCGAAGCCCTTAAACAAAAAGGTATTGAAAATTATGATCGTGCTGCTAAAGCCCTATTAAAATGCTTAGAGTTGGACGATTCTCAATCGGTTTATTATTACGAGTTGGGAAAAAATTATAACCTGCTTAAAAATTTTGGTGCTGCTGAAGATGCTCTAAAAGATGCCGTGAAAATGGAACCTGATAACGAGTGGTATTTGGATGAACTTTATGAAGTTTATGCGCAGCAAGATGATTATGATAAGGCTATAAAAGTTGTCAAACAATTGGTTAAATATCACCCAGACTACAAGGAGGATTTAGCAACATTATATGTTAAAACTAAAGACTATAATAATGCTCTAGAAGTTTTAGACGAGATGGATGCTGAACTAGGTATTTCTATGACTCGTGATGTTATTAGAAATCAAATTTATGAAATAACAGGCAAGAAAAAGGAACAAATAGAAAACCTTGAGGAGCGAGTAGAGGAGCATCCAGACCAAGAAACAAACTATTTAGCGCTTATTTATCGGTACAGCGAAAATAACGATAAAGAAAAAGCCTTCGAAACAGCTCAAAAACTGTTAGAAGCTAAGCCTAATTCTCAATTAGTTCATTTAGCACTTTATAAATTTTATATCGAAGACAATCGTGCTGCTGATGCCATTGCATCTATGAAAATAGTTATTCAAAGTTCGCAAATTAAACCAGAAGCTAAAATGATGGTCCTTTCGGATTTTGTAGATTTTGTGTCAGAAAATCCGGAATATGAATCCGATTTAATAGAGGCTACAAGCTTAGTTACTGAAGATAAAAATGGAAAATCGTCTCTTGAAATTGCTCAGTATTATTTAAAGAAAGGCGATAAGATTCAAGCACTTGAATATTATAATAAAGCGCTTGATAAAGACCCAGATAACTTTGGAATTACGAGAAATATACTCTTACTTCATATCGATTTAAAGAATTATGAAGAAGCAGAGAGCATGAGTGCTTCGGCTTTAAATAAGTACCCGTCACAACCCTTGTTCTATTTAATTAATGGCGTTGCCTTAAATGAATTAAAAAGGCCTGATGACGCTATAAGTACCCTAGAAATAGGATTGGATTATATTATAGAAGATTCAAAAATGCAAGCTGACTTTTATAAACAATTAAGCATTGCATACACCCAATTAAATAATACTATTAAGGCAAATTCGTTTATAGAAAAAGCCCAAAAGCTAGAGTCCAACAATTAATGAGTAAAAATAAGCACATTGCAGGGCTTATAACCTTTGTATTTTTAATGGTTATAAGTTGTAAATCAACAGCCACTTTATCATCTGGAGAAGCCAATTTATCGCTTTCTAAAAAAGATGTTTTAAAAGCGCATACCAAGTTAATGCCTAATTTTAAAACCTTACAAGCTAAGGTTCGCGTAGTTTATTCAGAAGGTTCTAAATCGCAGTCACATACAGTAACACTTCGTATGGAAAAAGATAAAACCATATGGATAAACGCAACTTTAAATTTAATGCGTGTAATGATTACTCCCGATAAAGTTCGGTTTTATAACAAGTTAGATAATACCTATTTTGATGGCGATTTTAGTTATATAAGTGATTTGTTGGGTACTGAATTGGACTATAATAAAGTTCAGAATTTACTATTAGGAAATGCTATTTTTGATATTGATAAAAATACCTATGATATGTCGGTTTTCGAAAATGCATATCTGTTTCAACCTAAAGAACAATTGGCACTTTTTGAGCTGTTTTATATTGTTAATCCAGCCCATTTCAAATTAAACTCTCAACAATTACATCAGGCTAAAGAATCCCGATTCTTACAAGTTGATTATTTGAATTATCAAATTATAAACAATCAAAGCATACCCGAACAGTTAAAAATAATAGCTTTAGAAGCAGATAATGAAACGCGTATTGAGCTTAGTTTGAATTCTGTAAGCATCAACGAACCCGTGCGTTTTCCTTTTAAAATACCTTCTGGATTTGATAAAATTGATTTAAAATAATCATGAATAAACCAATACAAACATATTTATTACTTGTAGGATTTTTGCTTATTTCTGCTTTCGGTTTTTCGCAAAGTAAAAAGCAAAAAGAGTTAGAAGCACGCAGACAGGCATTACGTACAGAAATCAAGCAGATTAACGAATTGCTTTTTAAAGATAAAAGTAAGCAGAAGTCGCAGATTTCATTAATTGAAGATATAAACTACCGCGTTAGTGTTCGTAAGAATCTTATTTTGGTTACTAATCAGCAGGCCAATTTATTGACTCGTGAAATAAACGACAATCAAAATAAAATCACCGAATTACGTGATGAATTAGAAACTTTAAAGACTAGTTACGCCAAGATGATAGAAACGTCTTACAAAAGCAAAAGCGAGCAGAGTAGGATTATGTTTCTATTGTCATCTACAAATTTTAAGCAAGCCTATAAACGGGTTCAGTATTTAAATCAGTATGCTAATTATCAAAAAGAACAAGGCGAGGCTATAAAGGTTAAAACAGCAGAACTTCAAGAAATCAATAAAGATTTACTGAGGCAAAAGGCCGATAAACAAAAGCTTATTGATGAAAATAGGGTAGCGCAACGCGCACTTGAAAAAGAACTTGTCCAGCATAAAGCTCTTATGGCTGAGATAAATAAAAACTTAACAAACTATACTGCCCAAATACAGAAGAAGCAAGAAGAAGCTGAGAAAATTGATCGTGAAATTGAAAAAATTATTCGAGAAGCTATCGCTGCATCAAATAAGAAGGCTGGAAAAACAAGTACTAAAACAAGCAGTTTTGCTTTAACACCAGAAGCCGCGGCTTTAGCTAAAGATTTTGTGTCCAACAAAGGAAAACTATTATGGCCTGTAGAAAAAGGTGTGGTAAAAGTACGCTTTGGAAAGCAGCCGCATCCGGTTGTAAAAAGTGTTACGATACAGAGTAATGGTGTGCGAATAGCTACTGAGAAAAATGCCCAAGTTCGTGCTATTTTTAATGGTGAAGTATTACGAATAATATCCTCTAAAAATGGTAATCCTACGGTGTTAATCCAACATGGTAATTATATTACAGCATATTCCAATATGGCTAAAATTTATGTAAATAAAGGCGATAAAGTAACTACCAAACAGGCAATTGGTGAGGTTTTTACCAACCCAGCTAATGGTGAGACGATGTTGAATTTTAGTATTTTCAAAGAAACTAAAACAGTCAACCCAGCCGAGTGGATTTATAAAATGTAGCTTAATCCTTATTCAGATTTAGTAACAAAATAAATCTTGTATTAAGCATTTAAAAAAAGAGCCTGAATGTATATTCAGGCTCTTTTTTTAATCTTCAAAAATTTAATTTTTATTGAAATAATGCTTTTAATTCGGTAGCATCATTTGGTTTCATTTTACCAGCTAAAACCAAACTTAATTGTTTACGTCTTAGTGCGGCTGCAAAGCGTTCTATTTCTAAATCGCTTTCAGGTTTGATTTCAGGAACTTGTATTGGACGGCCAGTTTCATCAACAGCTACAAAAGTATAAATAGCTTCATTGGCTTTGTCGCGTACACCAGACTCACGATCTTCAACCCAAACATCTAAGAATACCTCCATTGATGTTTTAAAAGCACGTGAAACCTTAGCTTCTACGGTAACTACACTGCCTAAAGGTACCGAACGGTTAAATGCTACGTGGTTTACAGAGGCTGTTACCACAATTCGGCGACTATGGCGTCTTGCAGCAATACTAGCAGCACGATCCATACGCGCTAATAGTTCGCCACCAAACAAATTATTTAATGGATTAGTTTCGCTTGGTAATACCAAGTCTGTCATTACGGTTTTAGATTGCTCCGGTGTTTTAGGTGTCATGAGGTCCTTATTTTAATGCGCTGCAAAGATACCATGAAAAAGTGGATTAACACTTCTTGATATAATCTTTCGTACCTCTTTACCTCTCAAAGTAACGCTATAATTATATTGAAGCTTCAATCATTCGAGTGTGTGTTTAAGTCGTAACTCAAAATGTTTGTAGTGAGAAATTGAAGATTAGTTTTCAATATTTTTAACTAGTAACCAAGCATCTTTATTGTGAGACAATTTAACGTCTTTAAGAGCATCTAAGGCTTCTTGGCGGGTTTCATAACTAGCATATACAACTTCGTGTAGGCCATATTTATTAGTGCCAATTTTACGAGCATCATAGCCTAAGTCTTTTAATTGACTAACTTTTTTATCGCTATTAGCTTCTAAACGAAATGCACCAGCAATAATATGATAATTACCGTATTGCTTTTTTACATTAAGGGTTACAGCAGGAAGTGGATTATTTATTACAAAGGTTGCTTCTTGAATTTTATGATCCAATTGCGTGTTTGCTTCCTCTTGTGCTAGTTGGTTATGTGTTTCTATTTTATCTATATAATAATTAGATCCAGCAAATCCAGCAATTGCTAATGCTATTAAACCAACAGCTGCATATTTTAAATAACCACGAAATTGCGGTTTTTTATTAGAAACAGGTATTGAGATAACTTTTTCTGCTGGTTTAGCAACTTCTACAGGAGTTTCTCTAATTACCTCTGGAGTTGTAAACTGCGATAAACCAAACGCGTCTGTTAGATAATTAAAACTGTAAGACGGCTCAAATAACATGTTACCTTCCGTGTTTAAGGATAAGCTACCAATGTTATCAAATGCAATTGTTTCACCTTCTACTAAATACGATTTTAAGTATTTTACACGTTTAGCTATTTTTTTAGAAGCTTCCTCGTAAGGTATTTTTTCTACATCCGCTATATAGCGTGCTAATAAGCCATCGTTTTCTTGAATTTGCTCATTAAAAGAAAGCACTTTTTTTGGCGGATAAAACGCATGGGTAGTTTCATGAATCGTAGCTGATGTTCGACGTGTTAAAAATGAGCCAAACTCAGGAACCGTAACACATTCGTAACGGTATAATAAATCGCTTATGTAAAGTTCTATTTGCATAAAAACAAAGTTAGGAATTTTTAAATGCGAACAAAAAATCTTGCTAACAACTTATTAACATCTTAAAATTCGTTATTTTTAGATTGAATATCAATACTTTATAATGGATAATGAGCGTTTGTTACATAATTTAGCACTTCAGCATGTGCCGTTTATAGGAGATATAACTGCTAAAAAACTAATTAATCATTGCGGTTCTGCTGAAGCTGTATTTAAAGAAAAAAGACAACACTTATTAAAAATTGATGGTATTGGTACACATATTATTCAAGACCTTTTCAATACTACACATTTTAAAGCAGCTGAGGCTGAAATGCGTTTTATAGCTGAAAATAATATTACTTGTCTGTTTTTTATGGATGAGACATATCCCCATCGCCTAAAACACTGCATTGATAGTCCTATATTATTATTTCAAGTTGGTAATGTTAATCTAGAAAATCAGCGTATAATAAGTATTGTAGGTACGCGTAAAATTACAAGCTCTGGTGTAGCATTTTGTAATAAGTTAATTGAAGCTTTAGTGCCGTTTAATCCTATAATTGTTTCTGGATTTGCATATGGTACCGATATAACTGCGCAACGAGCTGCTGTTAAACATGGCCTACAAACTATAGGTTGTCTAGCCCATGGCTTAAATCAAATTTACCCTAAGACACATAAAAAATACATGGTTGATATAGAAAAAAACGGAGGGTTTTTCACCGATTTTTGGAGTACCGATCCGTTTGATAGAAATAATTTCTTAAAACGCAACCGAATTATTACAGGTGTTAGTCAGGCTACAATAGTTATCGAGTCCGCTTCAAAAGGAGGGAGCTTGGTAACGGCAGATATTGCTAACTCTTATAATAGAGATGTTTTTGCGGTTCCAGGACGTACAACCGATACTCAAAGTGTTGGATGTAATAATTTAATAAAATTTCAAAAAGCCCATTTGCTATCTACACCATTAGATATTCCGTATATGTTGAACTGGGAACTAGAAACCAAACAAAAACCAACTATTCAAAAACAGTTGTTTGTAGATTTAACACCTGAGGAACAGAAGGTTTATAACTACCTAAAAACAATATCCAAACAAGAATTAGACCTGATTGCTATTGATTGTGAACTACCAACATATAAAGTTGCTAGCTTATTATTAAATATGGAACTTAAAGGTGTTGTAAGGCCTTTGCCTGGTAAGTTGTTTGAGATTATATAGGGGAATTACTTAATTAGTAGAGATTACTTAAAATATCTTTATCCTTTAAAGGAAACATAAGAGACGTGGTAATAGGAGCACGGTGAAATTTTCCATTCAAAATTTCAAAAATGACTTTGTTTAGCACTATCTATAAAAGTTACATTGGAGACAATGTCCCATATGTTTGTAGACATTTTAAATTTAGAAAATACATATAGCAGACTAAAAAGCGAAACCGTTTAGTGGTAATTAAATAATGACTTCGCCTAACATAGTGTAACTGTCGTAAGCTGAATACTACTATGTAAATCCACATTATAATTGTAAAATTAGTGACCAATTCAAAAAGGAGGTGTCTTAAAAATAACTAATAGATATATGTATACTATTAATTATGTGAATTTTACCTCTAAAAACGAATGAAACTATATTTAATGATTTGATTGAGCAACGAAATGTTAACTGATGATCATGAAATAATATTTATCATGACTAAGACAAAAATAATTTACAGTTTAATATTATATGTAATTTTATTAAATATTGGTTGTAAAAATTCAATATCAACAGAATAAGAACAAACTGTTTACCAAGATATTTTCCCTGAACTGATTGAAAAAACGTTTCAGGATTTTAGAAAAATGATGGCACCACCGCCAGCACCTACAAATCAATAAAATATGAAAAATTTCACTTTAGTAATTCTAATTTTTTTAATCTTTCTGTCATCATGCGGGAATGATGAAGCTAAATTGAAGATTGCAGACTTCACTACAACTAAAACTATTGTTTTAGAACCAATTAATAATTATCCATATACAATGATGAATGTTTGGGTAAAAGGATTTACTAACGACACTATTCTTGTAAAACTTAATTCTTTAGATAGTAAACCTATTTTAAAAATCTCGGGAGCTATAAATGAAAGATGGTATACTGACTATTATGGTGAAGGTGAAATGATTGTAATTTTCGAACATTATAAAGCAACTGCAGGAGAATTAGAGATAAGAGCTAAATTATAATTGAATAAAACCGCCCATTCGGGCGGTTTTTGTATTTTATAAACTAATACCCAACCTTATCTCTAACACGTGCAATAACGGCATTTGCTACTTGACTTGCTTTTTCGGCTCCAACCTTTAAAGCATCATCAATTTCATGCAGGTTATTCATGTAGTGGTTATAACGTTCACGAGGTTCGGCAAATTTTTCTATAATCAGTTCAAACAGGGCTTGTTTAGCATGGCCATAACCGTAATTACCACCTTCGTAATTAGCTTTCATAGTAGCTATTTGTGTTTCAGAGGCTAACAAACTGTATAGGGCAAAGCAGTTACAAGTAGTCCAATCTTTCGGGTCTTCAAGAGCTGTACTATCTGTTTTAATAGACATTACTTGCTTGCGTAGTTTTTTATCATTTAAGAAAATATTGATAAAATTACCACGGCTTTTACTCATTTTCTCACCATCAGTACCAGGTATAAGCATGGTGTTGTCGGCAATTTTCTCTTTTGGTAAAACAAAGGTTTCTCCCATTTGAGCGTGAAAACGAGACGCTACATCGCGTGTCATTTCTATATGTTGTAATTGGTCTTTTCCAACTGGAATAATTTCAGCATCGTAAGCCAAAATATCGGCAGCCATAAGCATTGGGTACATAAATAATCCAGCATTAACATCATCTAAACGGTCTGCCTTATCTTTATAACCATGTGCTAACTGTAATCTTTTTACAGGGAAAAAACAATCTAAATACCAAGCTAACTCGGTTACCTGTGGGATATCACTTTGTCTGTAAAAAACAGTTTTATTAATGTCTAATCCAAAAGCAAGCCAAGTAGCAGCCGTAGAGTAGGTGTTATGCCTTAATAGTTCGGCATCTTTTATTTGTGTTAGGGTGTGCAAATTAGCAATAAATAAAAACGAATCGTTTTCTGGCTTATTAGCCATTTCTATTGCTGGTAAGAGCGCGCCTAAAATATTTCCTAAATGCGGTGTTCCGGTACTTTGTATACCTGTAAGTATTCTTGCCATATTTTTCTCCTTTTAAAATGGGAGGCTTTTAATTAATTCTACAAGTAACAAAGGTAATTTTTTTACTACAAAAGCTCAATTTATTTAAGTAGTTTTGGTCTCCATGAGTGTTTTTAAATATATTTTCTGGTTCTTTTATCGTATTTGGTTTTATGTATTAGTTACATTACCAATTATTGTATTATTTCCTATTCTGCTTATTTCTATAGCAAAGGAATCATGGTACCCATTATTTTACAGATTGGCACGTATTTGGGCGCGTTTTATTTTGCTTGGTATGGGGTTTCGAACGCGTATAACTTTAGCGGAAAAACCAAAACGAAAAGCTAGTTATATGTTTATAGCAAACCATACTTCTATGGCTGATATTATGCTGATGTTGGTTTTGTCTAAAAATCCTTTTGTTTTTGTTGGTAAAAAAGAACTGGCTAAAATTCCATTATTTGGATTTTTCTATAAGCGCACCTGTATTTTGGTAGATCGTAGCTCGGAAAAAAGTAGGAAAGCTGTATTTTTAAGGGCGCAACGTCGTTTAAAACAAGGCTTGAGTATTTGTATTTTTCCGGAAGGTGGTGTACCTGACGAAACAGTACTTTTAGATCCCTTTAAAGATGGTGCGTTCAGGCTTGCTATAAATCATCAAATACCTATAGTCCCACTTGTGTTTCTTGATAATAAGAAACGTTTTCCATTTACCTTTTTTAGTGGAAGTCCTGGAAAAATGCGCGCTATTGGCTTTCCTTTTATTCCTACAAAAGGCCTAAAGGTTTCAGATACAAAACAGTTGAATGCAGATACTCGTGAGCTTATATTAAAGGCTTTAGAAAACGATTAAACAAAAAAGCCACTCTTGGCACAGAGTAGCTTTTTTAGATTGATGATTAATAAAATACATCACCAATCAACTCAACTAAAATTAAAACTTATAACTAAAACCTGTATAAACACCTATTATATAGGGTTTGAAGTTTCCAGCTGTATTTTCATAACCATTTAATTGGTACTTAAAAGTTGGTTCAAAATTAAAGAGTAATTTATCTGAAAAATTATACAGTAAACCCAAGCCAAAATTGGTACTAAAACTCAAGCTGTTTATATTATTCGCTTCACCAATATAGGTTCTGAATTCTTCAAATTCTGAATACACTTCATTGTCATTTAGAATAAAGCTACTCATACCACCTATTATATTTAACCCAAAACGGTTGTCAACTAATTTGTATTCTAGTTCTAAAGGGATTTCATAATAACTTAAACGTTGGCTAATAGCAGCGTTGTATAATTCGTTGTTTATTTGTTGAAATCCTAAATTATCTCCACTAAAGGCTGTTAACGATTGACTTCCAGGTGCTAAATCTATGTTTTTAAGCGGATTTGTACCACCTTGATTATTGGAGGTTGGCGACTCATATAAAATTACGTTATCTGTATCGTAACTTAAGTTTAATGTGTTTAAACCTGAACGGATAGCAAATTTTTTGCTAATGGCATAGCTTACATGAATACCGTAACTTGTATTGGTTTCTCCACTTTTAGAATTAGCAACAAATTCTTCATCTATATGAGAACCTTGTCCTAGAGAGTTGTAATATACAGGAGCTATGTTTGCTTGAACCTGCCACCTGTTTGTTAGTTTAGTTTCTGTTTTGGTTTGCAATTTTTTTAAATCTGCAGCAATTGCATCCTCAATGGAAGGTGATTTACTAGATAGCAAATCACCAACTATTAAGGTTTCCTCTTTTTCTTTTTCATTAAGAGAGGTGTTGCCCGACTTAGCATTCCAAGCAACAGATTCTTCTAAGGAGCGTTCCGACTTTGAATAATCGGTTTCGGTACCTGTATTTGTTTTATTGGTTTGGGTAGGTGCTTTGTTAGAGCCGCCTGTAGCATTTGATGTTAACGCTAATGCTGTTGTATTTATAGTGTTATTAGTAGCGTTTGCATTGGTTTGCGTTGCTTCTGTATTTGTGGTATTATTTGTTTTATAGGATTTTTTAGAAGCAACACCTGCAGCGCCATTCGTAATATTACTGGTGTTATTTTGACTAGCAATATAGTTATTAGGTGTATTTACATGAGCATTGTTTGACAGTGTGTTTTTATTTGCTACGCTGTTATTTTGATGCTCTTTAATAACTTCAGATTCAGAAACTACTGAGTTGTTGCTTGAAACATGAGTACTGTTGTTTTTAATACTCGTGTTTGATTGGTTTCCAGAGTTGGCAGTAGCTACGACTTCGTTAATACTCGTTGTATTGACAACGTCTGTAGACTCGTTTTCTGTTGTAGCTGATTCTAAATTTTGAGAGGCAACTTTTTCAGAATTTGTATTTGTAGTAGGTGTATTTGTTTTAGAATCTACTTTAGGAGTTTCTAAAGGTGTGTTTACGATTTTTTGCTTGCTCGGTTCCTGTTTTGCCGAATTTTCTGATAAAACTATATAGCCAATACTTATAAGTAGTGCTAATACAGCAGCCAAACTAGCAATGCGAATTCCAATAGGAAACATAGGTTTTGGCTTTATAGCTTCAGGAGCTAAGTTGTTTTCAATTTTAGACCACAAATCTGGGTTTGGTTGGGCTTCAAAATCCTTAAAGGATTCTTGAAAAACTCGGTCTATATGTTTTTTATTACTCATTATAAGGACTGCGCATTAAAACCCGATTTATAGGTTTCTATTTTCTCTTTTAATATTTTTCGTGCTCGTGCTAAATTTGATTTGGACGTGCCTACGGTTATATTCAATAAACTAGCTATTTCTTTATGTGAATAGCCATCTAAAACATACATATTAAACACCAATCGATATCGGTCTGGTAATTCTTGAATAATTTTCAAAAGGAAATCTAAAGAGATATCTTCATCATCAATGTCTACTTCTTGATCTTCAATGAAGTCTTCATTTATTATTTCAAAAACGCCTTGGTTTCTATAGCGTTGTAAAGCTGTATTAATTGTTATGCGTTTCAGCCAACCTTCAAAAGAACCCTTATGGTTATATTGGTTAATTTTTTTAAAAATGGTCATAAATGCATCCTGCAGATTATCTTCCGCTTCGGCGTAATTCCTAGAGTACTTTAAGCATACTGAAAACAATTTGCTCGAAAAGAGCTGATATAAATCGCTTTGTGCTTTGGTATCATGATTACTACATTTATGTATGAGTTGTTTTAAACTCACATGAAACTTTTTTATTAAATATTAATTAATCAATTACTGGAACCTCAAAAATTATATAAGTATCTTCTCCTGTATTGGTATTACCATGCCAGAATTTAAATACATAGTTAGTTATGTCTCTTGTAGGTTCTAATATAAATGTTTTTTCTATTATGTTATTGGTTTCTTGACAGGCATATGTGTCGGGTAAAACCGATGCTAAAACTGCCACCAATGTACCATCAGGATCATTACGCATATAAATGTCTTTATAGTAGTAGCAATCAGATGGCTTTTTAAAGGTAACGATTATTTCATAAGTCTCTCCAATGGATACTTCGTTTGGAACAATAGCACTTTCAACGGGTAATAATACAACACGATTAGTTTGTTGTATTTCATCGTCGGTTGCGCATGAGAATACCAGAATTGCTAATGCAC
The DNA here is from genome assembly GCF_054031195.1 of Algorimicrobium bowmanii. Next base: position 449,305 of record NZ_CM132929.1, read on the forward strand.
AAATAAAGAAGCTCTTCATAATTAAATATAATCGTAACCGATGTTTTAATTTGTAGATGCATTAAATGTCAAAAGGTTGCGTAGAGATATAAAAAAATCCCAATTAAATTGGGATTTTTAGTTTTAAGCTGATTTTATGAGCTCTTTAATTTTAAGTTCAAGTTCCTCCATGAGTTCTGGATTGTCTTTTATTAAAGCTTTTACGGCATCTCTACCTTGACCTAACTTAGTGTCGCCATAGCTAAACCAAGAGCCTGCTTTTTTAATAACATCAAACTCTACAGCGATATCTAAAATTTCACCAACTTTAGAAATGCCTTCGCCATACATAATATCAAATTCTGCTAATCTAAATGGCGGCGCAACTTTGTTTTTAACAATTTTTACACGTGTTTTATTTCCTTGTACGTTTCCGTCAGTATCTTTTATTTGTGTTGATCGTCTGATGTCTAATCGAACTGAAGCGTAAAATTTAAGTGCGTTACCTCCAGTTGTTGTTTCTGGATTTCCAAACATCACACCAATTTTTTCACGTAATTGATTAATAAAGATTACGGTACAATTGGTTTTACTGATAGACGCTGTTAATTTACGAAGGGCTTGCGACATTAGACGTGCGTGTAATCCCATTTTCGAATCACCCATTTCACCTTCAATTTCACTTTTAGGTGTTAATGCAGCAACCGAATCGACAACTACAATATCAATAGCTCCCGAACGAATTAAATTATCGGCAATTTCTAAAGCTTGCTCACCATTATCAGGTTGCGAGATAATTAAGTTATCAATATCAACACCTAATTTCTCAGCATAAAAACGATCAAAAGCATGTTCTGCATCAATAAATGCGGCAATACCACCGGCTTTTTGAGCTTCAGCAATAGCATGGAGTGTTAAAGTAGTTTTACCAGAAGATTCTGGACCATAAATTTCTATAACACGACCGCGCGGATATCCACTGACACCTAATGCTATATCAAGGCCTAAAGAACCCGATGAGATTGCATCGACATCAACAACAGCTTGATCACTCATTTTCATAACTGTCCCCTTGCCGTAAGCTTTATCTAATTTATCTAAAGTAAGTTTTAGTGCTTTTAATTTAGCCTCTTTTTCGTTGCTCATTTCTGTATGTTTTATCTTGTGAAAGTAATGCTAAAATACTACTCTTTTTTCACTTTACAATTTTATGACGCAACCTTTTTATAGTTTTTGCATCTACTTAATAAAGTGGGAATCATTTGCTATGAGAACTATAAGAAAAACATTATTAATTAAAGCATTAGGCGTTTCAGTAGCTGTATATTTAAACAGTAGCTGTAAAGCCGATGGGGGTTAGCTCGGGTTGGTATTTTTTGAATAAAAAAAATATTAATAACGAGTTAGTCTATTAAAAGTCCTTTGCAGAGTGCAAAGGACTTTTTTTTTGTTTTAAGAAACTAATATAGATTTTAGCTAATCTATAATCCCTTAAGCTATATAACGCAGCTGGGGGTTTTTTAATTTCTGTATTTAAAATTTAATTCTACCTTTGTATTTTCAAACCTAAAATTCTTCCATAAGGAAGTTAAATAGGAATTCTTTAACCTTAAAATTTAGTATAGCATGCAACTGTACAACACCTTAAGCGCTAAAGAAAGAGCAGAACTTATTGAGCAAGCTGGAAAAGAACGCTTAACAATCTCTTTCTATAAATACGCGAAAATTGATAACCCTCATTCTTTTAGAGATAGTCTATTCCTTACTTGGGATAAGTTAGACGTTTTAGGACGTATTTATGTGGCTAACGAAGGAATTAATGCCCAACTTTCTGTACCGGCAGACAACTTTAATCAGTTTAAAAATCATTTAGATACCATTTCGTTTTTAGAAAATGTGCGTTTAAATATTGCTATCGAGCACGATAACTTTTCGTTTTTGAAATTGAAAGTTAAAGTGCGTGAGAAAATTGTTGCCGATGGTTTGAATGATGATACGTTTGATGTAACGAATAAAGGTGTTCACGTAGAAGCGGAAGAGTTTAATAAACTTATTGAAGATCCGAATGTAGTTCTAGTGGATATGCGTAACCATTACGAAAGTGAAATAGGTCATTTTAAGAATGCTATAAAACCCGATGTTGACACTTTTCGCGAATCTTTAGATATTATAGAAGCCGATTTACGAGATGCTAAAGAAGATAAGAAGTTAGTAATGTATTGTACAGGTGGTATTCGCTGTGAAAAAGCAAGTGCTTATTACAAACATAAAGGCTTTAAAAATGTGTATCAGCTAGAAGGTGGTATTATTAATTATGTACGCCAAATTGAAGCACAAGGATTAGAAAATAAATTTATAGGGAAAAACTTTGTGTTTGATGAGCGTCGTTCTGAACGTATTTCTGACGATGTAATAGCACAGTGTCACCAATGTGGCGAGCCTGCCGACATGCATACTAATTGTGCAAATGAAGCCTGCCATTTATTGTTTATTCAATGCGATTCCTGTAAAGAAAAAATGGAGAATTGTTGTTCAACAACCTGCCAAGAAATAATACAACTGCCTTTCGAGGAACAAAAAGCACTCCGTAAAGGTCAAGGTAATAGTAATGATATCTTTAAAAAAGGACGAGCCGATCATTTACCTTACAAAAAAGATTTGCGGAATATATTTGATACCTTTGGTAAAAATAAATAGATGAACGTTTATAAGCTTCTGAAATTAAACAGAAAAATAAAAAGCCATAGAGTAAAATTCTTGGGTCTTTATTTATTACACACGTTCAATCAACGCTATTTAGCCGTTAATTTAGATCCGGTTATGGCTTGTAATTTACGTTGTAAAATGTGTTATTTTACAGATGCCGATTACGTGAAAACATTAAAAGGTCAGTTTAAAAATGATGAAATTGAGCAAGTAGCAAGCACCATTTTTAAGCGGGCCTTAAAATTACAAATAGGTTGTGGTACCGAGCCCACATTATACAAAAACCTCGAGCATATTGTAGCTTTAGGGAAACATTATAAAGTGCCCTATATTTCCATTACTACAAACGCCAACTTATTAACCGAAGAAAAAATTGAAGCTTTATTAAAAGCTGGTTTAAATGAGTTTACTATTTCCTTGCATGGTGTGCATAAGGAGAGTTACGAGAACTTTATGAAAAAAGCGAGTTATGAGAAATTTCATAATGCATTTAAAGCCTTCGAGAAACTAAAAAAACAATACGATTTTAAAGTGCGAATTAATTATACTTTTAACAAGGATAATTTTTACGAGTTAGCAGACTTTTTTGAGCATTTTAATGGCGAAAGTTTTGATATTCTTCAAATTCGTCCCATCCAAAAAATCGGTAATACAGAGTATAACGACTTCGATTTAGAAACTGTAAGAGCAGATTACCCAGAAATGATTCAGAATATAAAAGCCAGTTGTAAAGCTAATAATATTATGCTTTTAGCTGCTGATGATATTCCAAATCACAAACAAGTAAACAGTTCTAGTTTTATTTTCGATTATACGTTCTGTTATGTTTCACCACAAAAATTTTGGCGAAAAGGTTTTAATTGGCGTGAAGAAAGTTTTAACGACTACTCCAAAAAAATAGGCTGGAGTCAGTTACTTCTTAAGAATATGTTTAAGTCTAAAACCGAATTGAAATCACTTTCCAATAAGCTGAATTACGAAATTGAGTTTAATTAATTTTCAATTGAAAATTAGACTTTTCAAGTCAGTAGAATAATAGTATATTTACATCTTATAACAGATTATTAATCGTCTTCTAAAACACAAGGTTTTAGAATCAATATATATTATCAATTTATGGCTTGTGGAAGTTGTTCAACAGGAAAAGATGGTCAGCCAAAAGGATGTAAAAGTAACGGGACATGTGGAACCGATAGTTGTAATAAATTAACTGTATTTGACTGGCTTGCAAATATGGAATTACCCAATGGTGCTGAGCCGTTTAATTGGGTTGAGGTGCGTTTTAAAAATGGCCGAAAACACTATTATAAAAATACCGAAAATTTAACTTTAAGCATAGGTGATATTGTTGCTACTCAAGCAGAATATGGCCATGATATTGGTATGGTAACGCTTACCGGAGAATTGGTGCGTGTACAAATGAAACGTAAAAAAGTTTCTGAAAAAGCACCTGATACACTTAAAATTTATCGCAAAGCATCACAAAAAGATATTGATATTTGGAGTGATGCTCGAGATTTAGAAGAACCGATGAAGGTAAAAGCACGTCAGTTTGCTATCGATTTGAAGTTGAAAATGAAAATTTCTGATATCGAATACCAAGGTGATGCTAGTAAAGCTACTTTTTATTACACAGCTGAAGAGCGTGTAGATTTTAGAGAGCTGATAAAACTATTTGCCAAGGAATTCAAAACACGAATAGAAATGAAGCAAGTAGGTTTTCGTCAGGAAGCCTCACGCTTAGGTGGTATTGGGTCTTGTGGGCGAGAATTATGTTGTTCTACTTGGTTAACCGATTTTCGTTCGGTAAGTACTTCAGCGGCACGTTATCAGCAATTGTCCTTAAATCCATTAAAACTTGCGGGACAATGCGGTAAACTAAAATGCTGCTTAAATTATGAGCTAGACACGTATTTAGATGCTATTCGCGATTTCCCTAAAACAGATGTAAAGCTGTATACTGAAAAAGGAACCGCTGTATGTCAGAAAACAGATATTTTTAAAGGGCATATGTGGTATGCTTATGAAGGTGAATGGATGAATTGGCACTTAATCACAAAAGATCAAGCCAAAGAAATTATAGCACTTAATAAAGATAGAAAAAAGCCTGCAAGTCTAGAAGAATTCGCTGTTGAACTAATTCAGGAAACTAAAAACGATTATGAAAACGTTGTAGGTCAAGATAGTTTAACACGTTTTGATGGTCCAAAACGTTCTAAAAAACGTAAAAATAATAACCGCAAGGGAAACAGGTCTGCTACTAAAGCCAAATCTAATAACAAAGATGGGCATACTAAAGGCGGAAAACTTAAGTCTAAAGATAATAATAAGCCAAACCCAACACGGTCTAAGTCAAGAAATAAACCGAATCCTAGAAAGGAAACAGGTAGTAAAGAATCGAACACGCATGCAAAAAAAGGGAGTGATAAACCTAATAAACCAAATACAAGAAGGCGAAAACCACAAGCCAAAAAGAACAACTCTGATGATGCGAAATAAATTTCTCTTAGTTGTACTAGTCGGGTTTTTAGCTTTTACAGCATGCGATTCCAATAGGGTTTACGATACCTACAAGTCGGTACCTAATGCTTGGCATAAAAACTCTGTTGTTACATTTAATTTTCAAGCACCCGATTCTATAAACCCTTACAATCTATTTGTAAACTTAAGAAACAACAATGCTTACCCGTTTAATAATCTATACCTCATTGTTGAAATGGATTTCCCTAACGGAAAAGTTGTAAAAGATACGTTGCAATACAAAATGGCAAAACCTAATGGCGAACTATTAGGCACTGGTTTTACCGACGTAAAGGAAAATAAATTGTGGTATAAAGAGGGGGTTGTTTTTGATGAAGGCGGTATGTATAAAATAAAAATACAGCATGCCATGCGTGAAAACGGAAAAGTTAATGGTGTGGTAAATCTAAAAGGAATTACCGATGTTGGTTTCCGGATAGAACAACCCAGTGCAGCACAATAAAAGTACCAATATATTAGTTTAGTTTATACTATGGCAAAAAAGAAACAAACAACCAGTAAAGCAAAAGCATCGCCAGATTTTAAAAAATATGTTCGTTGGTTTTGGATCTTATTTTTAGGCGGAATAGTGTCTATTGTTCTATTGTTTTTATTAGCATCATGGGGTGTTTTTGGACCTTTGCCAGATCATACCGTTTTAGAAAACCCTAAAACAAATTTGGCAACCGAAATTATCTCTTCAGATGGTAAAACCTTAGGTAAATTTTATTTTAATGATAACCGGACCCCTGTTAGTTTTGATGAGCTTCCAAAGCAGTTGGTAGATGCCTTAGTTGCAACTGAAGATGCCCGTTTTTATGAGCATTCAGGTATTGATGCCCGAGGAACACTCCGAGCTGTTGTTAAACTAGGTAGTGGAGGTGGAGCCAGCACCATTTCACAACAATTAGCCAAGCAATTATTTCACGGTGAAGGTTCAACTAATATTGCCGAACGTGTCTTGCAGAAAGCTAAAGAGTGGATTATTGCAATCAAGCTAGAACGTCAGTATACCAAGGAGGAAATTATTGCAATGTATTTCAATATCTACGATTTTGGTAATAATGCCGATGGTATTCGCTCGGCAGCCAGTATTTATTTTAATAAAGAACCCAAAGAATTAGATGTTAAAGAATCTGCTATGTTGGTGGGTATGTTTAAAAACTCATCGCTATACAATCCACGACCACATAAAAACCCTGTAGGAACAAAGAATAGACGAAATGTTGTATTAAACCAAATGGCTAAGTACAATTATATCAGTGAAGCTACTGAAGATTCGTTAAAAGTATTAGATTTAGGTTTGCGCTATTCTCCACAATCACATCGTGATGGAATTGCTACTTATTTCCGTGCTTATTTAGATGGTTTTATGAAAAATTGGATTCGTAATAACCCAAAACCGGATGGCGAAAAGTATAATTTATACGGCGATGGATTAAAAGTGTATACTACTATAGATTCCAGAATGCAGGGTTATGCCGAAGAGGCTGTACAAAAACACATGCCTAGACTACAGGCAGAATTTGATGTACAAAATACACCTAAACGAAACCCAACAACACCTTTCTTAGATTTAACAAAAAGTGAAGTAGAATCGCTATTAAAACGAGCTATGCGTCAATCAGAACGCTGGCGAAAAATGAAGAAAGCAGGGAAATCTGAAAAGGAAATTATTGCGTCTTTTGATAAGGAAACGGCTATGACTATTTTTTCATGGAAAGGGGAGATAGATACCATTATGAAACCTATAGATTCTATGCGTTATTATAAAAAATTCTTACATCCCGGCATGATGTCTATGGATCCACATACAGGACACGTAAAAGCTTGGGTTGGTGGGATGAATTATAGACATTTTCAGTACGATCATGTTAAGCAAGGAAAGCGTCAAGTAGGTTCAACATTTAAGCCATTTGTATATGCAACGGCCATAGATCAATTGCATTTATCACCATGCTATAAAATGCCACAATCGCAAATTACTATTGAAGCCTTAAAATTTGGTAATCCAGAACCTTGGACACCTAAGAATTCGGGTGGTGAATATGGAGGCGAATTAACATTGCAAGATGCTTTAGCAAGTTCTGTAAATACTATTACAGCACGTTTAATGGATAAAGTTGGGCCTCAGCCTGTAATAGATTTAGTGAAAAAATTAGGTGTAGAGTCTAATATACCTGCAGTACCTTCAATAGCTTTAGGAACTGCCGATTTAAGTGTTTATGAAATGGTTGCTGCTTATGCAACATTTGCTAATCAAGGTGTTTATACTAAACCTGTAATGGTAACACATATAGAAGATAAAAACGGAACCGTATTATATCAGTTTACACCCGAATCTCGCGATGTTATTAGTGCCGAAACGGCCTATGTTACAGTTAAGCTTATGGAAGGTGTAACAGAAACGGGTTCTGGGGCACGATTACGTCGTAAATGGATGCCTAAAACAGGTGTTTACCCTGAAATTATAACAGGTTACCCTTATGAATTTAAAAACCCAATAGCCGGTAAAACAGGTACCACACAAAACCAAAGTGATGGCTGGTTTATGGGAATGGTGCCAAATTTAGTTACAGGTGTTTGGGTTGGTGCAGAAGATCGTGCTACACACTTTAAAACTATCACATACGGACAAGGAGCCTCAATGGCATTGCCTATTTGGGGTATGTATATGCGCAGTTGTTATGAGGATGAAAATTTAAATATCTCTAAGGAAGACTTTGAAGAGCCAGAAGATCTAACCATTCAAGTTGATTGTGAAAAATATGTCTCTGATAATAATGCTACAGATCCAGCCGAGGAAATTCCGGATGAGTTAGATTTTTAACAAATTGCCTGAGATAACAAGTCTCTCTTTTGGTGATTAAAGGTTAATGATTGCCGTTTTTTTACTTTTAAAATCCTTAAATAGAACATAACCATATTTTTATGTTGTTTGGAAGGGGGTTTAAAACTTATCTGTCTATTCGCTAGCCTATAAATGGAATGCATCGAGAACGAGAATTCTGCTCAAAACCATAAACTCCAAAACATATAAAGTGCTGATAGCAAGCTTTTTTACGGAAAAACCGTAATTGGAAATGACTATTTTTACCACTTTTCGATAAACTGCAAAATAAAACGATTAAAAATAGACCTTCTTGTTTTTTAACTGTTAGGTTTGAGGTGCTGATGGTAATTATTTAGAGTTTTGAAGATCTAAAAATAGTTGCCAAAAGTGCGATCGAGATCACAGGCTGGCGTCAGTTTTTTTATATTCTGAATACAGAATAGCCAAGTAAAACTTCAACAAAACTTCAACAAAACTTCTAAATTAAAACTTCAAGGCTTTACTATAAGCCAAAAACGTTTATTAATCAACCTGTTCTATAAATTGGTAAAGGTTTAAAATTTTAGAAATTATGAGAAAAGTATTTAGTATTACCGTTCTAACATTATTTTTTGCAGGAAGCATTAATGCTGTTAATTTAAGCGCATTAAAAATCGAACAAAAAGAAAAAACTTGTGAAGAGAATGCATGGGATTTGGCAGATTTTGTATACGAGAATTCTGGTGGCGACGGTTTTTATGCTGGTGCAGTACTGCAATCAGCACTAGAATTGTGCAAGTAAAAAATATAGATTAACTAGAGACCATATTACATTTGTCTTAATTTATTTGTAATATGGTTTTTTAATTTTATCCAAATATGAAAAAATATTGTTTCAGTATTTTAGTACTACTTATGCATTTAAATAGTATTGCTCAAAGCAATCAAGTATCAGGTGTTGTTGCCTATTCTGTGAGTTTAGAGCCAATTTATAACGCAGTTGCAGAACGATTTAAAAGAGAATCAAATAAATTAGCCCTTCAAATTTTTAGTGATATTGCTGAAACAGCCTCAAATTTTGAATGCAAACTAAGCTTTAATGGATTTCAATCTAAATTTGGATTAGTTAACGCAATGGCGTTGGGAGATTTGGATAGAAATAAAATGTTAGCTGTAAGAACGGTAGTTCAAGGTGACTATTACACCAATTTATTACTAAAAAAACAAATTTTACAAGATAACTCAAGTACCGATCTTTATATAGAAAGTAACCTTGAACACATTGATTGGAAATTAACAAAAAATATTAAAAAAATTGGTGATTATGTTTGTTACAAAGCCATGGCATACAGGGAATTAATGAATGAAGAAACCGTTGCCATTGAAGTTTGGTACACACCACAAATACCAATAGCATTTGGGCCAAAAGAATACGTAGGCAATTTACCTGGTCTGGTTTTGGAATATAAAGACCATATTGTGCATTTTGTAGCTAAAAAAGTCGTCTTAAATCCTAAAAAACTCATTGTTATTAATTGGCCAGAAGGTGAAACTATAAGTAAAGAGGACTATCAAAAGCAGCAAACTATTTCTTTCTCTACTTTAAAAGAAAATTCTGGGAGGTAATTATTATTTCTAAACGTAATGTGTCATTGTATGAAATATATACTAACTTCTGCTATCATTTTATTGGGACATGTCGTTTTACAAGCCCAGAACATTGATGTGACAGGTGTTGTTAAAGATACACTCCATAACCCATTAGAATACGCTAATATTCTGGCTGTTCCAGATGCTGAAAATGCCGATATGCGTTTTTCAATTACTGATAAAGCAGGTAAGTATCTTTTAAAATTAGAGATGAACCAAACGTATGAAGTTACAGTTAGTTATTTGGGATACGAGCCACAAACGTTTACACTAGTCACAGCCGAAACCGATATTTCTAAAAATTTCTCTTTGAAAGAAAGTTTAAATCAACTTACAGAAGTAGAGCTGCACTACATACCACCAGTAACCGTAAAAAAAGACACCATTATATATTTAGCAGATAAATTTGTAACTGGCGAAGAACGTAAATTGCGTGATGTTTTAAAAAAACTACCTGGAGTTGAAGTGGATAGAGATGGAAATGTAACATCCAACGGGAAACGCGTTACTAAAGTATTGGTTGAAGATAAAGTTTTTTTTACTGGTAATAGTAAACTAGCCGTAAACAACATTCCTGCCGATGCCATTGATAAGGTAGAAATGTTAGATAATTATAATGAAGTTGCCATGCTGAAAGGTTTAAAAGATAGTGAGACCTTGGCCATGAACATAAAACTGAAAGCAGAGAAAAAGAAGTTTGTGTTTGGCGATGTAGAAGGGGGAATTGGAATAAAAGAACGTTATGTGGTGCATCCAAATATATTTTACTATAGTCCAGAAACCACACTAAATTTTATTGGCGATTTGAATAATACAGGTGTTAAGAGTTTTACATTTAGAGATTATTTAGAGTTTGAAGGAGGTTTTGGTAAACTCATGGACGATGTTGGGAGTTATTTTAATTTGTTTAATAGCGATTTTTCTAGGTATCTAAACAACAACGATTATAAATCGAATACCAACCAATTTGCTGCTGCAAATATTAGGCAATCCATAAGTGAAAATTCGGATATAAGTGCTTATATTATTTCTAACAATGCCAAAATAGAAACGCAAAGCGAAACCAATACGGCTTATTTAGATAATGATACACCTTTTATAGAAGATAGAACAAGCAATAATACAGTAAATACTTTTTTCACCATAGGAAAACTAACCTATGAATACAAACCTAGCTTTAAGGAAGATTTGAGTTATAGTAGTTTTGTAAAGCTTTCTAACAATGATAGTCAAGGATTTATTTCAACTATAAATCCTGTACAAAACAACCAAATAGCAACGCAATCAGATATTAATAACATTAATCTGAAACAGCACGTAAGCTATAGTAAAAAACTATCTAGTAATCATACCGGTACATTGGAAGCGTCATATACATTTCAAAATGATAAACCGATTGTTAATTGGCAAACAAATCAGCAAATTCTACAAGGGTTAATTCCGTTGGAAACCGATGATTTTTATAATATTCTACAAACCAAGAAAATCAATACTCATGCAATAAATGCCATTGTAAAGGATTATTGGGTTTTAAATAGTTTTAATCATGTGTATACTAGTATTGGCGTTAGTACAGCCTTCGATAATTTGTATTCTAATGATGAGCAGTTATTAAGCGATGGCAGCATAAACAATTTTTCAAGTGCCGGTTTTGGTAATGATTTTAACTATCAATTTGTAAATCCGTTTATAGGTATGGAATATAAGTTTCAGATAGGGATTGCAACCTTTAAACCTGCTTTATATTACCATATTTATTTTTGGAACACCAACCAATTTAATGATAAATATTCTAAAAGTAAATCTTTATTATTACCACAATTTTCAACTAAAATTGAATTTAATAACAGCGAAAAAATTAATTTTAAATACCAGTTACAAGCGCGTTTTCCAAGTGTTGATCAGCTTGCGGGCAATTTTGTACTATCTAGCTTTAATAGGGTTTATAAAGGGAACACGAGTTTGGAAAATCAATTGTATCATTCAGCTAGTTTAAATTATTATAAATCTAGTTTTTTTAAAGGTTTCTATTTAAATATTGGGACGAACGTAACTAAAAAAATTGAGCAAATTAAAACCGTTACCCAGTTAGATGGTATTGAACAATTCAATTCTGAAATTATGTTTAATCAGCCAGAACATACGTGGACTCTAAATGGTGCCATTAACAAGAAAATTAAGAAAATCAGTTACAAATTTAAAAGCCGCTTTACTTATAATGATTTTTATCAATTGGTTAATAATCAAACACATTTAAATGTTTCAAAGGGCATTTCTTCCACGATTAGTGTGGAATCATTTTTTAAAAATTGGCCCAATTTTGAAATAGGTTACACTAAAGATTATAGTAATTATAAAGCCTTGGGAAATAAAACAAAATTTGAAAACGATGAAATATTTACATCTTTAGAATATGATTTTTTGACTAATTTTATCCTTAAAGCGGATTACACATTTGATAGTTATAAAAATAAAACAGCAAACATAAATAATGAATTTGATAATGCTAACGCCTCACTTTTTTACCAAACCGAAAATAGTCCTTGGGGTTTTGAGATGAGTATTTCAAACATTTTTAATACCGAATTTAAACAGCAAAATTCATTTTCAAGCTTTTATATAAGCGATAGCAAAACCTTTATTATGCCACGAATTTTTATGTTTAAAGTGGCTTATAAACTATAATGTCAATGTGTCTTTATTCATAAATAATTCATACCCGAATGGCTTTTTTTAATACACTTATACTAACAGAATTTTCTTTATACTGCTATGTATATCAAAACCTTAAAAAGGCATAAGTGCTGAAACTGGACCTTTTTACGGGAAAACCGTAACGGTTTTTTTAGTTTTCGATGAAATTCGTGAAATTCTCTAAAAAGGCTTGTGTAAATTGTAATTTATTTTTTAGTTTGAGATGCTGATAGTAATTATTTAGAGTTTTGAAGATCTAAAAATAGTTGCCAAAAGTGCGATCGAGATCACAGGCTGGGGTCAGTTTTTTTATATTCTGGTTACGGAATAGTCAAGTAAAACTTCTAAAGTTAAAACTTCAAGGTTTTTTTATTATAAGCCAAATATGTTTATTAATCAACCTATCTTAAAACTTATAGAGGCTTAAAACTTCAAAAGTTTTTATTAAAAAAAAGGAATATCAGATGAAGAAAAAAATGGTTTATTTACTTTGCTCTATTATTATCTATATAATAATATCTTTTTCTAGAGCATATTCATTTTCTCTAAGTTTGGCTTTAGGTTGTTTTTTTTACGCTTCAATAAGTATTTTTGCATTTATTAAGTCTAAAGAAGATTTTAAGGAATCGATAAAAATAGCTATCATAATTTTATCAGTACATTTAATGTTTTTACTGATTTGTTTCATCTTTTTTTACGATAGATTTTTTCTCAAAAGTTTATTACCTACAATTTTTTATATAGTTATACCATTAATTATTGCCTGTATTTTTTCCTTTATTAAGGAACGAAAGTATTCCTTTTTGGTTCTTTCCCTATATGTCTTTTTTAGTGTGTTTTTTATAGTTAAAATAAATCCTTTTTGGGCAGATTATATTAGTAATTATGTATCTGTAAAATCATTGAAAGGAGAGAAATCTGTATTACATAATGATTATTACGAAGTTTTTAATTCTAATTTGGAGTCAAAAAATCTTTTCTTAGATGATAATAAAATGGTTGTGATAGATGTTTGGACGAAATATTGTAGCGCTTGTTTTAGGAATTTACATAAATTCCAGGATATTAGGAAGGAATTCTCTAGCAATAGTAATATTTCATTTTTCACGTTGGGGATACCTTTAAAAGGTGATTCAATAGATGACTTGAGCAGGAAAATGACAAATTTTAATTCTAGTTTTGATCAATTATTTGCACAGAATGAAGCATTTTTTAAAGATTTTGGGTTCAATAGTGTGCCCCATTTAATGTTGTTTAAAGGTAACCGATTAATTTATGAAGGAAGTTCATTTTACTGGTTAAGTAAAGCAATTTCTAAATTTGAAAATTAAATAGTCGTTTTTAATATTTTTCAAAAGCCATTCCCTTCCGAATGGCTTTTTTATTTTGTATTTTTCGGAAGCAAAAAAATAGATTATGATTAATAAACAAGTTGCCAATGTTAACGAGGCCTTGCAAGGCGTAACCGATAATATAACCTGTATGTTGGGTGGTTTTGGATTAAGTGGTATTCCAGAAAATTGTATAGCTAAATTGGTAGAATTGGAAGTTAAAGGTTTAACCTGTATTTCTAATAATGCTGGTGTGGATGATTTTGGATTGGGATTACTACTACACAAACGCCAAATAAATAAAATGATTTCATCTTACGTGGGTGAGAATGATGAATTTGAACGCCAAATGTTAAGTGGTGAGTTGGATGTAGAGCTTATTCCGCAGGGCACGCTTGCTGAGCGTTGTCGTGCAGCACAAGCTGGTTTTCCAGCCATTTACACACCTGCTGGTTATGGTACTGAAGTTGCCGAAGGCAAAGAAACTCGTGAGTTTGATGGCAAAATGTATGTGTTAGAACATGCGTTTAAAGCCGATTTTGCTTTTATAAAAGCTTGGAAAGGTGATGCTGCTGGGAATTTAATTTTTAAGGGAACAGCTAGAAATTTTAATCCAAATATGTGTGGTGCAGCCAAAATAACGGTTGTTGAGGTTGAGGAATTAGTACCAGTGGGTGAATTAGACCCCAACCAAATACATATTCCAGGGATTTTTGTTCAGCGTATTTTTGAAGGTAAAAACTACGAAAAACGTATTGAGCAATTAACCGTGAGAAAATGAGATTAAATCTTCAAATTAACAAATCTTCAAATTATTAAAACATGTTAGATAAAAACGGAATAGCAAAACGCATAGCACAGGAAGTTCAAGACGGTTACTACGTGAATTTAGGAATTGGTATTCCAACTTTGGTTGCTAATTACGTGCGAGACGATATAGAAGTGGAATTTCAAAGTGAAAATGGCGTGCTGGGTATGGGGCCATTTCCTTTTGAAGGCGATGAAGATGCCGATATTATAAATGCTGGTAAGCAAACCATTACCACCTTACCAGGAGCTAGTTTCTTCGATTCGGCTATGAGTTTTTCTATGATTCGTGGGCAGCATGTAGATTTAACCATATTGGGTTCTATGGAAGTGGCGGAAAATGGTGACATTGCCAACTGGAAAATTCCAAACAAAATGGTTAAAGGTATGGGTGGTGCTATGGATTTAGTGGCCAGTGCTGAAAATATTATTGTAGCTATGATGCATACGAATAAAGCAGGCGAATCTAAATTATTAAAACGATGTTCGCTTCCATTAACTGGTGTTGGTTGTGTTAAAAAAATTGTAACCAACTTGGCGGTACTTGAAGTTACGGATAAAGGCTTCAAGCTTTTAGAACGTGCTCCTGGTGTAACAGTTGATACTATTAAACAAGCAACCGAAGGTACATTAATTATTGAAGGAGATATTCCTGAGATGGCTATTTAATCTCAACAATTGCTTAAAATAACAAACACAAAAAAAGCCACTAACTTGTTAGTGGCTTTTTTTGTGTAAAAGAGTTTTGGATTGTAAGAAAATAAAGTCTTTTTTTTGTTAAATGTTAAAAAAACATGTATTTCATCGAAAATTAACGTATTTTAACAGATGTAATTAAAATATATTTCATATTAGCTATCCCAAACCTAACCAATAAATTAACTGAATTTTTTAAAAAATGGAATTGTTTTTGACCCCAAATCTATCATAATTTAATTTTTTAAAAAGGAATCAAATCTACCAAAACTTAACTATTTATGAATTTTGCCCCAAATCTATCTAAACAACCTACACGTTATGATAATAGTTTTATTTTGAGTGTTCAGAATACAGGAACTTTTATAAGAAGTGTTTTGTATTTAACTAAAAAATTATTCATGCTATAATCCTTTAGGAATAGCATGAATAAGTTTTTTTGTGTAGTCTTTTTTGGGTGTTTCGTATATTGTATCGGCATCATCCATTTCTTCAATTTCGCCTTTATTCATAACAATTAAATTATCGGACATATATTTTACAACGGCTAGATCGTGTGATATAAATATATAAGTAAAACCAAAATTAGCTTTCAAGTCATTAAGTAAATTAAGTACTTGGGCTTGAACGGAAATGTCAAGTGCAGAAACAGATTCATCACAAATAATTAATTTAGGTTCCAAGGCTATAGTTCTTGCAATTCCTATACGCTGGCGTTGACCTCCTGAAAACTCATGCGGATATCGTGAAAAATAACTAGCATCTAAACCTACTTTTTCTAATAGTTTTAAAACCCGTTGTTTCCTATCGCTTTCTGATTTTCCGATGCCGTGTACCTTCATCGGTTCCATAATAGCCTTACCAACCGGTATTCTAGGGTTTAGTGAAGCATATGGATCCTGAAATATAATTTGAATGTCTTTTCGGAGCGTTCTAATGGCTTTTCTGCTAAGCTTTGTAATGTCTGTACCTTTATATAATATTTGTCCAGCGGAAGCTTTGTCTAATTGTAAGATAACATTCGCTAATGTAGATTTACCACAACCGGACTCACCAACTAAGCCTAAGGTTTCGCCTTCATATAAATTAAAACTGACTTGATTTACTGCTTTGAAAACCTGATTTTTAGCAAACCAACCCGATTTAGATATATAAGTTTTATCTATGTTTTGGATGCTTAATAATGGTGGTTTTGCATATATAAGTTTATGGCTCTGTTGGCGGTCTTCTTTAGATATAATTGTATTGTTAATGCTGTCCGACATAAAGTCTTTAATAGTAGCTAAGCGTTTGTAGCGAACATCTAAGGCTGGCCTGGCATTAATAAGTGCTTTTGTATAGGTGTGTTTTGGTTTGTTGAAAATATCTGAAACAGTACCTTGCTCTACAATGTTACCTTGGTACATGACTAGTACACGATTGGAAATTTCTGAAATTAAAGCCAAATCATGAGAAATGAATAAAATACTCATATTCTCGGTTTGTTGTAATTCTTTTAAAAGTAAGATTATTTCTTTCTGTACAGTTACGTCTAGTGCGGTTGTAGGTTCGTCAGCGATTAGTATTTTAGGTTTGCAGGCAATTGCCATAGCAATCATAACACGCTGTTTTTGGCCTCCAGAAATTTCATGAGGGTAGGCTTTAAATACCCGCTCTGGATTTGGTAGTTTTACTTTTTCAAAAAGGTTAATCGTTTCTGTTTTCGCCTCCAATTTGGAAAATGCGGTATGTTGCATTAAAATTTCTCGTACTTGTTCACCACATCGCATCGATGGGTTAAGTGAACTCATGGGTTCTTGAAATATCATGGCTATTTCATTGCCCCGAATCTTCTGAAATGCTTTAGAGGTAATTTGCGTTAAATCACGTTCGTTAAAATTAATTTTACCTGCAGTAATTTTGGAAATTTCAGGAGGTAATAACCCCATAATAGCTAATGAAGAGACTGATTTTCCTGATCCCGATTCGCCTACAATACCCAAGATTTCATTAGGGAAAAGTTGGTATGAAATTCCATGTATAATCTCATTTTTAACCTTATTGTTGTAAAATGATATGTGTAGGTTTTCTATGGTTAAGATAGGCGTATTTTGCATGGCGGAATGTGATGATTCTTGTTGTGATAGTTAAATATGGCTAATTTCATTTTCATGTAGTAACGCATCACCGCGTAGTCTTAGAAATATTTGTGCAACTGCAATTGTGTCTTTTTCGCAATAAATAACAATACGATCTATGTTGTTCTCTTCGTAATAAACACCGTATACTTCGCTACCATCAATATCGTCTTTAGGAGATGGTATTCCAAGAACGTGGGTGAGTAATTTTAAAGATGTATAGTTTTTATAATCGCCAAATTTCCATAGCTCAAGCGTGTCTAAGTGTGGTACTTCCCACGGTTTTTTACCAAATAAATTTAACTTATAAGGAAGTTCTACATTATTAATTATCATGCGTCTAGCAATGTATGGGAAATCAAATTCTTTCCCATTATGGGCGCATAATAAATGTTTATTGCTACTGAAATGTGTTGATAAAAGGTTTTTGAAATCTTTTAAAATAGTTAATTCATCACCATAAAAAGAGGTTACTCGAAAGTTTCTGATATCGCCATCTATCTTAAAATACCCAACTGAAATACAAACTATTTTGCCGAATTCAGCCCAAATTCCAGCGCGGTCATAGAATGCTTCGGGTGTAAATTCGTCTTTGCGTTGGTATTGCGATTTGTTTGCCCAAAGTGCTTGTTTGGTTTCATCTAAATCTGAAAAATACTGTGTTTCTGGAACCGTTTCTATATCCAGGAATAATATGTTTTCAAGATTTAATTTAGAAATCATGGTTTGGTGTTTAATTCAACATTTTATAAGCTTCTTCAATATAAGTGGTAATATCTGGAGTAAATGTAGCTACTGCATCAGCAGGACCTTTTGAGTGGCCTAATCTTACAATTATAACGTTGTCATTTGGTTCAACAATTACATACTGACCTAAGTGACCACGCATCATAAAAAACTCTTTATCTCCTACATTTTTTAGCCACCAGCCATATCCGTATTCAGGGCTTTCTTTAAAACGTGGTTTGATAGATTTTGCAATAAAAGCAGAGTCTAAAATTTGTTGTCCTTTCCATTTTCCGTAATCCTTATAAAGTTTACCTAAACGGGCAAAATCTTTTGCGTTACTAGCTATACAGCAATAGGATTTTACCATATCATGATCCTCACTATCTACTTGCCATAAGGTAGCGTTTTCACTGCCTAAAGGTTTCCATAATGATTCGGATAAGTAGTTGTACAGTTTTTTACCAGTTGCACGTTCAATAACCATTGCAAGCATTTGAGTGTCGCCACTAGAATAGGTGTATGATTGTCCAGGCTCTTTTACTACTTTTAAGGAATTAATTACTTTATCTAAATCATCATCAAAATAAGCTCGTGTAGTTATTGATAATGGTGAGTAGTAAGCTTCGTCCCAGTCTGTTCCGGAAGCCATAGAAGATAAATCGCCAACAGTTAGCTTAGCTGCTAAGCCTTCCTTAAATTCTGGCAGGAAATCGCTAACAGGTTGGTTTAGACTTGTTATGTAGCCTTCCATGAGTGCTTTGCCAAGTAATGCTGAAACATAACTTTTAGCCATAGAAAAGGAGTTTGATTTGGAGTTTTCATTAAAACCATCGTTATATTTTTCAAACCAAATGCTATCGTTTTTTATAATCACATAAGCTATGGTGCCATTTTCGGAATTTATTTTTTTAAGTGTTTCTGTTTCCGAAACGCTATTGTAGTTTTTGTGATTTGGCCAAGGTTGTGGTGTGCCGTTAGCGACTTCTTGGTTGTCAAATTCTTTATAATCTTCTAAATAGGCGGTTGAGTAACCTTTGAAATAAATAGTTCTAACTGCTTTTAATAGATAGTCGGTATCAGTTATATACAAAGCTGCGATTAAAACGGCAAAAATAATGATGACCCACTTTAAGAACGATTTTAAAAATTTCATGAATTATAGTTTAGTTAAATAAAGATAGTAAATATTATCAAGTACTATTTGTGTTGTGATGTAATGCTAGTATATTTTAGACGTAAAGTTTAAAACAAGGATTGTTGTTTTATAGGGTTTTCATGATTTAGAAGCCATTTTTTACGACTTAGTCCACCTGCATAACCTGTTAAGCTTCCATCGGAACCGATAACTCTATGGCAGGGGATAACAATCCATAGCGGATTTTTACCATTGGCATTGGCTACTGCACGAATAGCTTTTGTGTTACCTATAGTTTTGGATAGTTGTAAATAAGAAACTGTTTTTCCGTAAGGAATACTTTGTAGTTCTTTCCAAACGGTTTTTTGAAAATCCGTTCCCTCAGGGTTTAATTTTAAATCAAAACGGTCACGTTTGCCTTCAAAATATTCGTTAAGTTGAAGCACACAATCTTGAAGGGATTTAGGGATAGTGGTTGAAAGTTTTTCTTCGGTATTTAAAACTGTTATAGACGCAATGCCTGAGGTATTACCCGTAATTTGAGTAAAACCTAAAGGCGATTTAATTATACATTGTTCCAGGGTCATTAAGATTGTTCATCTTCATCTTGAATTAATCCTAAGCGTTTAGCACGAGCTTCCCAGCTTCTACGAGCTAATTGTTGAAGATCTGGAATGTCATCACGCTCGTCCATAATTTCTAATCCAAGTAATGTTTCAATAACATCTTCCATTGTTACTAATCCGCTTACCGAACCATATTCGTCTACAACTAAAGCCATATGGTTTTTGCTTTCAACTAGCTGTTCAAACAATCTAGGGATTGGAACATTACGCTCTATGATAATAATATTACGTTTAATTTCAGAAAGCGATTTCTCACCATTACCAAAAGCCATTTCCTTGAAAACCTCGTCTTTTAATACCAGTCCGGTTATATTGTCGGA
Organism: Algorimicrobium bowmanii; assembly: GCF_054031195.1. Next base: position 469,427 of record NZ_CM132929.1, read on the forward strand.
ATTGTTTGTGTAAACAGGTATTCTTGAGAATTGTATGTTGGCATTTTTTTTGAAAAAAGATTCAATACTTTGGTTTTCATTTTCAATAGACATTACGGTTCTTGGCGTCATAACATCTTTTGCTAAAACCTCTTTAAAGGTAAGCATGTTACGGATAACCTTACTTTCCGATTCGTGAAAAACACCTTCTTCTTCAGCTAAATCTGTCATAGCTTGAAAGTCTGCACGGCTTAATACGCTGCCATGTGGACTACCGCCAATAAGTTTTGTAGTTAAACGGAGTAACCATAAGATACCTGTATACTTTAGTGGAAATATTAAAATATTTAATGTGGTAGCTGTAAAAGCAGTTAAAGATTTCCAGTAGGTTGCTCCAATGGTTTTAGGTATTATTTCAGACACAACTAAAATTAATAATGTCATAATAGCTGAAACGATACCCACTGTGTTTATTCCGAAAAATTCAATTTTATAAGGTAAACTCTCTGCTTGTATACCAACCATCATGGCACCCAATGTATGAGCAATAGTATTTAACGTAAGTATTGCAATTAGTGGTTGATCGACATCGTTTTTTAAAGTTTCTAACTTAATAGCGAAATCTTTACCTTCTTGTTTCTTTATATTAATATAGGTAGGCGTTACGCTTAAAAGAACTGCTTCTAAAATGGAACATAGAAATGAAAAAAATATGGATATGGTGGCCCAAAAAATGAGTGTGCTCATTAATGTAAGTTTTGTTTATTGCTAATTTACAAAATCATTGGTTAATCTGAGGTATATTAATTTGAATACTGAAATGTAATTACGTCAATTAAAAATTAAATAAAGCACAAAAATGCCATAAAAAAATTCGATATTGTGTCGTAAAATGTATTCCCCAATTTTTTTATAAATGAAAATCTATCACCAGCTTTCAAGATTACCTTTTCTTAAAAAATATTCTTATAAATTCCTATTTGTTGCCTTTTTGGGTATTCATCTACCATTGTTAGGTGTTGTATTCTATAGTCTTTTTGTAACCTCCATTTCAAAAGGAGCTTTTGTTGTTGTAACCTTAGTATTAACGCTAATAGCAACAGCAATAACCTTAAAAGTTTTAAACGCGTTATTGTATCCTATTGTTCAAGGTGAAAAAGCATTAATGGCATATATAGATACTAAATATGTTCCTGATTTACCTACAACATATACTGATGAAGTTGGTGTGGTTTTAAAAAATATTCAACATACTATTGAGTCTTTAGAGGAGGTAAATCAAGAAAAACAGGAGGTTGTAGAACTTATATCTCATGATTTGCGAACACCGGTTGTTCAAACATTACAAATTCTTGAATTTTTGAAATTAGAGTCTGCAGATTCTAAAGATTATCAGTCTCATTTAGCAACCTTAAAAGAGGTAGCTGAAAAACAATTGAAATTTTTAGAAGGTATGTTGAAGATCCTAAAAGATGAACATGTAGAGGTGTCTGCCGAAAATTTTGAAGTGCTAACTATCTCGCATATAGTTGAAGGTATTATTCTAGAAAACAAACAGGTTATTAAAGCTAAAAATTTAAAGATAGTAAACGCTATTCCTGAAGATTTAAAACTTAAAGCACATGCATTTGGCATGAAGCAGGTGTTAGAAAATATAATGAGTAATGCAATTAAGTTTTCAGAAGATACAGGTGAAATAAAACTAACGGCTGCTGTAGATGAAAAACAAGTGTGCTTAATGATAAAGGATTACGGTATTGGATTTAATGAGAATACTAAGCGACAATTATTCAAGAAATTTATACCGGGACATCTAGGTGTAAACGGCGAACCAAGTACAGGTTTAGGTTTATACTTGAGTAAAAAAATAATTGAAAAACATGGCGGTACTATAAAGCCATATAGTTCTGGTGTAGGTAAGGGAGCAGAATTTGAAATATGTATTCCAAAAAAAATAAACCCTTATAGCTAAATTGGTATAAGGGTTTATAGTGTATTTATGAGTTTAATAGTTTAACTACATCTTTAGCAAAATATGAAGCTACTATATCGGCACCTGCACGTTTGATAGCTGTAATTTGTTCCATCATAACGGCATCGTGATTTAACCATCCTTTTTCGGCAGCAGCTTTCAGCATGGCATATTCGCCTGAAACTTGGTAGACAGCTACAGGAACATCAACTTCATTTTTAATTTCACGGACTATGTCTAAGTAGCATAAACCTGGTTTAACCATAACAATGTCTGCACCTTCATCAATATCCATCTCGGTTTCGCGAATAGCTTCAAAACGATTAGCAGGATCCATTTGATAACTTTGTTTGTCTTTAGGAACATCTTGCATGTCAACAGGAGCTGAATCTAAAGCATCTCTAAAAGGGCCATAAAAAGCAGATGCATATTTAGCAGAGTAGCTCATAATACCGGTATTATCAAATCCGTTATATTCAAAAGCTTCCCGCATACTTAATATACGGCCATCCATCATATCACTTGGGGCGACAAAGTTTGCGCCCGCTTCGGCATGAGAGAGACTCATTTCTGTTAGAATATCAACCGTTTCATCATTTAAAATTAGGCCGTTTTCAACAATACCGTCATGGCCATATGATGAGTATGGATCCATAGCAACATCTGTCATGACTAGCATTTCTGGACAGGTATTTTTTACAGTTTTAATAGCACGCTGCATAAGGCCGTTAGGGTTTAGAGCCTCTGTTCCTTTATTATCTTTTAAATTATCGGGAACTTTAACAAATAGTAAAACCGATTTTAAGCCCAAACTCCAAAGCTCTTTAACCTCTGCTTGAAGCAAATCTAAGCTATACCGATAATAATTTGGCATAGAGGCAATTTCCTCTTTTATACCTTTTCCTTCAACAACAAAAAGTGGAACTAAAAAATCATTTGGTGTAATTATAGTTTCACGAACTAAAGAGCGTATACTGCTATTAGCACGTAAACGTCTGTTTCTTTTTAATGGATACATTTTTTATTGATTTTTGGCATAACCTAAGTAATACCAGGTTTCATTTTCTTTTATAAAAGCCGATTTTTCATGAATAACATCCATCTTTCCGTTTTCGTAAAAATAAGCGTTAAACGTTACCGTGCCCGTGGTATCGGTTGGTTGTCCTAAAGTACTTTCTTGTACTTCAAGTTTAATCCAGCTAACCGATTTAGCCCATTTTTCGATGGCTTTTTTTTCTGAAATTTTTCGGGTTGATTTATGGTGCGTTTGTATTAAATAATTTCCATTAGCTAATACAAAAGCACTATATCTAGATCGCATAAGCTGCTCAGCAGTTTCCGTTTTGCCATTGTTTAAGTGGTAAACTTCACAGCAATCCTTGTAGGGTTTGTTGTTTCCGCAATAGCAATTCATATTAAACCCAGTTTTTTGGTTTTTGTAATACTTTAATTAATTTTTCTTCTTCACTTCCTGTTTCAGGATGATGATCGTAAGCCCATTGTACGTGTGGCGGTAAACTCATTAAAATACTTTCTATTCGGCCATTGGTTTTAAGCCCAAATAAGGTTCCTTTATCATGAACTAAATTAAATTCTACATAGCGTCCTCGACGTATTTCTTGCCAGTCACGTTGCGCTTTAGTAAAAGGTAAATCTTTGCGTTTTTCAACAATAGGAACATAAGCCTCAGTGAAACTGTCTCCAACTTCGGTAACAAAATCATACCAATTTTGCATAGACATTTCTTCAGTAGCTTTGCAGTAGTCAAAAAATAGCCCGCCAATGCCACGACCCTCGTTTCTGTGTGAGTTGTAAAAGTACTCATCACAACGCGCTTTGTACTTAGGGTAGAATTCAGCATGATACTTGTCGCAGGCGGTTTTACATGTTTTATGAAAGTGTCTAGCATCTTCATCAAACAAATAATAAGGGGTTAGGTCTTGACCTCCACCAAACCATTGGTCTACTATATTCCCTTCTTTATCATACATTTCAAAATAACGCCAGTTGGCATGAACTGTTGGAACCATTGGGTTTTTAGGGTGCAAAACCAAACTTAAACCACAGGCAAAAAAATCGGCATCTTCAACACCAAAGTAAGCTTGCATAGAATCGGGTAATTTGCCGTGCACACCAGAAATGTTTACGCCTCCTTTTTCAAAAACAGCACCATTTTCTATAACACGTGTTCTACCGCCACCGCCTTCAGGGCGTTTCCAAATATCTTGTTTAAATGTAGCTTGACCATCTACATGTTCTAAGGCATTTGTTATCTGGTCTTGTAAGTCTTGTATATACTGGTAGAATTTATTTTTCATGATGTAATTCGTAAAGTTCCATATCTAAACTAGCCTTATCCGTATTGAATGCTTTTTCAAGTGTTTTTACCCAGTTGAAAGCATTTTTTTCTGCAACCTGGATGCTTTGTTGGTTTGTTTTATGGATGATTATTTGTAAAGATTGGAGTTGTAACGTATTAAATGCATACTCTTTAATAGCCTTGATGCTGCGAGTCATCCAACCTTTTCCGGAATATTTTAAACCCAAGCAATATGCAAACTCAGCTTGCTTTAAATTGGGGTCTATATTTTTTAATATAACTAAACCAGCTACATCTCCGCTGTCAATATCCTTAATAGCAAAGGTGTATTCGGTTTGGCTTTTTATAAGTTCTGTTTGTCTAAGAATGTAATTTTTTGAATCGCTTTCCGATAAGTTCTCAGAAAGTGTTTTTGGTAGGTAGTGCTGAAATTGTCTTCCATTGGAAATCATTAACCGACTTAAACTAAGGGCATCAGATGGTTTTAGGACTTCCAATGAAAACGATTCAGTTACTAGTTTCATAGTATCGGTTACGCACGGTATTCTTTAACGGCGTCAATAAATGCTTTAGCGTTGTCTAGCGGAATGTTTGGTAAAATTCCGTGTCCTAAATTTACGATATATTTATCTTTTCCAAATTCATTAATCATTTGGTGTACCATTTTTTTGATTTCTGATGGAGGAGAAAACAACCTTGTAGGGTCGAAATTTCCTTGAAGTGTAATATTTCCACCAGTTAAATAACGCGCATTTCTAGCTGAACAAGTCCAATCTACACCTAAAGCAGAAGCACCAGATTTAGACATTTCGTTAAGAGCAAACCAACAACCTTTACCAAAAGCAATTACTGGAGTTTCATCTTTTAAAGCATCAATAATTTGTTGAATATATTGCCATGAAAACTCTTGGTAATCTACTGGTGATAACATGCCGCCCCAGGAATCAAAAACCTGCACAGCATTAACACCTGCCTTTACTTTTTCTTTTAAGTAAGCAATAGTTGTATCGGTGATTTTTTGTAATAATTGGTGAGCAGCTACCGGATTTGTAAAGCAAAATTCTTTGGCTTTATCAAAGTTTTTACTGCCTTGACCTTGTACGCAATAGCATAGGATAGTCCATGGAGAGCCTGCAAAACCAATTAATGGAATTTCATTGTTTAACTTTTCTTTGGTTGCTTTTATAGCTTGGTAAACATAATCCAAAGCAACGGAAACATCAGGAACAATAACGTTATCTACGTCTTTCTGAGAACGAATAGGGTTTGGTAGGTAAGGTCCGAAATTAGGTTTCATTTGTACCTCAATATTCATGGCTTGAGGAATTACTAGAATATCACTAAATAAAATAGCGGCATCCATACCGTATCGGCGTATGGGTTGAACCGTAATTTCACTTGCTAATTCTGGTGTTTGACAACGTGTAAAGAAATCGTATTTGGCTTTTATTTCCATGAATTCTGGTAAATAGCGTCCTGCTTGACGCATCATCCAAACGGGTGGTCTTTCTACAGTTTCACCTTTTAATGCTCTTAAAAATAAATCGTTCTTAATCATAATTGCTTTGTACTAGAAATAGCTTTTTTAGGCTATTTTGATATTGTAAATTAAGTTATTACCGTTTTATAGGGTAGTAGCTTATGTTTTTTATAAATAAAATTCATTAACCAATTCTATAACACTTTCAACAGTTGGTACCTTGGCAATACGTACGTCCTTAAAATGTTTTTTAGCTTCGGTAGCTGTGGTATTTCCAATGCAGAAAGCAATGCCTTTTGCGTTGTTGTTTTGTATATAGCTTTCAACCGTTGAAGGGCTGTAAAACATAACGCCTTCTACTGTTTCGTTTAGTTCTTTACCGTCGTATTTAGTCTCGTAAGCTTCTACAGTTTTAACATGGATGTTATTTGCTTCTAAAACTTTTGGAAGAGTATCTAAATGTAGGTTGCTACAGAAATAAGTTGCTTCTGTACCGTCCATAAATTCTGTTAAGTAATTAGCTAAAGCCTCTGCATTCTTAGCGGCATGCTTAACAGGGCCAATACGTTTTTCAATTAAGCGTTTTGTACGACGTCCAACACAGTAAATGTTTTTGAATTGTAATTCTGCTGCCGAGTAGTTTGTTGTTAATGAATCGACACCATTTTTACTGGTAATTATAACGTTTTCAATTTCGTTTTTTAAGATGCTTGGGTGAATGCGATTAAGGCTAATTTTTACAAAATCAGTACTATCTGCAATCACATCGTTATGAAACAATAACCGTTGATCTTCGGTTAGTTTTTTGGTTGAAAAAATAGTTGTTTTTTTATCCGAATTCTTTAGCGCGTCCATTAAGTGGTTTCCACCGCGATCAATGATGAAATCAGCACAAAATTTAGCTAAGTTATGGTGGTTGCCTACTTTTTCGTTTCGGGTAACTTCAATTTTTCTACTGCCGTCTGGACTAAGTAAAACGCCTGTAAAGTTTATTTCTTCATCTTTAACAAACGCTAATGCGCCAATAGGAGCAGAGCATCCACCTTCAAGAAGGTTTAAAAATTGACGTTCTATACCGGTACAAAGCTCGGTTTCTTCGTGGTTGATTTCCGAACAGATAGCGCGAATTTCTTCATCTTCCTCTAGTGCTGTTACCATAATAGCACCTTGTGCCGGTGCTGGTATCATCCAATTTAGATTAATAGCGTTTTCGGGTCTTTTATCAATCCTACCTAATCCAGCTGCTGCAAAAATTGCGGCATTCCAGTTTTCGTTATCTTCTAATTTTTGTAAACGTAAGTTTACATTGCCACGAATATCCTCTACTGTATGTGTAGGGTAGCGGTTTAGCCACTGTGCACGACGTCGTAAACTTCCGGTAGCAATTACAGCATGTCTAGAAGATAAAAATTCTTCATTGTCCTTAAATATTAAGGTGTCTCTAACATTTCCTCTTTTTATAACGGCTGCTTGTACAATGCCTGCAGGTAAAGCTGTTGGTACATCTTTAAACGAATGTACAGCAATGTCAATATCGTTATTTAGCATTGCTATATCTAGTGTTTTGGTAAAAACACCTGTTATTCCAAGCTCGTAAATTGGTTTGTTTAAAACTAAATCGCCTGCAGATTTTACGGGCACGATTACGGTTTTGTGTCCAAGTTGTTCTAGTTGACTTTGGACTGTTTTGGCTTGCCATAGTGCTAATTCACTATCGCGTGTACCAATGCGTATTATTTTAGACATGTTTTATGGTTTCTTCTAGTTGAAAGACTTTCTTTATAAGCTCAAGACTTTCATCGGTAGTAACGGCATCATCCTTAAGGTGATGTGCGAAATGATTGGTGATTTTTTGAATAATATTATTACTGATTAACTCAGCCTGCGATTCGTTAAAATCGGCTATTTTCTTTCTTTGGGTATCTAATTCTGCATTTTTAAAGTCGGTTAACTTCATTTTTAATGCTTTAATAGTTGGAGCAAACTTTCGGGTTTCTAACCAGCTATTGAACTCTGTTTTTACTTCTTCAATAATGCTTTCTGCAACCGGAATATCTAGACGTCTGTTTTCTATAGTAGCATCGGTTATTTTAGATAACTGGTCTAAATGAACTAAAGATACGTGTTCCAATTCCGTAACATTTTCGTTTACGTTTTTAGGAATTGAAAGGTCTAATATTAATAATGGTTTTTTGTTTTGAATGATATTCTTATCTACCGTTGGTAATTGTGCTCCAGTGGCAACAATTAAAATATCAGTGGCACTTATTTCTTCTTGTAAATTTGAGTAGTCTTTAACAATAAGATTGAATTTTCCAGCAATACGTTCAGCCTTATCTTTGGTTCTATTGATGAGGGTGATGTGTGAGTTTTTGGAATGTTTAACTAAGTTTTCACAAGTGTTTCTGCCAATTTTTCCTGTACCAAATAGCAGAATGTTTTTTGTAGAAACATTACTTACTTCGTTTAGGATATATTGTACTGAGGCAAATGAAACCGACGTTGCGCCAGATGAAATATTGGTTTCAGTTTTTATACGCTTGCTAGCTTGAATTACAGAATTAATTAAACGTTCTATAAATGCATTTACGAGGCCTAATTTTTTTGAAGCTAAAGTGGCTGTTTTAAGTTGACCAATAATTTCGAAGTCACCTAAAATCTGACTGTCTAAACCTGACCCTACACGAAACATATGAGCAATAGCATCACGATTTTTATATACATAGGCAACCTTTTGGAATTCCTCAACGGTTCCTACAGTATTATCGCACAGTAATTGAATAAGTTGAAAAGGGTGTTCTGCAAAACCGTAGATTTCTGTTCGATTACAGGTTGAGGTTACAATTAAACTTTCTATGCCATTAGACTTTGCTTGCTGTAGTAATAGTTCTTTTTTTGTGTCGTCTAAGCTAAAGTGTCCGCGTATTTCAGCATCTGCTTTTTTGTAACTTAAACCTATAGCGTAGAAGTAGGTCCCCTTAGAAATTTGGTATTGCTCCATAATCATTTTCAAATTCCTAGCAAATGTATATTGGTAATCTGAAATAAAGTAACGCTCAAAGAACTAATAGTGTCGTTATGGGTTTTTTAGCGTTGTTTTTAAAGTTAATATGATAAATGTTGTATTTTTGTAGTCATAGCAATAGGTTTGGATTTGTTTGTTTAGAATGAATCTAAATAGAAATCAAAAAACACGAATGTTAGAATCTTCAAAAAATGTCGCTCAAAGAACTTTTAATGAAACCACTATTGATGATGGTTTTTTTGTATTAACCTACCAAAATGAAAATGATCAAGTTGAAATAGTTGAACGTGAGATTGATAGTAGTTTTATTCAATTTCATTTTTGTGTTAAAGGTTCAGGTGTTTTTATGTTTAATAATGGTAGCTATGCTTTAAATGTAGAGGAGGAAACAGCATTGCTTTTATATAATCCGCAACGCGATTTGCCTATTCACATGAATGTTCAACCCAAATCTTGGATAGTAACCTTGGTTTTTTCTATTCAGAAATTCCATAGGTTGTTTTCTCAAGAAGCCAATTACATCACCTTTTTAAGTGACGATAATAAAGATAAAAAATATTATAAGGATAGTGCAATAACGCCATCTATGGCAATTGTACTTAACCAGTTAATTAATTATAATTTAAATACAACGGTTAAAAATTTATACTTTAAAGCTAAGGCTTATGAGTTGTTGTGTTTGTATTTTAATAGAAGTGAAGATGCAAATATTGAACAATGTCCATTTTTGGCTGATGAAACAAATGTTTTAAAAATTAAAAGGGCTAAAGATATCATTATTACAAGAATGGCAGAACCACCAACACTGCAAGAGTTAGCTGATGAAATTCAATTAAGTTTAAAGAAACTGAAGGAAGGTTTTAAGGAAATTTATGGCGATTCGGTGTTTAGTTTTCTATTTGATTATAAAATGGAAGTTGCTAGAAAACTCTTAGAATCGGGTGATAATAATGTGAATGAAGTCGGTCTTAAAGTTGGTTATAGTACTTCAAGTCATTTTATAGCTGCGTTTAAAAAGAAATACGGCATAACGCCTAAAAAATACATAATGTCCGTATCTTCGTAATCTTAAACTTACCAAAACAAAGGGCAATAAATACCAAATATATATTTGATGAAAAAAGGCATTTTACTCGTTAATTTAGGTTCGCCAGATAGTCCAGAACCCAAAGATGTAAAAAAATACTTAGGAGAATTTTTGATGGACGAGCGTGTGATTGATGTACCTCTTTGGGCACGTACCTTACTTGTTAAAGGGATTATTCTTAACACAAGACCTAAAGCTTCGGCAGCTGCTTATAAAAAAATTTGGTGGGAATCTGGTTCGCCTTTAATTGAACTGTCTGAACAACTTCAAAATAAAGTTCAAGAAGCGGTTGATTACCCTGTGGCTTTAGCTATGCGTTATGGTAGTATGACTATTAAAAAAGGACTTCAAGAATTAGTAGATAAAGGCGTAGAAGAAGTCTTATTGATGCCTCTTTATCCGCAATATGCTATGGCAACTACCGAAACAATACTTGTTTTAGCTGAAGAAATCCGTCAGGCTGATTTTCCTAATATTAAAATGACAAGCTTACCAGCTTTTTATAATGATGCTGATTATATTGACGTATTATCAAATAGTATAGCTGAGCATCTTAAAAATAAAAAATACGACCACTTGCTGTTCTCTTATCACGGTGTTCCAGAAAGACATATTAGAAAGAGTGATATTACAAAATCGCATTGTAAAATTGATGGAAGTTGTTGTAAAACTCCTTCAGCTGCGCACGAATTCTGCTACAGACATCAATGTTTAGAAGTTACGCGTCTAGTTTCTGAAAAATTAGGATTTCAAGAAGGAAGTTTTTCAACTAGTTTTCAATCGCGCTTAGGTTTTGATCCTTGGTTACTGCCTTATACGGATAGAACCATTGAGCGTTTGGGTAAAGAAGGTGTTGAAAATATGGCTATTGTTACACCTGCTTTTGTTAGTGATTGTTTAGAAACATTAGAAGAGATAGCCATGGAGGGTGAAGAAATTTTCCATGAAATGGGAGGTAAGGAGTTTACAACAGTTCCTTGTTTAAACACCGATGCTGCATGGGTTAATTTGCTTGCTAAATGGATAAATAACTGGGCTGATTCTGAAACAAAAACCATGTAATGGCTAAAATAGCATCTGAAGCATTAGGCACAAGTCCTATAGGTAAACTACTAATTAAACAGGCTGTTCCTGCTTCTATTGGTATTTTAGTGATGTCTTTAAATATTCTAGTCGATACCATTTTTGTAGGGCATTGGATAGGGTCTACTGCTATAGCAGCTATTAATGTTGTGCTACCAGTTTCCTTTTTTATAGCTGCTCTTGGTATGAGTATTGGTATTGGAGGGTCTTCAATTATTTCACGAGCCTTAGGAGCTGACAATAGTAAAAAAGCCTTAAAGGTTTTTGGTAACCAGATTACCCTTACTTTATTGCTAACCATTACCATGGTTAGTTTTGGTTTAATTTTTATAGACCGGATTATTCCTGCCTTCGGAGGTCAAGGTGTTATTTTTGAGCCAGCAAAAATTTATTATACCATTGTCATGTACGGTGTGCCTGTGTTGGGCTTGAGTATGATGGGAAACAATGTTATTCGTGCTGAAGGAAAGCCAAAATTTGCTATGTATGCGATGCTTATACCATCAGTAGGGAATTTGGTTTTAGATTATGTTTTTATCAATGTTTTGGATTACGGTATGGCTGGTGCTGCCTGGGCTACAACAGGTTCTTATTTTTGTAGTTTAGGTTTTATTGTTTGGTTTTTCTTATCAAAACATTCTGAACTAAAGCTTAATTTTTCTCACTTAGGTTTAGATAAAAGTATTGTTTCCGAAATAGGTTCCTTAGGTTTTGTAACATTAGCTAGGCAGGCTGTTGTTAGTGTAACATATCTATTTATGAATAATATTTTATTCGATTTAGGAGGCGAAACATCAGTCACGGCTTATGCTATTGTAGGGCGTATGCTTATGTTTGCTTTATTTCCTGTTTTTGGAGTTACTCAAGGATTTCTGCCCATTGCGGGTTATAATTTTGGAGCACAACAGTACGCTCGTGTTAAAGAGAGTATTTATACGGCTATTAAGTATGCTGCAGGTTTGGCAACTTTGGTATTTATTATGCTTATGCTATTTCCAGAAGCTATAACACGATTGTTTACAACAGATGCGTCTGTTATTGCACAAACGCCAAGTGCTATGCGTTGGGTTTTCGCAGCAACACCTATAATTGCTTTACAACTTATTGGTGCAGCTTATTTTCAAGCAGTAGGAAAAGCTACACCAGCATTACTTTTAACATTAACACGTCAAGGATTTTTCTTTATACCTTTAATTTTAATCTTACCTAACTTTTTTGGTGAACTTGGTGTTTGGATGTCCTTTCCTATAGCTGATATTTTAGCAACAATCGTAACCGGATTCTTCTTACAACGAGAGATTAAAAAGAGTCTTTCGGTAGGAGAAGAAAAAACTAATTAATAATTTTAGTGCTGTGGACTATTATAATTACATAAAATCATTTCATCTTATTTTTGTTATCACTTGGTTTGCGGGTCTGTTTTATATCCCTAGGCTATTTGTGTACCAAATAGAGGCTTATCATAAACCATCACCAGACAAAGAAATTTTAGGTAAACAGCTAAAGTTAATGGCAAAACGTTTGTGGTATATTATAACCTGGCCTTCAGCTATATTAGCTGTTGTTTTTGCTGTTTGGCTTCTTGTTTTACAGCCCATTTGGCTTGAACAGCCTTGGATGCACGTGAAGCTTGGCTTTGTGTTATTATTAGTTATTTATCACTTAAAGACGCATCAGTATTTTAAACAACTGCAGTTAGATGTTGTTAAGAAAACATCTAATTTTATGCGTTTGTGGAATGAAGGTGCTACGTTTATCCTATTTGCCGTTGTGTTTCTAGTTATTCTAAAAAGTGCTATAAATTGGGTGTTTGGCGTTGTGGGCATTTTGGTTTTAGGTATTTTATTAATGTTAGGTTTCAAAATTTACAAAAATATCCGAGGTAAAAATCCTGATGCATAAGTAAGTTGGCTTAATTCTTGTTACCTTTAAAAAAGAATCACAATTCATGAAATTAGCCAAATTCTCCTTACGATTGCGCATTTTCTTTGCTATGATTTTACTTGTGCTAATTGCATCGGTTTTAATAGCTATTGTTACTATTTATCAATATAACGAAGAGGCTCAAGAGTATCATAAAGACCGTTTAGATCGAAAAGAAGAAAACATCCGATCTAGTATTGATTACACCATAAAAGAAACAACACATCCTGTAATACCAGAGAAAGTTCCGCTTATTTTTAATAAAGAAATTTATGAAATTGCCACCATTCATAATATGGAAATTAATCTATATAATCTTGAGGGAGGCTTATTAAAATCTTCTAAAGCTAGCTTTGATGTTAATTCTAAATCTAACTGTTTAGATGCCGATATACTAAATAATCTGTCCTATACCTTAGATCATAGATATGTAAATAAAACCCTTGAAAACGGCGAAAGCTATTTGTCGTCTTACTCCATTATTACCGATCAGAAATTTAAGCCGCTAGCCATTTTAAATTTACATTATTTAGAGAATGACGATTTTCTAAATAAGGAACTTCAAGAGTTTCTAGAGCGTTTGGGTTATGCCTATTTTTTGATGCTGATCATAGCTATTACTTTAGCTTATTTATTGTCAAAATATATTACTAAGTCATTAAAATCTATTAGCGATAAAATGCGAGCAACACGCTTTGAAACTGGAAACAAAAAAATTGCTATAGACTCCAGTAGTGAAGAGATTGCTATATTAGTTAATGCTTATAATAGTATGATTGATGAGTTGGAGGCTAGTGCTGTAAAATTGGCTACTAGCGAGCGTGAACAAGCTTGGCGTGAAATGGCTAAGCAGGTAGCTCATGAAATTAAAAATCCGTTAACTCCTATGCGATTAAGTGTGCAGAGTTTTCAAAGAAAATTTAATCCTACCGATCCCGATATTAATCAAAAAGTAGATGAATATAGTAAAACGCTAATTCAACAAATAGATACAATGAGTTCTATTGCCTCTGCTTTTTCAAACTTTGCTAAAATGCCGGCTCAGCAAAATGAAATGCTAAATGTGGTATCCATTGTTAAGTTGGCATTAGATATTTTTAATGAAGACTACATTGTTTTTATAGCCGACCAAAAAGAAGTCATAGCCAAGTTTGATAGAACGCAATTAATACGTGTTGTCACTAATTTAGTTAAAAATGGAATTCAGGCAATACCTGATGATGGTCTTAAAACACCTAAGATAGTTGTTGAGGTTCGAGGTGAAGCCGATACAGTAAGTATTATTGTTACGGATAACGGGAAGGGTATTGCTGAAGAAAATAGAACCAAAATATTTGAACCAAAATTTACTACAAAGTCAAGTGGGATGGGCTTAGGCTTGGGAATGGTTAAGAATATTGTGGAAACTTATAATGGAAATATTACCTTTACATCTCAAATAAATGAGGGAACTACGTTTACAGTAACGATTCCTAAAGAATAAATTTATAAATTATAAAGGTTGTGTGTGAATACCACCTTATTAAAAAAATACAATATGTCTTACAATAATATCCTTTCGGAAACACGTAATGGTTTAACAACTATAACCATTAATAGACCTAAAAAATTAAACGCATTAAATAAAGAAACGATTCAGGAATTACATGAAGCTTTCAAGGCTGCTAATTCCGATTCGGAAACAAAGGTTATTATCATTACAGGTAGTGGTGAAAAAGCTTTTGTAGCAGGTGCAGATATCAGTGAGTTTGCTGATTTTGATGAATATAATGGTGGTAAATTAGCGGCTAATGGTCAAGAAATACTATTCAATTATGTAGAGAATTTAGATACACCTGTTATTGCTGCTGTAAATGGTTTTGCTTTAGGTGGTGGTTTGGAGTTGGCTATGGCTTGTCATTTTAGAGTAGCAAGTATGAATGCTAAAATGGGACTGCCAGAGGTGTCTTTAGGTGTTATTCCTGGTTATGGAGGAACGCAACGTTTACCACAATTGGTGGGTAAAGGACGTGCTATGGAAATGGTAATGACAGCAGGTATGATTGATGCTAATCAAGCTTTAGAATACGGTTTAGTAAATCATGTAACGGCTGAAGCTGACCTTATTCCGCTTGCCGAAAAAATAGCAGGTAAAATTATGCGCAATTCTACAGTCGCAATTAAAGGAGCTATAAGAGCAATAAATTCAAATTTCAAAGACGGAGTGAATGGCTACGATGTAGAAATTGAAGAGTTTGGTAACTGCTTTGGAACTGCCGATTTTAAAGAAGGTACCACGGCATTTTTGGAAAAACGTAAAGCAGATTTTCCTGGAAAATAAAAAATTGAATGATAATAAAAAAACCAACCTCTTTATAAGGTTGGTTTTTTGTTTTATACTAATTTGTTGTTAGGTTATAACTGAAAGTAGTCTGTAAATTTCTTCCCATCCACGGTGTAAACCATCTTGTAGTTACCACGTTCGTTTTCATCCAATTTATAAGCTTTTAATGTGTTTTTAGCGTTTAATGTTTCAGAGTAAATTAAATTATAAGTATCATTTTCATTATAATAGATTGAAACTTTAACGTCTTTATTGTTGCTGTTGTTCTTAGAAACATATACAACGTTATTTTTAGTTTTCATTTCAGGCTTTTGAATAATAGTCTCTAAAGATTTCTTTAGTGTCACTTGATTCGCTTTCAATGAAAACGGAATTGTTCTTACTTCATAATCTTTAAATAACTGAAAATAATATGATCCGTCTGGTAAAGTTGTTAAGTCAAAACGCTTAATGTAGTTACCGGAGTCTTGAATTTTTTCTTCATATAAGGTTTCATTAAAAATATCTTTAATAATTAATAAATTCCCTTCCTTTACATCCGGTAAAACAAGTAAGGTCGCTTTACTTTCATTTGTTACTCGTATAGAGTCTACTGCATTCGCATTTATCGCTACTGTTGTTAGTAATAAAAACATTACTAAACTTTTTCTGATTAAATTTTTCATAACTTCAAGTATTAGAATTACTTACAGTACAAAGATATGGGCGATTAACTTCTTGAAAAACATCAATTTTGGCTACTTTCTATGCTATATTAACACTAAGTGTATTTGTAGGTTAACTTAATGTTAATTGAGTATATTTTTATGATAATAAGTGACACGTTTTTTAAAATGAAATAATATCTTTGATTAAATGCTATCGTTATGATAAAGAAACCGGCTTTAAAAAAACTAACTCCAGAGTTTGGCGTGTCTATTCTAATTCAACAGAATAAAGAGCGACGAGCAGATCGAGCAGCGTTTTGGCATTTTCATCCAGAGATAGAATTGTTATATGTTAATAATGGTTTTGGTAAGCGTCATATTGGGAATCATGTGTCGTATTTTAGTAAGAGCCAGTTACTATTAATTGGATCTAATTTGCCTCATAACGGCTTTATTGATGGGATGACTAATAGTGGTCGGGAGACAATTATACAGTTTAAACCCGATTTTTTAGGAGCTACATTTTTTGGGGTACCCGAAATGATGCTAATTAATAAGTTATTTGAGCGTTCAAAAAACGGTATGCTTTTTAATTCTCAGGTAAAGAAAAATACAGGTCCTAAAATTGAAGCTTTAATTAATTATAAAGGTTTTGAGCGGATAATTAAGTTTTTAGAAATCTTGTATGAACTAGCGAGTACAGACGATTACAGGATTTTAAACCCTGAAGGTTTTGATTTTGAAACAGAGCCTCAGGATGCAGCTAAAATTGATAAGATTTATAAATACGTTAATACGCATTTTAAAACACAAATAACACTTAATGAAATTGCAGACGAGGTGAGCATGACTGTGCCAGCTTTTTGTCGTTATTTTAAGCGTATTACAGGGAAAACATTTACGCGATTGGTTAACGAGTATCGCGTGGTTCATGCCACGAAACTATTGCAAGAAAGCCATAGTAGTATTACGGATATTTGTTTTGAATGTGGATTTAATAATTTTTCTAACTTCAATAAGTTTTTTAAAGAAATTACCGGTAAAAGTGCTTCAAAATACCGAAAGGAAATGGCGCAAATAAAGTTAAATAGCTAGTTGTTATCTTTTACCGTCCCACTCTTTGTAAAACTGATCTAAAAAACTTTCCATAAATTGATGGCGTGCTTCGGCTAATTCCCGACCTGTATTAGTATTCATTTTATTTTTTAGCAATAATAGCTTTTCGTAAAAATGATTAATAGTTGGCGTGTTTGATGCTTTATAAGTTGCTTTATCCATGTTTAAATTCGGTTTAATATCTGGATTATAAAGCGCTCTATTTTTAAAACCTCCGTAGTTGAAGGTCCTGGCAATTCCTATGGCACCTAAGGCGTCTAGTCGGTCTGCATCCTGAACAATATCTAGTTCAATAGATTTAAACGTTTTATTAGGGTCTAAACTTGAACTGTAAGATATGTTTTCTATAATTTTTACAACATGATCTATAGTAGGAAGGTCTACATGTTCATCTAGTAAGAAATCGCGAGCTATACTTGGACCAATGGTTTCATCACCATTATGAAATTTGCTATCAGCAATATCATGAAGTAATGCGCCCAAGGCTACAACCAAGTTGTTTGCTTGTTCTTTTTTGGCTATAAGAACAGCATTTTTATAAACACGTTCAATATGAAACCAGTCATGGCCACCTTCAGCACCTTGTAGTTGGTCTTTTACAAAATTTATAGTTTTAGATATGACTTCGGCTTGTAACATGGGGTTTATAAAATAAGAATTCCTTCCAGTTGCCCGAAAGGAATTTATTAATTAAATCGTCGTGTTTTATTTTAAGGTAGCAGGCTGTACCCACTTAAATTGGTAAGAATTTTCAGGCACTTTCATGCGTTCTGATAGTCGTGTTAAACGAGCAGGAAGTTTCATTAGATAATCTCTAGCTTTTTCTGCTTCATCAGAAAGGTTGCTAATTTTATCAATTTCCCATCTTACTAATAGTTTGTCTAAGATATTTACGTAATCGGCAGACGTATACACACCGATTCGTTGTGCTGTATTTGAAAATTCTTCGAAAGCTGTTCCGATACTATTTCCTGATTCTCTTAAAAAATGAGCAGGCATTGTAATTTTTAGTTTCATCATTTGTTGAAACGCCAACATCATTTGGTTAGGGTCTACTTTAAATATGCGTTCTACAAATTCGCAATAGGCGTGGTGATGACGCATTTCATCTCCTGAAATGATTTTACACATTTTTGATAATTGCTTGTTGCCACGATCTTTAGCTAATTTAGCCACACGATTGTGCGAAATGTAAGTTGCTAATTCTTGAAAGCTTGTGTATAGAAAGTTTTTGTAGGGATCTCTATCGGTTCCAATGTCAAAACCATCAGCAATTAGGTGCTGTGTTGTTTTTTCAATTTCTTTCATGTTTACGCGACCTGATAAATATAAATACTTATTCAGTACATCGCCATGGCGGTTTTCTTCAGCAGTCCAATGGCGTACCCATTTGCCCCATGAATTACGACCCACTTGGTCTACACCTTCAACATCCATTAACCAAGATTCGTAAGTTGGTAAGGCTTCTTCAGTAATCATATCACCCACTAAAACTACCCAAAAATCATATGGCAATTCTTTAGAAAGCTCGCGAATTTCTTCAACTCTTTCTAGGAAGTCATCGCTTTCAGAATTTGGTAAAAAATCGGTTGGCTGCCAAATACTGTCTACGGGAATTAAATATTTTTCAATAAGCGAATCCACATCTTTTTCTAGATGCTGCATCACTTCCAGTCGGACATTTTTTAAAGACATAATGAATGATTTAGATTTTATTGTTCGATTTCTGAAGTAATTGTTTTTTCAATTTGTTCAATTAGCTCCAGCTTGTTATCAAAGGTAGCCAATTTTAAGGGTTTATGGACCTTTAATTTCATATGATTTCCAATCCCCATTGGAAACTTGCCGTATTTTAAAAGCTTCCAAGAGTTGTTAATTGTGATAGGAACAATAACTGCCGAAGGAATTTTTTTCATTAATATTTCCAATCCTTTTGTTTGAAAAGCTTTAGGTTTTCCGTTTTTACTACGGGTGCCTTCTGGGAATATAACAGCTGTTCCGTTGGTTTTTTCTATCTGCTCTCCAAACTTCATAATTGCTGGTAAAGCTTGTCGTGGATTTTTTCTTTCAATTAATACCGATCCTCCATGACGTAGATTATAAGATACGCTTGGAATGCCTCGTCCAAGTTCTTTTTTGCTAATAAATTTAGGGTTATACTTTTTTAAATACCACATGATTGGCGAAATGTCATACATGCTTTGGTGGTTGGCTACTATAATTATGGGTTGGTCTGTAGGAATGTTATGCGTGTTAGTAAATGTGTAGCGTGTACCTAAAATATTTGTACAACGCATAATAAAGAACTGAAGCCAGTCTACACTAGTTTTATGAGCTTTTTTTCCAAATACATTTAAACAAAACCATTGTATGGGATGAAAAATTATAAGTGTTAGTAAAAAAGCAATAGCATAGATACTTGTAAGAATATAGGCGATTATTTTTTCCATAATTAAGGACCTGATTTAAGCTACAAAATTAAATTAAAAGGGAGTGAAGCACAAAAAAACCACGATAAAATCGTGGTTTTTAAAATGCTGTTTATTTTACAGTAAACTAAGCTTAGCAGTTTTGATTGTAAGCATCTTTTAAGTTTTCAGCAATCATTTCTGCCGGGCGTCCTTCAATATGGTGGCGCTCAAGCATGTGAACTAACTCACCATCTTTAAATAAAGCCATGCAAGGCGAGCTTGGAGGAAATGGTACCATATGCTCACGGGCTTTGTTTACAGCGTCTTTGTCTACGCCTGCAAAAACAGTTACTATATGGTCTGGTTTTTTAGTGTTTTCTAAGCTCATTCGTGCACCTGGACGCGCATTTGCTGCTGCACAACCACATACGGAGTTTACAACTACAAGTGTTGTTCCTGATTTAGCTAAAGCGGCATCAACAGCTTCGGCAGTGTGTAACTCCTCAAAACCAACTTTTGTTAAATCTTCACGCATTGGTTTTACTAATTCTGCTGGATACATATATTCGATTTTTATATGATTAATACTAATTATATGCAAAGATACCAATTGTGTAACAAATGCCGTAAGCAATCTACTAACAAATAGTATATTTACTCAGAATTTTAATGTTTTTAAGTGTGGTTTCGTTTAAACCTGTGTTGTCATGCTTTTTGTTTTTTTATAATTATTACAATATCAGGTTTTTAATTAATTGAATTTTAGATTAAATGAATATTTCAAAATGGATAGGAGCTGCATTAGGCTGGTCGTTTGGTGGTCCAATAGGGGCAATAATAGGTATGGCTTTAGGCGGAATATTAGATGCTTTTTCTAGAAAGGATGCCGAAACTATTTTTAGAGATGGTCAGCAAGGGAACCCTTATCAATCCCGATCGGCACAACCGCAAACACGTTCTGGCGATTTTGAAGTGAGTTTGCTTATTTTAGCTTCCATAGTTATAAAAGCAGATGGTAAACAAGATCAGCGTGAATTAGACTTTGTACGTCAGCAGTTTGTTCATATGTATGGAAAGGAGCGTGCTAATCATGCGTTTCAGTTATTCAAAAATATTAACAAGCAGGATATACCTGTGCAAAAAGTATGTGTGCAAATTAGGCAGATGATGGATCATGCTTCCCGTTTGCAGCTGTTGCACTTTCTGTTTGGTATTGCAAAAGCAGATGGACATGTTTCAGAATCTGAAGTCAGCAAAATTTATACTATTGCGGGTTATTTAGGTATCCGTTCTATGGATTATGAAAGCATAAAAGCTATGTTTTATGATAGTAGTGATAATGCTTATAAAATTCTAGAAATAGACAAAACAGCATCTGTAGCTGAGATAAAAACTGCTTACAGAAAAATGGCGAAAAAATATCACCCAGATCGCGTTATTCATCTTGGAAAAGAACATCAGCAAGGTGCTGAAGAGAAGTTTAGACAAGTACAAGCGGCTTATGAGCAGCTACAGAATGAGCGTGGTCTCTAGTTTGGTATAGTCTTTGGATTTTAGTTGTTTGTATAAAATAACTATTATGAAGTCTATTATTTTTCTTGCTTTAATTTTATTTCAAACGATTATTTTTTCACAAAATAAATCTGCTTCAGGAACTTATATGCATACGTTTGATGGAGAGAATGGGGGGTATAATGCGGTTCTAGTATCATGCAAATGGTTCATTTGAGTTTTCTAGTCATAAAAAATTCGATGGTATGAACCCTCCGGAGTCTTTTGTTTATGGTAAAGGTGCTTGGACTGAGAACAGAAAAAGTTTTTTAAAAAAGATTCGGTCTAGCCTCTAAATAAGAAGAAATCATCTTTCATGTCTTCAATTTGGCCATCTTCATTGGTAATGATATAATCGATGGCCTGTGTGGTGAAAATATCTCCTTTTTCGGTAAGTGATACGAGATTCTTTTCAATAGTAATCATGTTGTTTTTAAGTGCTAAATCTAGAACCGTTTTAGCGCGAATTTTTTGCCAGTTTATGTGTTCGGAAAGATGATTTACGTGGCGCTCACTTGCTTCTGTATGGTTTTTTAGGTGCAGTAAAAAAGTAAGGAGTGAGACTTCAATTTTCTGTTGTTTTTCTCTATACATTACAGCAATAAGTCCCTTGCTAGGAGCAAACAAATAAACGAGTAAAAATAGAATACCCAACATGGTTGTTATAGATCCAGCAATAGAAGCGTCTAGCCAATGTGCCAACCAGTATCCGGATACTGCGCTAAACACTCCAAAAATCATGGATAAAGCTAGCATTTTCTTTAAATTGGTGGTTAGGAGGTAGGCGCTAGCTGCAGGAGCTATCATAAGCGCTACCACTAAAATAGCGCCAACCGCATCAAAAGCACCAACTGTTGTTATTGATGAAACAGACATAAGGCCGTAATGAATGGCTACTGGCGAAAATCCTAATGACGCGGCTAAACCGGTATCGAAAGTACTAAGTTTAAGTTCCTTAAAAAAGGCTATTAGTAACCCGATGGTTATTAGTAAAATGCTACCAATAACCCAAAGTGATTTAGGACCAACATCTGTACCAGAGATTGTTAGTCTGTCAAAAGGAGCAAAGGCCAATTCGCCTAATAAAACGGCGTCAACATCAAGGTGAATATCGTTAGCATTTTTGGCAATTAGAATAACACCTATACTAAATAGAGCTGGAAAAATAAGGCCAATAGCAGTGTCCTCTTTTACTAGACCTGTTTTTTGTATTTGTTCTACTAGAACAACTGTAATTACTCCGGTTAATGCAGCTAACACGATAAGTAACGGGGAGTTTAAATCTTGAGTTATAAAGAAGCCAACAACTAAGCCAGGTAAAATAGAGTGGCTAATGGCGTCGCTAATCATTGCCATTTTGCGTAATACCAAAAATGTTCCAGGAATGGCACAAGCCAAAGCAACTAAGCTTGCAATAAGTTGTATTTCTAATTGCGCGCTACTCATCATGTTTTGGCGTTTGTTGGTTGTACAAATTAGCAGCAGTTTCAAAACCTTCTGGTGTTAAACTCCACATGCTTCCTTTTAGGGTTACATAATTTTTATCCACCAATTTTTGAAGCGTACCTCGTGTAAATCCTTGAAAGTTATTAAGAATTTTTATGGTATGTGGATGGGATATATCTTCATGTGTTTTGGCTATATGAAACATAAAAGCTAATGTTTTATGTTGTTCTAAATCGCGACGGTTTTTGATAAATCGAATTTGTCTAAAAAGTAAACCGCGACTTGGAGAGAAAATAAATGAGAATAATACAAAGACTGAAGCAACTAGAACAATCACAGGTCCGGTAGATAGATTGTTCTGACTCGCGCTAATGGCAGTTCCAAAAACGCCAGAAAAAGCACCAAATATAGCTGCTAAAACCACCATGGTTCCTAGGCTGTTAGTCCATTGTCTTGCGGCTGCGGCGGGAGCTAAAAGCATCGCGCTCATTAATACTACTCCAACCGTTTGTAAACCTAATACAATGGCTAAAACGATAAATGAAGTTATAAGGATGTCAATTATTTTGGTGTTGAAACCAATGGTTTGAGCGTAGTCTTTATCAAATAAAAGTATTTTAAACTCTTTCCAAAAAACAAATAAAACTACTAGGCATAAGCCGGTAACGCTAGCCATTAACCAAACATCGCTTTCCACGAGTGTGGCTGCTTGTCCAAACAAATATTTATCCAAGCCAGCTTGATTGGCATTTGGTTGCTTTTGAATAAACGTTAGAAGCAACATGCCAAACCCAAAAAATAAGGAGAGTATTAATCCTAATGCGGTGTCTGATTTTAAATGTGTTTTTGATACAATCCCACGAATCCAAAATGTGCCAATTAAACCGCTGACTAATGCGCCTAATAAAAGTGTGTTGCTGTCTTTAGCGCCTGTTATTAAGAAAGCTATGGCTATTCCTGGTAAGGCGGCGTGTGAAATAGCATCGCCAAGTAGGCTTTGTTTTCGTAATACAGCAAAACTTCCCAGCATACCAGTAACAGCGCCTAAAATGGCGGTGCCTATAGTTATGGTACGTAAGGTGTAATCGTTAATAAGGAGTTCTATGTATTCTTGAAGATTTATACGATCTTATTTTAGAGGTTATTACTATTATTTCTGAATACTAACTTTGTAGTTAATCCCGTATGTTTTTGTGAGATTATCATCATTAAAAATATCCTTAACAGGTCCGGTAGCAATTTTCTTTACATTTAAAAAAGTTACCCAATCAAAATATTCAGGAACGGTTTGAAGGTCATGATGCACAACAATTACTGTTTTGTTGGCTTTTCGTAAGGACTTAAGAATATTAATAATGGCTATTTCGGTAGTTGCATCTACACCTTGAAATGGTTCGTCCATGAAGTAAATAGCTGCATCTTGAACCAAGGCGCGTGCTAGAAATATTCGTTGTTGTTGTCCGCCTGAAAGTTGACTAATTTGTCTGTTTTTAAAAGCAAGCATACCAACTTGTTCTAAAGCTTCGAGAGCTGCTTTTTTTTCTTTCTGTCCAGGGCGTTTTATCCAACCTAAACTCCCGTAAGTTCCCATCATCACAACATCTAAAGCGGTAGTTGGAAAATCCCAATCTACACTGCCTTTTTGAGGGACATAAGCAACTAGGTCCCGTTGTTTACTATACGGTTTGCCATAAATGCTTACGCTTCCTGCTATAGGTTTTAGTATTCCTAAAATAGACTTTATAAGTGTAGATTTTCCAGCACCATTAGGTCCAACAATAGCCATAAGAACGCCTTCAGGGATTTCTAAATCAATATCCCATAATACTGGCTTATAGTTATAAGCAACTGTTAGATCATCTATTTGGACCGCTAATGGTTTACTTGTTGTATTTTTAAGTTGTTCTTTCATGGTTGTGCTTTATTTTAAAGCATTTACAATCGTGTTAACATTGTAGGTAAACATACCTATATAAGTCCCTTCTTCTGTACCGGCATTTCCTAGTGCATCAGAATATAAGGTGCCTCCAATTTGCACGTTAAACCCTTTAGATTTTACGGCAGCTTGTAAGGCTTCAATAGTTCGTTTAGGAACAGAACTTTCAACAAAAATAGCTTTGACTCTGTTTTCAATAATAAATTTTGATAAATTTTGAACGTCCTGAACTCCCGCTTCTGTAGCTGTTGAGATACCTTGTAATCCAACGACATTAAAACCGTAAGCTTGACCAAAATAATTAAAAGCATCATGCGCAGTAACTAGAATTCTTTGTTCTGCCGGAAGTGTATTAATAGTTTCTTTTATTTGCTTATTTAAAGCCTGTAATTTATTAATGTATTCTGTACCATTTTTTTTGAAAAAGGCTTCGTGTTCAGGATTTGCTTCAGATAAGTTTTTTACAACAAACTCTGTGATGGCTATCCAGTTTTCAACATTAAACCAAATATGTGGGTCGTAATTGGAAGCAAAAAACTCCGAGCCAATAAGTGTTTCTTTGTTTAAAGCATCAGAAACGGCTATGGTTTTGATATTCTGATTGCTCATTTTTTCAAAAACTTCAACCAATTTACCTTCTAAATGCAGTCCGCCATAAAAAACAACATCAGCGTTTGCTAATTTATTAACATCTCCTTCACTGGCTTTATATAGGTGAGGATCCACGCCACTTCCCATTAATCCCTGTACATGGATTTGGTCTCCACCAATATTTTGTACTAAGTCGGTTATCATGGTGGTTGTGGTTACAACATTTAATGTGCTGTTTGTGTTTTCCTGATTTTTACAGCTTACTAAAATTATAGTTGCTAAAATAAGAGTTGTTATTTTTCTCATAATTAAAAATAATTCCTAACAAAGATACTTCTTATTTTTAGATTAGTCTAAAAATAATCATTGCAAAATGTTGTATATTTGTTTAGACATATAAAACACTTCATGACGCTTACCGAAGAAAATTACCTAAAAACAATTTATCATTTAAGCAATCAAGGTAAAGAGACTGTTAGTACTAACTCTTTAGCAGATGCTATGCGAACCAAAGCTTCTTCGGCTACGGATATGATTCGGAAGTTGTCGGAAAAAGATTATGCTAATTATAAGAAATATAAGGGAGCTACCTTAACGGATTCAGGGAAGGAGATAGCTATTAATATTATCCGTAAGCATCGTCTTTGGGAGGTGTTTTTAGTTGATAAATTAAATTTTTCATGGGATGAGGTTCATGACTTAGCAGAACAATTAGAGCATATAAAATCGCAAAAATTAATTGACGAATTGGATGCTTTTTTGGGTTATCCAACTCATGATCCGCATGGTGATCCTATTCCTGATAAACACGGCGCAATAACCTTTGTCGAGAAAATATTACTGTCTCAAGCAAAAATAGGATTAAAGTATAGTTGTCTGGGTGTGAATGATAGTTCGTCCGAATTTTTACAGTATCTAAATAAGAACGGTATTGGTTTAGGGGTTGTTATTGAAGTGGAGCATACCGAGCCTTTTGATAAATCAATCAGCATAAAAGTTAATGGTTCTCAGCTAACAGTGTCTCAAAGTGTGGCTAAAAACTTATATTTAAAGCAGGTATAATTGTTTTAAGTAAAAAAATATGGCCAAAAAACATCTCTTAATGCTTTTTTTATCTTTTAGTTTTATGGGGTTTTCTCAAGGAAAATCTAAAGCTGAAACGCCATTAATTCTTCAGAAATTACAATATCATAAAACGGTACATGTTGGTAATTATGACATTGTATTTAAAGATGTTATTACCGATTCACGTTGCCCACAAGGTGTTACTTGTGTTTGGGCGGGTTCGGTTATTGTTGATTTAGAATTATTTAAAAACGAGGTTTTAATAGCGACTAAGCGAATGGAAATTCCTCCCTCGGGCTTCACGCAACAAGAACGTATGTTGTTAGCTGTAGAAGGTGTGGACGTTTTGTTTGTTTACGGTATTAAGCCTAAACGCATTCAAGGTAAGCAAATAGCTAAAGAAACTTATTATATTCTTTTTGAATCGATAAATTAGCTACAGCCACAATTGTCGTTACCACAACTTTTGCTTTTCTTGCTTTTAGGAGTCCATAAAAACTTTTGAATTAGGTAAACTACTGCAGCGGTTAATATTGAAAACGCAATAATATTTTGAATAATCGTATTCATAATTTCAAAGTTTTAAATTAAAATTTGATAAGCTACTAATGCAGCTATATAGGCAATTACGGTCATTATTACCATTTGCCAAGCCGGCCATTTCCAACTGTTTGTTTCGCGTTTTACAATGGCTAAAGTACTCATGCACTGCATAGCAAAGGCGTAAAATAGTAGTAGTGAAATTCCGGATGCGAAATTAAAAAGCGGACCGCCAAGTATTGGGTTTACTTCACCGGCCATGCGGTTTTTAATGGTTTCCTCTTCATCACTACCTACGTTGTAAATGGTTGCTAGTGTACCAACAAATACCTCGCGAGCTGCAAACGAGCTGATAAGAGCAATTCCTATTTTCCAATCGTAACCGAGTGGACGAATAGCGGGCTCAATGGCGCGACCTGTGGTACCAATGTATGAGTGTTCTAATTTATAGGAATCGATATGCTGGTCTAATTCAGTTTCACTTAAATTTTGATTGGCATATTGTTCGGTAATAATAGCTTCGGCATTATTAAAATCTTCACCAGGACCGTAAGATGCTAAAAACCATAATACGATTGAAATAGCCATGATTATTTTACCGGCACCAAACACAAAAGATTTTGTTTTCTCTAAAACGGTTATCGCTACATTCTTAAATAAAGGAAGTTTGTAGTTAGGCATTTCAACAACAAAAAATGTTTTGTTTTTAATTTTAAGGACTTTATTCAAAATCCAAGCCGATCCAACGGCTGTTCCAAACCCTATAAGGTATAAAAGCATTAAAGTTAGAGCTTGATAGCCAAGCCCAAAAAAGCTGCCTTCAGGAATAACTAATGAAATAATAATAAGATAAACGGGTAGTCTAGCCGAACAAGTGGTAAATGGTGTTACTAAAATTGTTATCAGGCGTTCCTTCCAGCTTTCAATATTCCGGGTTGCCATAATTGCAGGAATGGCACATGCGGTTCCTGATATTAAAGGGACTACACTTTTTCCGCTTAATCCAAATCTGCGCATCACGCGGTCCATTAGGAAAAC
The DNA here is from genome assembly GCF_054031195.1 of Algorimicrobium bowmanii. The sequence continues at coordinate 496,960 of NZ_CM132929.1, forward strand.
AACACGACTCATGTAGCCACTTTCTTCCAATATGGATATAAATAGGAATAGGAAGGCTATCTGAGGGATAAAAATTACTACACCACCAATTCCGGGAATAATACCTTCAGAAATTAAATTGGTTAGTGTGCCAGCTGGCATAACATTTTTTGTCCATTCACTTAAGCTAGCAAACGAGCTATCAATAAAATCCATTGGCAAGCTAGACCAATCGTAAATAGCTTGAAATATTGTTAAGAGGATAAACCCAAAAATAACATAACCCCATACTTTATGGGTTAGTATACGATCTAAGCGAATGCGTAAATCTTTAGCGGAATTTAGGTCTATTGTTTGGCCTTTTTTAAGTATTGAGTTTATAAACTGATAGCGTTTAATGGTTTCCTTTTGTTGCAAACGCTTTAAGTCTGTATTACTTTTTGTTTTAAAATCGGCAACAGCATCTATTGTATTACGATCCATTTTCCCAAAATTTACATCTTGAGTAATAACCAACCATAATTTATACAATAATTGGTTTGGGAATGCTTTCTGTAGGTTAGAAAAGTAAGCTTTGTCAATTTCAGAAGCTTGTAAACAAGGTTCGCTTGATATGTCCTTAAAATTGGCAATTAGGTCTTTTAATTCAGCTATGCCTTGTTTTTTTCGGGTGCTTATTAAGGCTATTTTAGTGTTTAATTGCGATTCTAAATACGGAATATCTAAACTGATTCCTTTGTAATCCATTCTGTCGGCCATGTTAATAGCTAGAATAGTTGGAATTTTAAGGTCTTTTATCTGTGTAAAAAGGAGTAGGTTTCTTTTTATGTTTTCAACATCACAAACCACAACGGCTGCGTCTGGGTAATCCTTATCGTTTTTGTTAAGTAGTAGCTCAATAACCACATTTTCATCTAATGACGAGGCATTTAAGCTGTAGGTTCCTGGTAGGTCAATAATATGGGCTTTAACACCACGAGGTAACTTGCATATACCTTCTTTTTTTTCGACTGTTATACCGGGGTAGTTTCCTACCTTTTGGTTTAATCCCGTAAGGGCATTAAAAACTGAGGTTTTTCCGGTATTAGGATTTCCAATTAAGGCAACGTTGATTTGCTTACTCATTTAGAAATTTCAATTTGAATGTGAATAGCTGTCTCTTTACGGATGGCTAAATGGCTTCCGTTAATATTTAGGTACATAGGATCGGCAAAAGGTGCTGTTTGAACAAGTTCAACACTATTGCCAGGTAAGCAGCCCATTTCCAATAATTTTAAAGGAATGTGTATGGATGATACATCGGTTATGATTGCTATTTCGCCACGTTTGATATCTGCTAAAGTCACTTGTACGCTTATTTAGATTGATTTTAAAGAAGCAAAAATAACTTAAATTGTTAGGGTAAAAAAATTGTAATATAAAAACTATTCATATTCTTTCTGTAAAAGATGAATATCGGCAATTAGACGTTTAATTTCTTCAGGATTAGTACCGTCGTAAAAACCACGTATTTGGCGCTTTTTGTCGATAAGCATGAAATTTTCGGTGTGAATCATATCGTAAGGGTCAAAACCTTCAACATCTTTAACTGCTAAGTAGCTTTTTCTAGCTAGGTCGTAAATTTGTTTCTTATCACCTGTTACTAAATTCCATCGAGAGTCGTCAACTCCTTTTTTTAGAGCATATTTTTTTAGCTGAGCTACCGAATCTATTTCAGGTGTTACAGAGTGCGATAGTAGCATGATGTCGGGTTCGTTTTCAAGTTCTTTTTGAATGTACACCATGTGGTCTGTCATGATTGGACAGATGGTTTGGCAGGTAGTAAAAAAGAAATCGGCTACATAAATTTTATTTTTATAATCCGCTTGAGTTATGGTCTTTCCATTTTGGTTTGTTAGACTGAAATCGGCAATTTTGTGATATTTTTTCTGATGTTGAATGGTGCTGTCTACCAGTTCAAAATTAACCATTGCAGGCTGGTAAATAGGTAGTGGTTTGTCAACATTAAGTATATTGTAAATAATGCTTACTATAACGGTAGAAATAATAACGAAAACTATAGCGAAATATTTGTAATCTTTAAAAAAGGAAAGCATAAAGAGTGGTTTAATACGGTTGAAATATAGATTCTCTTACAAAATTACAACAGATTAGATATTTAAGTGTTATTTTTAACAATCAATTTTTTACTTCAAAAAAATACTTATCATGAAACTGTATATATCACTGTTCTTGTTATTAGCTACAACATCGTTAATGGCGCAAGATTATTTGAAATCTTTCAATGAAATACAAGAAGCAGAGGCTAAAATGGCCTTAAAAAAAATGAACCAGCGTATTAATTTAAATACGGGCGATTATGATATAAAATACCATCGTTTAGATTTAAATATTGATCCGGCTGTGGCTTTTATATCCGGTGATGTTACGACTTACTACGAAGCGAAAGAGGCTTTGTCTCAGATTACTTTTGAGTTGACGGATAATATGACGGTATCTCAAGTAACACAACGTGGAGCAAATTTGGTGTTTAGTCAGAATTCTGATGATGAGGTTGTAATAACTTTACCGCAAACTTTAAATCAAGGAGTATTAGATTCGTTAACAATTAGTTATTCGGGTAATCCGGAAAGTTCTGGTTTTGGTTCGTTTGAACAAACTACTCATAATGGAACGCCTATAGTTTGGACACTTTCAGAACCTTATGGCGCAAAAGGTTGGTGGCCTTGTAAACAGGATTTAATAGATAAAATAGACTCGATTGACGTGTATCTGACCACGCCGCAGTTTACGCCTAATAATGAAGCTTATGTGTCAGTTTCTAATGGTTTAGAAATAAGTCAAACAGTTTCAGGAACCTCAAAAACTACACGTTTCAAACATACTTATCCTATTCCTGCGTATTTAGTAGCTATCGCAGCAACTAACTACAGTGTGTATTCGCATGAAGTTGCAAATAATGGTGAGCCATTTGATATTGTTAATTATGTGTATCCTGAAAATCTAACTTATGCTCAAGCAAGTACACCTATTACGGTTGATATCATGAATGTTTTTGCCGACCTTTTTGAGGCTTATCCTTATGCTGAGGAAAAGTATGGTCATGCCCAGTTTGGCTGGGGTGGCGGTATGGAACATACTACCGTTTCGTTTATGGGGAGTTTTGGGCAGAATTTAATAGCTCATGAGTTAGCGCATCAATGGTTTGGTGATAAAGTTACCTGTGGTAGTTGGAAAGATATATGGTTAAATGAAGGGTTTGCAACCTATTTAACAGGTTTGGCAATTGAAAATTTAGATGGCAATAACGCCTTTGTTAACTATAAAGAAGGACTTGTAAGTTCAATTACCTCACAACCCGGTGGAGCTGTTTACTTGTCTGATTCTGATACAACAAGTGTGGGGCGTATTTTTAGTAGTCGTTTATCATATAATAAGGGTGCTATGGTGGTTCATATGCTTCGTAAAAAACTAGGCGATGCGTCGTTTTTTCAAGCTATTAACTCATACTTAAGTCATCCCGATTTAGCGTATGATTATGCTAAAACGGCTAATTTTATTGATGTAGTTGAAACATCATCAGGAACAGATTTAACAGAGTTTTTTGACGATTGGTTGTTTAATGAAGGTTACCCAACATATACTGTAAACTGGAATCAGCCATCACCAACCACGGTAACGTTCAATTTAAGTCAAGTACAAAGCGATAATTCCGTGTCCTTTTTTGAAGCACCGGTTCCACTACGTTTAATAGGACCTAATGGCGAAACACAAGATGTTGTACTAGATAACACAAGTAATAATGAAAGTTTTGTAGAGGCAGTTAATTTTGAAGTTGTTTCGGTATTGTTTGATCCAGAAACCGATTTGATTTCCAGAAATAATTCTGTAATCTTGTCAACAGATACGTTTAACTTAGAAACCAATTTGTTACTTTATCCTAATCCAACAGCAGGAGCTGTAACTATTCAGAAACCAAAAAGTATAACTGTAAATCAAGTGAAAATATACAATGCTTTGGGGCAGTTATTGGGAACACATTCGGGAGGCTTAACCTTAGATTTGTCGGCCTATGCATCTGGTATGTTATTTGTTAGGTTAGAAACTAATAACGGAATTGTTAATAAAACCGTGTTAAAAAAATAGCAATAACCTCGTTATAATTTTCTAAATGGTGTTAAAACACTACTTTTGTGCGCTATAAAACGAAGAATCTCATATGACCGTAATTTTAATAAAGGCAGCTCAATTATTCTTAAGTCTGTCTATCCTTATTGTTCTACATGAATTAGGACATTTTATTCCAGCTAAGCTTTTTGGGGCACGAGTGGAAAAATTTTATTTATTTTTTGATGTTAAGTTTTCATTATTCAAGAAGAAAATTGGCGATACTGTTTACGGTATTGGTTGGTTGCCGTTAGGAGGTTATGTAAAAATAGCCGGTATGATTGATGAAAGCATGGATAAAGAGCAAATGGCTCAGCCTCCACAACCATGGGAATTTAGAACCAAACCAGCTTGGCAACGATTAATTATCATGTTAGGTGGTGTAACGGTTAATTTTATTTTAGGATTCTTAATCTATATGATGATTTTATTCGTTTGGGGTACCGATTACTCTACTAAAGATGATATAAAATATGGTTACGGCGTAACAAAAACTATGGAAACTTATGGATTTCAGCAAGGTGATAAGATTGTCTCTGTTGACGGAACAGCGTTTCAAGATGTTACAGATATAAATTCGTACTTATTATTTAGAGATGTAAATGAAATTAAAGTAGAACGCGCTTCAGGTGAAACAGCTAAGTTAACAGTTCCAGAAGATATAGGTACACAATTGTTTGAAGCTGGAGATTTACCCGCTTTAACACCTAGAATGCCATTTAAATTAGATTCTATTGTTCCGGGGTCACCGGCAGATAAAGCAGGTCTTCTTGCTTCCGATAAATTAGTATTTATAAATGGTGTGCCTGTAAACTATTTTTCGGATTTAACATATTTATTAAAAAATAGAACAGGTGATGCTATTACTGTTGTTGTTAATCGTAACGACAAACAAGAATCATTTCAAGTTGTTCCATCGGAAGATGCGACAATTGGTATTGTAACAAAAGGTACCGACCCTGATTATGTAACCTTAAATCATAAAGACTATTCTTTAGGTGAAAGTGTTACTAAAGGAGCGGCATTAGGATATTGGACTATTAAGGATTATTTAGCGCAGTTTAAATACATATTTACTAAAAAAGGTGCTTCGCAAGTAGGAGGCTTTGCAGCAATTGGAAATATGTTTCCACCTAGTTGGAACTGGAAAGCGTTTTGGGCTATTACGGCATTCTTATCTATAATGCTTGGTGTTTTAAATTTAATGCCTATTCCAGCATTAGATGGTGGACATGTTATGTTTTTAATTTATGAAATGATTTCCGGTAGAAAACCAGGGGATAAGTTTATGGAATACGCGCAACTTATTGGTTTTATACTACTTATATCGTTAGTGCTCTTTGCTAATGGAAATGATATTTATAAGGCAATATTCGAATAGAAAAAAAAAATAAAGAAAATCTATATTTTGTTTTGTGAATTCTAAAATAAAATATAGATTTGCACTCGCAAAAGCGATAACACTCCTCCTTAGCTCAGTTGGTTAGAGCATCTGACTGTTAATCAGAGGGTCCTTGGTTCGAGCCCAAGAGGAGGAGCAAGTTAGACAAAGCCATTCAAGAAATTGAATGGCTTTTGTTTTTTCTATAAGTCTGCTATTTATAAAGGATACAAGTTCTAAGTGGTCGTTTTACTATTAGTTTACGTGCTTAGTCATGGTGATATCCTGTTTTATTAAAATTTCATACTTTTATGAGTTCAAAAACAGTGAGTTGATTAGTTTATTCTATTATATTTTTTAATTTTATAGAATTATTAAACCCCTAGTCCCGTGAGTCAGAAAACCTATCTGAAAATTCTTCTATTTATAATTCCATCTTTCATTTTTGCTCAGAATATCGATCCTATTGCTTTGGATGATGAAATATCCAAACTTAATGATCAACACAAGTATGAAGTTTCCTTTCTTAAATTAGAAAGTATAATAGACGATCCAAATTCAGATTCCTTTGATAAAACCCATGCGTACATTCAAATGTCGTATACGTTTAAACGGGTTTACAATCAGGTAATGACTGTTAACATGCTTAAGCTTGCCGAGAAAGAAGCTTTAAAATCTAGTCATAGAAATGAGTTAGAGGCTAAAATTTTAGCAGAACGGTTGTTTTTTTATTTTGAAATAAAAGATTTTGAAAACGTTAAGTTTATTCTTACCGAATTTGATCCTGAAACGGTTAGTTACTTGACTAGAGAAACCCTAGCTCACTACCATTCTGTTTTAGCAGCAGTTGCTGTCTGGGATGATGATTTCGAGAAAGCTGAAGCAAACTATGATATTGCAGCAGCAATTTTAGAAAAAGAGAATCCTAAGCACTTACCCAATGTTTACCGTGCTCTTTTGGCGTTATATTCCTTACAAGGCGATTCAGCAAAAGTTATGGATGCTTTTGATAAAGGCGTCCTTTATGCAAAAGAGTATGAAGTTCCTATTTATGATTTGGTTATGCATGAGAGTTTAGCAAAGCATTATAAAACTATTGGGGATTATGAAAATGCTTTAAAGATGGAAGAAATTGTAAATTCTAAACGTAAAGATTACGATGCTGCTTCTAATAATGATAAATTATTGAATTTAAAGGATAAAATAACGCAAGAAAAGGAGGCTGCAGCAAAAATAGCTGAAGAGAATCGTATGTATTACTTGTCTATCATATCTGCAATTATTGTTGTTTTAGTAATTGTATTAGTTGTTTTATTAATTGTTTTCAGGCAAAAAAATAAGTTAATTTCAAGCGAGAATAAATATATCCGTATGGAGGTTAAAAGGCTTTCTGAAGAAATAGATACCAATAACAATTCAAAGGATATTTTAGAAACACACAACCTAACCGAAAGACAATTGGATATTGTTAAACTCCTTAAAGAAGGCAAAACAAATAAAGAAATTGGTAATGAACTCTTCATTTCTGAAAACACGGTTAAATATCATTTAAAGGCTATTTATGAAATTTTAGGTGTTTCTAGTCGGGTTATGCTCAGAGAAAACTATAAGTTATAGTTTAAATTTCCTATATATTATTGGCTTGTATTATAAATACGGCTTTATTTTAAAAACCGCTTAAAGCGGTTTTTTTTATTTACAGGTTTTTTTAAAGTACTGTATGCGAGCCCTGTATATCTGGCTACCCACCGGGTAGCGTAAAAACTACACCATAGCTACCCGCTAAAAATCTTTTTTTTTAATGAAAGTATAGACATTTGAGAAACTAAAAATTTTGATTACTGTTTTTTAAAATACATTTTAAAAACAGTGCTAAATTTTTAGTGAAAGCTATTATTAATTTAAAAAATGAGTAACCCAAACAAAAGTTTATGAAAAAAAATCTACTAAATCTACTAACCATGTTAATGCTTGCTATGTCCTGGCAAGGTATGTCTCAAGAAGTTGAAATTGGATACGGTACGAATGTAAAAAGTTATCCATTAGGTACTGCATATTTATATGAAAGATCAAGTGCTATTTATACATCATCAGAAATTGGTACAACAGGTACTATTTATAGGATAGCGTGGAACGCTAGGTATGGGGATAGGGCTGCTAGTCCTATTAAAATTTATTTAAGAGAGACTTCAAATGAATTGCAATCAGAAGTTACTTGGGCAAATAAAATAGCTGGGGCGACCTTGGTTTATGATGATACGCTAGACCCAATTGAAGGATGGAATTACTTTGTATTAAGCACCCCGTTTGCCTTTTCAAGTAATAACTTAGAGGTTATGGTTGAAGCAAATTATGGTGACAGCTCAACAAATCCTTATGGACTTACTAAATATGCAGTAGGAAATGGTATTTCATACACTCTAAAAACAAATTCTCATCAACGTTGGACGCAAGATTTTGGAGCTCCAACTGGTACTGGGATAGTTGTAGACAGACGACCTAATATCATTATAGATTTTGGAGGTGTTACTTGTAGTCCTGTTACTAATGTTACTACAGTTGATAGATCAGATACCACTATCGATATATCTTGGGAATCTGATAGTTTTGGCACTTCTTGGAATATATTATGGGGTGCGTCTGGATTTGTTCCGGGAGATGGGAATGAAATAGGTGCTGATGTGAGTACTACTCCTAGTTATCAGATAACAGGCTTAGTTAATACAACCGATTACCAATATTATATACAAACGGATTGTGGTGCTGAATATACAAGTGATTGGGCAGGTCCTTTTAGTTTTAATACCCGATGTATAGCTCCAACGAACTTAGTTGCTAATAATGTTGATGTTACAGATACTACTGCATTAATTTCCTGGACAGAAGGAGATGTGGAAACAGCGTGGAACATTTCTTGGGGACCATATGGTTATACGCCTGGTGGTGTTGATGAGCTCGGTACAGCTTCATCTACAACAACGTCTTACACCATAACTGGATTAACTGAAGAAACGTATTATGATTTTTATGTGCAAGCGCAATGTGGAAATGGAGATGTAGGAGTTTGGTCTACAAAATATGGCTTTACAACCGATTGTACTTACTTAGATTATTTATTTGAAAATTTTGATTCATACGATTTTACTTATAGTTATGACGGGCTTCCAGATTGTTGGGTAAGACAGGGTTCAGGGAGTACGGATACAGTTATTTATGGAGTAAATGATGTTTCTCCAGCATCAGGAACACAAAGCCTACAGTTATATGCTCCTACTAATAGAATTGGATTTAGAGGTGTTTTACCTTCATTTAGTAATGTAAATGCTGGAACACATTGGTTGCGTTTTAAAGCTAGAGTAAGTGAGCCAAATGGTCGCCTTGATTTTGGATATGTTGTGGATGAAAATGATTGGTCAGATTTTACATTGTTAGAACGAATAACCATAACTAATGATAGTTGGGATGGAACGGAATATATCATTACGGTTCCTACAACGCTTCCTAGTAACGCTAAATTAGCGATACAGTCTTGGGCTGATGGTAAAAATTATTTTATAGATGATTTGTATTGGGAGCCAATACCTTCTTGTACACCGCCTTCAGATTTAATTACTACTGAAATAGGAGTAAATACAGCTTCTTTTTCGTGGTCAACAATTCCAAATTCTTTATATGATTTAAGATATCGTGAAGTTGGTACTACCACATGGACAACTATATATGATATTCCAACAAATACATATACGCTTTCGGGGCTTAAACAATACACCGAGTATGAAGTTAGTGTAAGAAGTAAATGTGCTAGCGAAGAACCTTCATTATTCTTATACACCGTAAGTTTCATGACTGAAGGGTTTTATTGTTATTCTGAAGTAACTCAGCCAAGAGATTATTATTACATAAGCCATGTAGGGTTGAATACAATAAATAATAATTCATCTGACAGTGCTTATAGTGACTTTACAGGGATAAGTACTAACCTAGCCGCTGGTGAATTATATAGTATTTTTATTACTGTTACTGCTGACGGTAATTACAATACTTCTTATGGAGTGTGGATAGATTACAATGGTGATGGAATCTATGATTCATCGGAAAGAGTTTTTGCAAACAACTCGAGTTCCAATACCATTGCTACGGGATCTTTTACTGTTCCTGAAGATGTGGTCTTAGGAGCTACTTCTATGCGTGTCTCTATGAAAAATGGTTCTTCTATACCGCAACCTTGTGAGGATTATTCTATTGGAGAGGTTGAAGAGTACTCAATCAATCTTCAATCTGTAGCTAGTTGTAATTCTGTAACAGGAATAGCTATAAGTTCTATTACTAGTAATAGTGCCGTATTAACATGGAATGCTTCTGCTGATGCAACTGAAGGTTATCGTATAAATCTTTATGAAGAAGGTTCAATTACACCTGTCCTAACAGGTACTGTTGCAGCGGGTACAACAGGTGTGAATTTGCCCGATTTATCTTCAGAAACAGCATATGAAGTTGAAGTAGTTTCTATATGTGGAGATGTTTTAACTTCATCAGAAAGAATTAGTTTTACGACTTTAGAAGATACTGGCTATTGTAATGCTGTAGCTTCTAACGTTAAGCCTATTACACGTGTTTTATTTGCAGGTATTGATAATACATCAGCAACAGGTGGCTCAATTTCTTATGAAAACTTCTCAAATATTGTGGGACAGGTAGAAACAGGAGGGACTTATAATTTCTCAGCCGAAGGTAATACTGTCGGTAATTTTACCAACTTTTTTACAGTGTGGGTGGATTGGAATCAAGATTTAGTATTTCAATCAGATGAAATGTATGAGGTAGGGTCTATTCTTAATTCTAATGGAGCAGACGGTCAACAAGCTTCAACAAGTATCGTAGTTCCAAATACAGCTTTGGAAGGTGATGCGCGTATGCGAGTTATAAAGAATTATAATGTGTCTCCAACTGATGCCTGCGGAAGCTATACTTTTGGACAAATAGAGGATTACATTATTAGTGTTTCATATCCTTTATCGCTTGAAAATAACACATTACTTTCTAAACTAAGTTTATACCCTAATCCGATAAGCGGTAATTCATTTTACATTAATGCCGAAAATCTAAATGGGCATAATGTTTCACTAGTTGTGAATGATATGTTGGGTAGGGAAATTTATAATAAGAATCATGATGTATTAAATAATAAGATACAAGTTACTTTAAATGAAAACTTAAATGATGGTGTTTATCTGGTAACAGTATCATTAAAAGGAATGACTCAAGTATTTAGAGTTATTAAACGTTAGTTGTTTGATTAATAGGAGAGATTATAAGAGGGGTTTTTAATGAACTCCTCTTATTAATCGATTTTTGTTTGTCTTTCGTATTTGGTTTATTTTCAATTAATTACGAATAGCTACCCACCGGGTAGTGTGGAAACTACACCATAGCTACCCTTACAAATACCGTTTTTTCTAAAAAAAATATTGACATTTGAATAACCGAAAAAAGAAGATATATAAGTTGCCTAAAAACAGCTTGTATTAACAAAAACAACCAAATCATATTACCTATGAAAATTAGTATCCTAAATCTATTTGCATTTTTAATTGTTACACTTTCATGTCAGGGGATGACTCAATCTGTAATTTTTGAAAATGATTCTTCTAATCATGAATTTTCTTCCGAAATTCTTATTACCCATCAAGTAAACATTGATTGTTTTTCTAAACTAGGGATGAGTCAAAATATGTCTGCGAGCAAAATAGCTACCACACAGGATAGAAAGAAACGTAAAAGATCATCATAGAATGGTGTTAGGTTTTCAAATGGTTGTGTTTTTGGTAAAATGATATATATGAAAGAAAATAAAAATAATAATAAACGTCATGATGGTTCACATCGTAAAACCAAATTGGATTTTAATAATGGACTCATAGATGATCGTTATTTAGTTCGATCGTTTTTAAACGGCGTTAATTGTTTTGTTGAATTATAAGCTATTAATATTTAAGTATTTTATTAGTTAGTTAATTGGGGGATTAACTTTATAATTGGGGTTTCTTAGGGGGGACCCCTTTTATAACTAATTTTTAGTTTCTGTTAAAGCTGATGGGGTATTTCTATCTGTTTTAATAAAGTTTAAGATAGGTATTACTAGTTTATGAAGTGTTACTGGAAGTATTTAAAATAGTTTGTTAGATAGGCTGTAACAATGCTATTAAAAACTAAAAAAGCCAGTATATAAATACTAGCTTGTGTGTTGTGAGTTCGGAATTGATTCTAATAAGTGCGTTTAACTTCTTCTAAAAGATTATTAAAGTATAATGAGGCTAAATTAGGAATGTTAATACTCTCGGAATTATCTAAGTCTATTTTGAAGTAAATATAAGGAGGGATATATAAATCATCCTTAATTTTTAACAAACAATCATTATGCTTCGATGATAGTACAATGATACCATCTACAGATCCATCAGAAATTAGTTTCATGCAATCTTTTTCCTTTTTTGAAGAACCTAAAGATTGTAAAATCATTAAACGGTATCCGTTTTCAAATGCAATTTTTTCTATTTCCGAAAGTAAGTTACCGTAAAACTGGTTTGATATTTCAGGAATGATAACACCAAAAGTTTTAGTTTCTTTTTTACGAAGCGAAAGTGCCGAATAATTAGGTTTGTAATTATGTTGCTTTGCTAGGTCTAAAATAACATTTTTAGTTTTCTCGCTAATATCTTCTTTATGATTTAAGGCTTTAGAAACTGTAGAAACAGAAAAGCCAGAAAGCAAGGATATTTTTTTTAAAGTTACTCCAGATTGCTGCATAATTGGATTATTTTTTTAACTCTTTAATAGTTTCAATTGAGAACTTAGTTAATTCTTCTATTGTTTTATAGTTGTAGGCGCCGTCCTCATTTTTATAAATAAGTTTTGAGCCTATTCCAACACAAGTTACACCGGCTTCAAACCAAGATTGTAAATTTTCTTTAGTTGGTGCAACACCACCTGTTGGCATAATACTTGTCCATGGTTGTGGGCCTTTTATGGCTTTTATAAAATTAGGACCATAAATACCTCCTGGGAATAGTTTAACAATTTCGCAGCCAAATTCTTCAGCCTTTGCTATTTCGGTTAATGTGCCGCATCCAGGAGACCATAATACCTTTCTTCTGTTGCAAACAATAGCAATATCTTCTCGGAAAACTGGTGTTACAATAAAATTAGCTCCCAATGCCATATATCTTGAAGCTGCTGCAGCATCTGTTACCGATCCAACTCCTAAAATCATACCGGGTAGTTCAGCTAAAGCATATTTGTTTAATGCGCCAAAAACTTCATGTGCAAAATCTCCACGAGCTGTAAATTCCATTAATCGCGCACCGCCATCATAACATGCTTTTAATACGTTTTTTGCTATGCTGATATCGGAGTTGTAAAACAACGGTACTAATCCGGTGTTTTTCATTGTTTGTGCGACTTCTATTCGCGTATATTTTGCCATATTTTGAGGGTTGTAATATCTTTTTCAAACCAAATTTAAATTCCTTTTTAAAAGGCTGTTTTGGTTTGCATTTTAAGTTGTGTTATTATTTAATGTTATGACTTGTTAGGTTATTTACCGTGATACTTTACCATTGGCTTTCCCACTCATCATTTTTTCTACTTCTGCTACCGAAACTAAATTGTAATCTCCAGAAATAGTATGTTTTAAACAGCATGCCGCAACGGCAAAATCTAATGCCTTTTGGGTTTGGTTTTTATATTCAAGTAAACCGTAAATTAAGCCGCCCATAAAAGCATCGCCACTACCAACTCTGTCTACTACAGGTGTAACTTCTTTTATAGCTGCGTTATATAATGTTTTACCATCAAATAAAATACCTCCTATTCTTTGGTGTGATGCACTTACCGAATACCTTAGGGTTGTTGCAACTGTTTTTAAGTTAGGGCATAGGTCAAATAGCGCTTCGTATAAAACAGGAAGAGATGATTCATCCTGATAATTAGGTTCTACTTTACTTTTTCCTAACATGAAATATGCCGTATCAATATCGCCAAGAATTATATGACTATATTTTAAAAGTTCGGGCATGACATCTTTTGGTTGTTTTCCATATTGCCAAAGTTTAGATCTGTAATTTAAATCGCAGGAAATGGTTAAACCCATTTTATGTGCTGTTTTTACAGCGTTTAAACATGCTTCTGCAGCACTTTCTGAAATTGCTGGTGTAATACCGCTCCAGTGAAACCAAGTAGCACCTTTAAATATTTCTTCCCAATCAAAATCATCACTACTAGCTGTTGCTATCGCGCTATTAGCACGGTCATATACCACATTGCTACCACGAGTTCCTGCTCCAGTTTCTAAAAAATAGATACCAAGCCTATCGCCCCCCATAACCACATTTTGAGAATTTACGTTAAGTTTTCGCATTTCTTTTAACGTACATGCACCAATTTCGTTGTCTGGAATTCGTGTTACAAACTCCGCATTCATTCCGTAATTGGCTAGAGAAACAGCAACGTTAAATTCGCCACCACCATAAGTAGCGGCAAAGAATTTAGCTTGTGTAAATCGTAAATGTCGCTCAGTAGATAAGCGTAACATAATTTCTCCAAATGTGACTATTCTATTCATTGTAGGGCTATAGTTATTTTTATTTATGGATGTTTTTTGGTTGTTTAGATACCTAATGCTTGACCACCTCCAATTTGAATTGTTTCAGCTGTGATAAAGCTTGCACCTTCACTAGCTAAAAACGCTACTACTGAAGCAACATCTTGTGGCTGACCTAAACGTCCTAACATAATGTTGTTTGCCCATGAAGCAAATACTTCTGGTTTAGTAGATTTAATTTGTGCGTGGAAAGGCGTATCAATTGTACCTGGAGATACCGCGTTTACGCGAATACCGTATTCAGCTAAATCTTTAGCTAAAGCTCTCGTGATTGAGTGCACCCCAGCTTTAGAAGTGCCGTAGATACCTGCACCTGGTCCACCTGCAGTCCATGCTGCATTAGATGTAAAGTTAATAATTGTTGGGTGATCACCTTTCTTTAAGAATGGGATAGCCGCACGTGATGCAAAAAATACAGAGTCTAAGTTTAAAGCCATAACTGATCTGAAAAATTCAGTAGTCATTTCTTCAAATCTAGATCTTCCGCCAAGTCCACCAGCATTATTCACTAAAACATCAATCTTTCCGTATTTTTCGCCAATTTTAGTGATGTTTGCTGTTACTTCTTCTTCTTTAGTAACATCAAAACAATAGAATTCAGCTGTGATACCTTCTTCAGTAAGTTCTTTAATTCTTGCTGCTCCTCGTCCCTCGTCTAAACCATTTAAAAGTACAGTATACCCTTCTTGACCTAGTTTTTTTGCTACTTCAAAACCGATTCCGCCTGTGGCTCCGGTTACTACTGCTACTTTTCCTTTTGAATTACTCATTTTTATTTAATTTTTAATTTAATTTATTTTTTTTATTGATTCAACTTTTGGTATTAATACCCAAACACTAACTAAAGTCAAAATCGCTAAACCTGCTCCAATAACAAATGCTGGCGTATAATTTCCTCCACTAGTTAGCCAAGGCACTAAATAAGTTAAACCTGCTGCGGTAAGTTTGGCTGCCATACCAGAAAACCCTGCCAATGTTCCTACTGTTTTCCCACTAAAAAGATCACTAGGTAAAGTTTGAACATTTCCAATTGCTGTTTGGAATCCAAACAATATTACAGCCATAATAATAACAGCTGTAGTAGGTCCTCCAGGATTTGCCATGGCTAATAATGCTGGTAACATTATAAAACACCCAAGTGTAATTACCATCTTTCTAGTTTTGTTAACATTCCAACCTGCTTTTAATCTATTTTGCGCCAACAATCCTCCAAACCAAGCTCCTAACATTGCTCCTACATAAGGTACCCATCCATAAAGTCCAATAGATTTCACGTCCATACCATAAACTTCATTTAAATATATTGGTATCCAAAAAACAAACAACCACCAAATTGGATCAATTGCTGCTGAAGCTAATATAACTCCCCAACTTTGCTTATGTCCAAGTAATTCTTTAGTATTAGGGTTGTATTCATCCTCTTCAACTTCGTTCTTTTTAGCATCTTCCTTTTTTTGGCCTGTCAAGATATAGTTACGTTCTTCATCTGTAATCCAAGGGTGATTTTTAGGTGGTGCTTTTACTAAAATCCACCAAGGTATCAACCAAAGTAAACCTGTCAATCCAATCAAGATAAATATTGATTTCCAACTAAAATAAATGGTTAGAAAAGCGATTAATGGGATAGCAATAATTCCTCCTATTGCAGCACCAGAATTAAAAATTCCTTGCGCAAGTGCACGTTCCTTGGTAGGAAACCATTCTGCATTACCTTTGGTTGCTCCTGGCCAGTTACCTGCCTCAGCAACACCTAATATGGCACGAAAAATACCAAAGCCTAAAACACCCTTAGCTAAAGCGTGTAATGCTGTGGCAACAGACCACACACCGATAGACAATACAAATCCTATTCGTGTGCCTACCCAATCGAAAATTTTTCCAAATATTGCTTGTCCAAACGCATACGAAAACACAAAAACAATTGAGATTAAAGCATATATTGCCTTGGTTTCATCAGGTGTATGTCCTGGGTATAACTCTTTCGCTATGTCCGGCCAAAGAACACTTAATGACGTACGATCTATATAGTTAATAATCGTAGCAATGGCAATCAAGCCAACCACCCACCATCTTAATCCTTTTAGTTTCATTATTTTTTTAATTTATGTAAAACATGTCTGTTGTAGTTTAGAATTCAAAAATTATCTAAACTGCTGTTGAAGTAATTATCAGGAATAAACAATGTGCTCGTTAACTACTAAAATTACTATCCCTCCTTTTTTATTATTCTATTGAAATGAGTCGTGCATTTCATTTCAATCTTTTAATTATTTTATATTATAACAGTATTGGTATAATACTTTAAAATGCTCTTTCATTTTTTGTTTAGCCTCTTGAGGTGCTTTATTTTTTATGGCTTCAAAAATTGCTTCATGCTCTTTTATCCCAATTTTAGGTTGATCTTTATCACAAACATGGTTTTTCTCAAAGTTTGTAATAATTTCAGGGGTAATCATAAGCATGAATGTATTCATAGTTACATTACCGCTGGCTTTAGCTATAGCTAGATGAAACAGTAAATCTTCCTGTACGGCATCTTCACCATTCATTACTTTTTCAGTGTAGGCATCTAAAGCATTTTTTAGTTTTTCTAAATCGTCTTCCGTTCGTCTTAAAGCAGCTAAACGCACTGTTTTTAGTTCGAGTAAAATGCGTGTTTCTACTAACGATTTGAAATCTGGATCTTCTAATCTTAAAATATCATCAATCATTCCGTTCATTGCTGTAACACCAATGTTTGCTACAAAAGTGCCGCTTTGTGGTATGGATTCTAATAAACCATAAAATTCTAATTTCTGAATGGCTTCTCTAAGATTACCACGAGATACTTCAAATTTTTCAGATAACATACGTTCGGATGGTAGTTTATCACCAGGTTCAAGGTTTTTGTAGTTTATTAACTCCTTGATTTTGTGTAAAATATCCTTCTGTATGTCGTGATTGTCGTTTTTTGTAAGTATTTCTAATTTCATACTTTTTAACTTTGAAAAAATTGGTTAACCAGTTTCAGTTGCTAAATTTAAGTAATATTATAAACCAAGCCTTACTAAATCTGGATTAATTTTTACAAGTTTCGCCGAATTTCACTGATCCGAAATTTAGATCAGTAAAATTCAACTAAAAAGTTACTAGACTAAAACAATAAACTAATGCGAAACTTCTAAACTATAGTATTTAACTTCTGCAGACGTACCTTCTTCTCGAGACTGGAAATAATTTCCGGCCTTAAAGTAATTTTCGAAAATACCCCATCGCTTCATATTAATATCTTCATAAACGGCATATTCATGATTGTTTAAAGTAACAACCATTTTTCCATCGGTTACGGTCACCTCTAAAGTGAATTTTTTAAAGCCAACTTCTTGCTTAAAGGTGTATCCTTTATCATCGCCCCAAGCATCTTCATGTAGGATTTCGAGATCGGATGCATTTTTGTTTTTAAGCACTTTGGTTTTTACTCGTATTTTACCGTTTTGCCAATATATTTTTAATATTGGGGGGGCATTATTATCATCTTGTCCTATTAAATCGCGCTGTTCGTTTGTTAAGCGACCATGAATTTGCATAATAATCACTTTCGGATATTTTCCGTCGTCTTTTCTAGTGATTTTTCCCATTTGTAGGGTACCTTTCATATAGCCTCCTTGTGCAAACGTCCAATTAACTTTATTGCTTCCAGGTACCATTTGTTCTCGTAATTCGGATCTGGAATATTTGGTGTTTTTGGTTGTAGCGCCGCTAGGGAAGGCATAAAAGACTAAAGCCCCTTTTGTAGAATCGTTATACATGTATGGTTTTAACTCGGCAATTGAACCATAGTTTAATATTTCTGGTGGTTCAAATTCCATTGGTTTTTTTCCATCACCACTCGGGGTAGTTACTTTCCAATGACTTAAGTCTATTTCCGGTAACTTGTATTTTTTGCGCTTCTTTTTTTTCTTTTCCTTTTTGGCTTTCGCATCTTTAGCGTTACCCTCTTGTGCAAAGGATGTAACGCTAATAGACAAGAAAGCTATTAATAGTACGGATAATATGTTATTTTGTATATACCTCATATTTTAGTTTGCGGTAATAGATACAGAATCGATACGGATTTCTTCATCCCCACTTGTATAACCATACTCTCCTGTAGCTTCACCACCGATACCTCTCATAAATAAAGCAACACTTGTGTTAGCTCCTGAGTTGAATGTGAAAACATCTGTAAAATAATCGTCGTTTTCTGGGTTAGTTAATGTTTCAGTAAGTAAGTTGTTAGCAGCTTCTTCAACTTGAGTTATAGATGTATATCCATATCCTGAAGATGGAAATTCTGGTGCTGTTTCGTAGTATGTAGGTGTGTAGCCACTTTCATAACCGTTTCCTGATAATACTCTTATCTCTAATGAGCTAGGCATAGGCGGCGTGTTGTTAATTAAACTTTTAAAGGATGTTACTACAGTAATAGTGTAATCAACGTTTGGTACAACTTCAAACTCTTGATAGATGTGATCTGGTTCGTTGTTATCAAATTTTAATACGTTGTCCGATCCACCATTACCTGAACTAGATTCTCCTTGCTCGCCAATATCGTCATTATCCCAACCAGAACAGTTACAATCTGAAGCGTTTAATTTAGCTAGTTTATCGAAATCTGCATTCACTAAGGTCGGGTTAGGTACTTCAGGTGCCTCTGGCTCAATAACTTCAATAGATTGTGTATATGTGCTAATAGCTCCTAAATCGTCTGATGCTGTTAAGGAAACAGTATAAGTTCCTTCATCAGGAAATGTATTAACGGCATCTAACTCCATAGACATGTTACCGTCTCCAAAATCCCACAAATAATTTGTAGCACTCGTAGAGAGGTTTGAAAAACTATAGGTTAGAAACTCAGCGCCTTCTCCTTGTGTAGCTTCAAATAAAGCACTTGGAGGTGTTGCATCTGGAATTGAACCAGCTTCAGGTAGTTCATACTTTTCAAAATCACTACAAGATTGGAAGCCTATAAATAGGGTAGTGATTAATACAAAACTTAAAATTTCTTTTAATATATGTTTCATCGTTTATATTTTTTAGTACCCTGGGTTTTGGGTCATTAATCCATTACTTAAGTTAATTTCACGCTGTGGCATTGGTAGCAATAAATCTGTTGCACTAAAGCTATAGTCGTTTTCTTGAGAGAATTGTGATAAGACTTCTTGCGCTACACCAAAACGAACTAAGTCGAAAAAGCGTTGGTTTTCAAAAGCTAACTCTACACGTCTCTCCATTAATAAGTCTTCTTTACTAATGTTCGTTACTGGTGTTGTTAAACCAGCTCTGTTTCTTACTAATTGGAATGAGTTAAGTGCTGCTGAAGCAGATGTTTGCTGTCCGTCAGCCATAATAGCTTCTACATGCATAAGTAATACATCGGCATAACGGATAACAATCCAATCGTTACCTGCTGATGTAGCATCGCTAGAAGTTGCTGCAATACCTCTTTCTTCATCACCATGTGGTAAGTATTTAGCCACTTGGTTTTGTGATGGTTGACGATCATCAATTCTGTATGAGTAAAATGCGCGATCTGTTCCTCCAAATGCTTCTAAATCTGTTATAACATTGTCTGTTACATAGTTTACACCACTTGTTCTACCAACACCGTTTAACCATTCTGCTGAAAAGTTTTGACTGTCGTTTACGTTATCATTTATATAAGCTATTGAGAAGATAACTTCGTTGTTGTTTTCATTATAAAAAACATCTTTAAAGTTAGGTTCTAAGGCAAAACCACTACCCATTACTGCTTCGCATAGAATTTGAGCATCAAGGTAATTAGTGCCTTGCGTTAAATAAACTTTAGCTAATAATGCTTGAGCAGCTGCTTTTGAAGCTCTAGACTTATATTGGTTACCAATACCGTCTAATTTTTCTATAGCTAATAATAAATCGTTTTCAATAGATTCATAAACTACCTCTTTTGATATTCTTGTGAATTGAGATTCTGTATCGTCGATTGCAATAACACTGTTTATTAAAGGAATGTCTCCAAATAGTCTAACAAGATTAAAGTGTGAGTAAGCACGTACAAATCTTGCTTCTCCTTCAAATTGTTCAGCTTTTGTTTCAGACGCTACATCTAAATTTTCCATAACAATATTAGCTCTGAAAATTATGTTATAAAAACTCGTGTAGTAATCAGATACGATACCGTTGTTTGCTGTTATTGTATAACTTTCAAATTGAGCGGCTTCACCTTCACTACTTTTAGTTCTTGTGTTATCGCTTCGCATTTCCGTTAAATAAAACTCAACTTGAGTGGCGTGATTTAAATCAGCATCAGTAATTTCAGATGCATTAACACCTTGTAAGCCATCGTACATGTTTACAACTGCTGTTTCTAATTGCTGTTCAGTTGTATAATATGCCGTGGCACTAACAGCTGAAGTTGGTACTGGTTCTAGGAAATCTTCACCACAAGATGAAACAAGTAGCATTAAAGATAAACCGGTTATATATTTTATGTGTTTCATAGTTGTCATATTTTTAAAATTCTAGATTTAAACCTAATGAGATTGTACTAAAAATTGGTTTCCCTGCACGCTGATATCCATAGGTTGTACCTGATGTATCATCAATAGATTCTGGGTTAAAACCGGTATAGTCATCGGCTGTGAAATACATTAAATTTTGTCCTGCAACATAAACTCTTGCTTTGGTAATAACAGCTGTTTTAGAAATAAACTCTTTAGGAATGTTATAACCTAAGTTTACATTTCTTAAGGCGACATAAGATGCATCTTGAACAATATCATCAGTAAATATTTTTTCTTTTATAAACTCTTGATTTGGTGTGTCAGACGTAAACCCTTGAGAACTTGTAAAGTGATTGAATAAGTATTGGTCACCCATGTTTCTTACTTCAGCACCATGACTACCTTGAACCATAAAACTAAAATCGAAGTTTCCAATTTTGAAGTCATTTGATAAACTCCATACTAAATCTGGATATGGGTTACCAAGGATTGTTTTATCATCATCATCAATTACACCGTCACCATTTAAATCTTTTACATATACGCTTTCTGCTTCACCTCCAATTGGATGGTAAGGGTTAACTATGTATTGTGAAGGGATGTCATGATCTACTACCCATCCATAAAAAGAAGAAATTGGGTTTCCTACTAAATTAATCCATTCAGCAGCACGCTTATCATCTACATTTTGAATTTGTCCGTTTGAATCTCCAAAATCAACTAATTCGTTTTTATTTCTTGATGCGATTAAAGTTGTAGACCATCTGAATTTTTCTCTTGAAATATTACGTGTGGTAATTTCAAGTTCAAAACCACTATTTTCAACTTCACCTAAGTTAACTAAGGCATTTGTGAAACCTGTAGTTGATGCAATTGGGTTGTATAATAATAACTGGTCACTTGTTCGCTTGTAGTATTCAATAGAACCAGAAACGGCATTGTTAAAAAATCCGAAATCAACACCTGGGTTCATCTCAATAGAACGTTCCCATTTTAAGTCTGGATTAGCAATGTTAATTGGGTTGTAACCAGATTGAGCACCGTCATTAACAATAGCTGTTGATGAGTTTAATAATGCTAAATAAGGATAACTATCAATTAATGAATCGCCAGTATCTAGGTTTGTGTTACCTGTTACACCGTAGCTAAATCGTAGTTTTAAGGTGCTTAAAACATTACTTGAACTTAAGAAGTCTTCGTTACTTACTATCCAACCAACCGAAGCAGCAGGGAAGTATCCGTACTTGTTTTCAGGTCCAAAAACAGAAGAACCATCAGCTCTTAAACTTAAAGAAACTAAATATTTATTGTCGTATGCGTAGTTAAATCTACCAAAATAAGACATTAAACGTTGTTGGTATTCAATAGATTCTGCAGAAGCAATTGTTGGTGCTGCAGATAACGTTTGAATTAAATCAGATTCATATCCTGTTCCACGAGCAGCTTCAGAGCTTGTATCCCATTTTTCGGCTGCAAAACCTAAAATTGCTGAAATATCATGATTTCCGATAGTAGTATCGTAGTTGAAGTAATTATCTGTTACAATATGTAATCTGTTAATACTTTCAATATCTAATTGTGATGCGTCTGCACCGTTTCTACTAGCGTAGATACCTTGCCATCTTATTCTTTTTGTGTTTTGGAAATCTCCTGCTATAGAGGCTCTAAAAGTTAAGCCTTTAGCAATTTTGTATTTACCATAGAAACTACCATACATTTTAAATTTATCATCAGTACGGTTACGTTCTAAAACTTTAGCTCCTGGATTGGTGTTACTAGTAGAACTAATATTTACCATTGAACTTCCGTCGCCATATAAATCGTAATTATCAAAATGTTCTTGTGTAGCATAATCACCAGGTTTTACATTTGGATAGAGCGCAGAATCCACAAACTGAATAGTGTTTTCGTCATGATAAAGTGGTAACCATGGTGCTTGTCTTAAAATATCGTGTGTAGAACCATCAAAACGTCTTTGAGAAGTGTAAGACGGTGCTATGTTTACACCAAATGATAAACGGTCTGTTACTTTAGTATCTAAACGTAATTTTAAATTATACTTTTTGTAATCGTCTGTAAGTAATACACCTTCATCATGTAGATAGCCGAAAGTGGCACTGTATTTTGTTTTTTCACTACCACCACGGGCACTGAAAGAGTGGTTTTCAATAATACCACCATTAAAAATTATATTTTGCCAGTCGTTATCAACACCAATTAATTGTTTGTACTTGGTTCTGTCTGATAACGTACCTGTTGCAGCTAATTCTGCTGCTGCAGTTTCTGCTACTGAAAAATAGTAGTCATCACTTTGTCTAGCATCTTTCCAACCAGTATACGTGTTGTATGTAAATACTGTTTTACCTTCTTTACCTTGTTTTGTAGTAATCATGATAACCCCATTGGCAGCACGTGATCCATAAATTGCAGAAGAGGCAGCATCTTTTAATACTTCAAAAGATTCCACATCATTCATATCTAATGAACCAAGGTAGTCGTTATCTACAACTAATCCATCAACTACAATAAGTGGATCTGAACTACCTGCTAATGAACCCGTACCACGAATTCTAATAGTTGGTGCAGCACCAGCTTCACCATCGGTAGCTTGAATGTTTACACCAGAAATTTTACCAACTAAGGCATCATCAACTCTGGTAACAGCTATTTGTTCTAAATCTTTGTTTTCTACTTTAGAAATAGCACCGGTAAGGTGACTTTTTCTTTGTGTACCATAACCTATAATAACGACTTCGTCTAATTGACTAGCGTCTTCATCTAAGCTAACATTAATAGTTTGTTGGTTGTCTACTGTTACAGTTTTAGTTACATACCCAACAAATGAATATTGTAGGATGTCTCCTTTATTCACTTTCAGTTCATAATTGCCATCAAAATCAGTAGACGTCCCTTTGGCCGTCCCTAATATAATAACATTAACGCCTGGCATCGGTAGATTGTCAGCAGTTGCAAGGATTTGACCTTTTACTGTTGTTCCTTCTTGAGCCCAAATTGTAAAACTTAAGAGTAGCATTACAATTAAGAATAGATTTGTTTTCACATTCATAAATTAGTTATTTAGTTTTAGTTAAGAATAAACGTCAATAGCTACTTAAAAAACAACAGGCTCGTATTCTAAATAAAATACTTTTTAGTATTTTTGTAGATCACATGGTTCTTGCTTAAGAAACTACTGTGTATTACTTCCCTCCAAAGAAGTAAATTCCAAAAAGGATAGGCGTGCACCTATCCTTTTTTTATGGTAAAAAACTGGTTTACCAGATTGGTTTACCAAATATATATAATTTTATGTTAAATACAACGTTTTCGTAAAAAAAATGATATTTTATGTTACTAAAACATCAAATTCATAAAAACAGAGGTGTTTTATTGCATAAAGTCCTCTCTGATTGGGCTGAACACATCTATTAATATACCCGCTTTTGTACAAACAGCACCGTGCATTACGTGTGGTGGAATGTAGAAGCTATCACCGCCTTTTACTGTTTTAGTTTCGTCGCCAATGGTTAATTCATACTCGCCACTTTCAACGTAAGTAACCTGTGAGTGGTAGTGCTCATGAAGTATACCAACGGCACCAACTTCAAAACTTACTTTTACAAGCATGATTTTATCATCGTATCCCATGATTTTACGTTTTAGACCTTCGCCTACAACTTCCCATTCTATTTCATCGCCAAAAATGAATTCTTTACTAGTTCCAAATGTTTTCATCTGTAAATTTATTTATTAATTAAAGTTTAAAAAGTTTAAAAGGACCAACCCACAATTTCTTGCTACCTGCAATATCTAGTGAATGGTTGGTGTTTTCTGTGTTGTCGTCAACTGCCATGACAAACATATAAGGTTGATCGTTATATTGCCATTTTACAGCTAAATACTTGTCGTTATCTATTACAACCTCAAGATTTTTAATATAACTATATGCATTGATAGCAAATTCCGATACAGGACTGTAACTACCGTGAGCTTCAATTGTGCTAACAAAAAGTGCATTTTTACTAGCAGGTTTTCTTAAAATAAATGCAGGTTCTTTTCGTAAGTTGAACTCTGGGTCATGAGCACCAATTCTTGCAAGTATTAAGTCGTCATCTTCCGATGTAACTGTAGTTGCTGTGTAAAAAATATTGTTTTGTAACCAGTTTATATTGGCATTGGATCCGTTAGCTTTTGCTTTTCCTTCAAGAAATAAGTGTTGGTATCCATTTTCAGGACCTAATGCTTTTAAAGTCTCAGGCATATCAACTTTAAAATTTGTTGACATTATATGACCTTTATAATATAACGGTAAGTCGTACTGATTGGTGTTGTTAGAACGTACCCTCATAATATCTAATACATAAGGTTTTTGGTTGCTACTATCGGTTATAAGAACCATAGTTCTTTGTAAATTAGTTCCAGGGTAGGCATTGTTTTCAATAGCACTAGCTGCTTGAACTGCGGGGTTACTAGCATCAAAGAAATATTTTTCAGAATGGTGCTGGCTGCCTTTATCATAAATACCACCAAAATGCGATTTCCCATTTTGTACTAGAGTGTTATGCGCTATTGTTTGTTTAGCCCAAGTACTATTCTCTTTTAAGTAGTTACCGCCACCTTTCTGTTCTATATTAACAAATCGTGCTAGTCCGTAATCTTGAATTGTTTCCTGACCTTCGTTATAAAGCGAGTAGGATAATTTATCATAATGTCCGTGACTAGAACCGTGAGCAGTATATTTAAAAAGTAATTCTAAATCCTTACTTCTTAGTATTCCTAGTCCACCTTGTTTGCCATGAGGTCCATCGCGTAATTCTAAAGATTTTTTTATAAATGGTTCAGCTTTGTTAGCCTTAACGCCTAAAGCAACATTTAATCCCGTATCATCCAAAACAACTTGATCTTGTTTTTTTGCAATACTTAATAGCTGTGGGTTTTCACCACCGTAATGGTAAGCTATATCAACGGCAGTAACTAATTCACGTGAGTAATACGACATTCCTTTTTGAGCATCGTTAATAGGGAAAAAGTTTCCGCTAGCATCCGATAAATTAAGTAAGGCATCTACGGCCTTTAGAAGGACACCATCTTTATATTCGAAAATTTTAAGTTCTGGTTTTTTGTTTTGAAGTGCTTCTGCAAATATTAAAAAAGGATACATGGCATATCTTTGGTAGTAAGGGCCTTCTGTATAATAACCATCAGGAGAAAATGGCTCTTCTAAATTGCCATAAAAACCAACTTTCTGACCTTCTAATTTTATAAATCCACCGTCATCATCTTTCATACCGGCTTTTAAGTTGTCTGTTTTTAAACCATGAAGAGCACGGTCTAAAAGCACCTCGTCATTCATGACTAAAGCGATCATTCCAACGGCTACATTTCCCCAAGTACTGTGGTTGTGTACACGATTAAAAAATTGAGGATTACCAATAGATATAAAATCGGCAAAAGGTCTAAATAAATCTTTTTCAAGATAATCACGGTCTTCCTTAGAAAGCCAATTGTAAATGCAGTCGTATGCCTGACTTGTGTAAACCAACCAATTGGAGTCGTTTAAGCATTGCCAAAATATTTTGCCTCTAGCATACGAGCGTTTTTGTGGGTGTACGGGTAATGTTGGATACATTTCCGCATAAGCCATAAGCATATCACGAATATATATAGCATAACTTTCGTCTTCTAGAATTTGAAAAAGTAAACCAGCTTTTTGCATGGTTAAAAAATTCTTTTTGTGACGTTCATGTGTGTAGCCACCTGATAAATCTACAGGTAAAGGGACTGAAATACCTAATGCAATTTCAGCATCTACAGCAGCTTTGGTTTCTGCTAATGACTTGTCGAAAAGTGGAATATTGCCCAACTGTGATTTTATAGTTGAAACTCCTTCTGCTGTTAATACCAGTTTTGGATGTTCTGCAGTTGTTGTTTGAGGTTCTGGATTGTTGTTTTTTTCTGGCTTACAGGAATTGAAAATTAAGAAGGCTAATAGAAGTAAACAATAAAAATAACGATTTATATACCGATTCATAATTTTAATTTAACAATTGGTTGACCAGATTGGTTGACCAAATATATAAAAATTTATGAGATTGCTAAACTTAACTTAAAAAAACATCATAATTGATGAGGAAATCGGGTTCTAATTTTCAATATGACAATCGTAGCTATCGCCTGGTTCTAGGGTTGTTTTTATTTTTTTGTTATTGTAAGATTCTAAAACAACCGCTTTGTCTGTTAAGGATTGTAAGTGAATTTGTCCATTTTCAATACTAATGTATAAGTCGGTTTCCTTATTGAAAGTTAAGTGATGTTGACCAATTTTTAGGTTTTTTGCTTCAAACACATAGTATGTGTTGTTTTTGTAAAGAATATGACTCGCTGGATTGTTTTCGGAATTGAATGCAGTATCGAGTTGTTTCCATCCTCTAAATATTTTTGAATCTAATTGATTGTTAATTCGCTTATCAAAAGTTTCAAAAGGATATACAATAGTAATGAAACTGTAATTTGAAACAAGCTCAGAGCTTACTGTATGCCACGATTTACCACGTGCACCAGAGGATTCTACCTTGGAAACATCTTGAAGTTGGTAAATGTCTAAACCTGAACCATCATTAAAACTCGCTCTTAACAGATTAGGCTCATTTTCGGTTGTATAATGTCCTTGCCATATTTGTTTGTAAGTATGTTCTTGATTAGATTTAAAGTTGTCCTTTACAATCCAAAAGCCATCTTTACTATCTATTACTTGACGGGTATAAGCGACATCTATATTATTAAACCCATCATGTGTTCCAACAAAAATATCGAAGTTTTCAGAGGTTTCCCAAAGTATAGTTTCTGGTTTTGGAAGTTTTTTAAATTTCCCAAAACCACTACCGCCTTTATTTGACGTGTATTGTTTTCCTTGAAGTTCTTGATCAACTAAGGCTACATTTTTAACCATAGAATTTTTAAACCATTCATAATCTTCCAATGAGTAGCGTACTTGGTAATTGGGAAGTATAACTTGTCCGTTGGCCATGCCTTGAATACCAAGCATATCGCCATGTTGATGGTCGGGTTTTAAGGAATCTAAGCCGGCAGAAATAACCAACATATGATCTTTTTTATCCCAGCCATTTCGCATAATATAGTAACCTGTTTCTGGAAAATGAAGCGATTGGTATTCTGGTTTTTTCTGGTTAATATCAGTAAGCATATTTAGTTGTTCGCTGCTTAAGTACCAGAACATTTTAGCATCGATATGGCTATTTGCAAAATAACCCATTTCAGGATTGTTAAACATAACATAGCCCAAGGTTATAGCATTCGAAATAATATTGTATTCTGCCCAAGGCTGATCGGTATCATCCGATAGTACAGGTGCTGTTTTATTTGGGTAAGCAATTTTCACCAATGTGCTAAACATGTTTTTTAATTGCGATTCCCAATAGGTGCTTATTTGTAAATTGCTTTTTTTGGCTAATTGGTAAACGTAAAAATAGTTTCCAATATCGCTCATGTGGTAATGGACAGATCTTTCAAACTGAAAGCCATCCGCATTAATTTCTTTTGAAAGATGGGCTTCTAGTAATTTCATAGCATGACTATACCAAACATTAGCGCCTTCAAAATCTTGCAAGACAATTGCAATCATAGCTAAAGCGGAGAGACCACGTGTTTGGTGATTTCCTGACTTAAATTCGCTATTGTGTTCGTATAGGTGTTGTGCATGCTGTAAAAGCGTTGCGATTGTAGTTAATTGCTCCTCATCCGAATACTCTGTTTCTCCAAGAAATAAATTATGTAGCTGTAACCAATTTAAAACGCGATAACCTGATCGGAAAGCTTCGTAAATACCGTTACCGTCTTTTATAGTTTCGTAAGTATTACTTTCTAATGCTTGGTTTAGTGAACTTAGTTGTTGGGTGAAATAATCTAAATATTGTACATCTTTACCGGTATAGAAATAGTAATATCCGATATCTACCATTTTATGTTGTCTAGCCAAATGGCGTAAAGCATAGGCGTTTACAGGTTTTCCATTTTGATAGTTAAATGGTAGTTTCCATTTTGCATCTGCTTGATATTTGGTTAAATGGTCTTCAGCTCTATTGGTGTGATAGTTTTTTAATTCAGGGTAAGTTTCAAAATAGGTTTCAACACGCTTTTCATTAGTTTTCCAATCGTAAAAATAACGTTCGGAGAATTTGGTTCTAAAATAAGCGGCTAATTCAGCTTGTGTTGCTTGTTTCAATTCCGATTTAAGCGGTGCCTTCAAAAAGTTTTGTAATTCCGTATTGGGAATAATAGAATTTGAAGGTATTTGCTGAGCAAATAGCGTACTGCTACCGAATAGTAAAATTAGGCAAAGATATTTCTGAAACTGTAACAAAAGCAAGAGTTATTAGTACATTAATTTTAATTTCAAGTTCTGAACGACTTTAATTTCACCAGAGTTTTGAATTTGATTATTTTCTGGTTTCTGACTTTTTTCACCCCATAGAACTGCAATGGTTCTAACCGGGTTATTGCTAAAATTATTATCAGCAAAACGTACATTTACAATACCTCTATTTTTTATTAGAATGTTGTCTGTAGATGCTTTTCCAGAATTGGTTACTTCATTGTTTACAAAAACTAGATTTCCTCCAATAGTCGATTCATCATAACCGCCTCTGTAGTAGTCTAAGATAGTTCCGCTAACGTTGTTAAATATTGTATTTTCTATAATTACAAATTCTGAGTTGTAATCGCCTTTGTCATTCGTTTCCTTATTTAGTAAAACACCCGTTTTACAGTTTTTAATAAGGGAGTTTTTAACAGATACAGTATCTGCAAAAGAGCCTTTTGAGGTTTCTAAAACACGATTGAAATTAGCTATCTCTACTTTGTCTAAAAATAAATTATAAGCCTTGCTCATGTTTTTATCTAAAGTTGCAAACGTATTTAATTGCTCATTTCCTTTCAGGCTTACCGCTTCTAATTTAAGAGTGCCTTTCGGGTGCATTTCAAATGCGACATCGTTGTTCGTGAATTCAATTACTGCAGGCTTCGTTTCGTCTTCAGATTTTAACGTAATATGTTTATTGATAACTAAAGTTTGATTTAGTGTGTAAGTTCCTGGGCTTAATGTAATGATGTCGCCAGATGCGGCAGATTTTAAACTGCTTATAAGTGTTTCAGAATTTGAAACCTGTGCAACTTTAGCTGCAGGTATTTCTTTTTCGGCATTAAACCAAGGCGTTCCGTATTTAGATTTATCAATTACAACACGATTTTCGTCTGCACTAATTATGGCACCAACCGCATTGTTGTTTTCGGTTCTTTCTGTGCCAAACATATCGGTTTCAATAGTATCAAAATCAAAACCTGTATATATTTTGTCTGATGCTACTTTTGGTAAAATTACATAGTCTGAAAGCGTTGTAGCAGTCATACTTGTTTCAATTAAACCTTTTGGTTTTACCTCACTATCATTAGGGTTGTTAGTATAGTTGTTTACAAAATTTACACCATCAACCTTGTCGTAGTTTTTTATCGGGTAATTAAATGCAGTTTCATTATAGATTACATTATTTGCTAAGGTTGTACGCTTAGGCCTTGCCGAACGGATTTCTGATTTTGGTAATACGGCACTTTGACTCACATTAGATCCCACGCTGAAATGGAAAGGTGTTTGGCATTCAACAAAAGTATTGTAAGCCATAACAACATCTGTTACTTGATTATAACGGTTTTGTGGTGATTTAGGAATTCCGTTCATAACAGCTAATGGTGCTCTAAACGTGTTTCCTTTTAATTTGTAGAAATAGTTGTTAGTAATCCAGTGTCCAGTGTTTATTACACGAATTCCACCAATAAAAGGTGAATTATCGTTTCCAATAAACATGTTGCCGTCTATAGTGGCGTAATTTCCATGACGAAGTACTAAAGAACCTTCACTTTCAAAAAATACGTTGTTTTTAAATACATTGTAATTGGATTTACTTGAAATAATTTCCACTTCACCATTACACTTTTCAAATAGGTTGTTAGCTACATAAGTGTGAGACGGTGCCATAGAAGTTCCACTATCTCCAATTTGCATTGTTTCACCATGAGGACCACCTTTACGTGGACGTGGGCCAAAATGATTATTAACAATTTTATGGTGGTTTTTAATATGCTCATTACCTTTTAGTACAACCATTACTGTTGGTCCAAAGTTTGATTTTCCAGCAATATAAGAGTTGCTTAACTCATTATGTCTCCCCCAAAATTCAACCCAGTGATCTGTATCATCTCTATCAGGTTGTGTGAATTCTTCAATAACAATATTGCTAACTTTTGAGTGATTAGCAAATAAGGTATCGTTTATTTTAAAACGAATAACACTAGCACCTGGTGTGTATCCATTTTTAAAATATAGTCCTTCAACTTGTAAATACTCACCACCAATTTCTAATTTAGAAGCCCCCTCAATACTCACTAATCCCGGCGTTTCAGCTTTAAGTGTTATGGGTTGTTTTTCGGTACCCACACCTTTTAGTTGTATTGAAACATCTGTCCAAACACCATTGGCCATAACTATTTCATCACCTGCTTTTGCACTGTCGATAGCTTTGTTTAGCTCATCAATATTGTGAACTAGACTAGGTTTTAGGGTTTGTGTTGGTTTTGTACAGGAACTAATAGCTAAGCATAGGCTTAACACAATTAAAAATCTTTGCATTATTTGCGGTTTAATTATAAGGATTGGTTTACCAGATTGGTTTACCAAATATATGGCTATTTGTGCACTAAACAAACATTTCCTTATTTTTTAGCGAAAACTATTAAGTATCACGCAATAAATTATCCAAATAATAGGAATAAGATAATTAGTTGGGGTATTGTAAAAGGCGATTGATTAAATGAAGGTGGTATTTTGTTGCCGAAAGTAGGTAGCTTATCTATAAAAACCCATTTCATCAATATAAGTCCATACCGATGCAGGGAGCATAGGTTTAATGTTTATATCGTTTTTAATGGCGTTTCTAATAAAAGTTGAAGAGATTTCCATAATAGGTGCTGCCACGTGATGAATACGTTTGTGGTCTGAAAACTGCGTGTCTATTTGTCCTCCGGAAATTCTAGGGTACACGTATATATCGTGGTTGTCTAAAATAGCTTGGTAGTTTTTCCACTTGTGTAGACTCTTTAAATTGTCTTCACCCATGATTAAAGAGAACTCATGGTTGGGGTGTTTTTCTTGTAAATGGACTAATGTATTTACAGTATAATTAGGTTGCGGTAATGAAAACTCAATATCACTTGGTTGTAGTTTATCATAAGCCTCGGTAGCCCGATATACCATTTCTAATCGCTGGTAATTATCTAGTAGCGATTGCTTTTTCTTAAAAGGGCTTTGGGGAGTAACAACTAGCCATATTTGATCTAAATCACTTTGTTCCGCTAACTGATTGGCAATAATAAGATGCCCAATATGAATGGGGTTAAATGTTCCAAAATACAAACCTATTTTCATGGTTGTTGTTTTAGGATTTTAAAAAATTTGTCACCAAGTTTTCGGCCTCACCTAAGGCTTTCTCTAAATCATCATTTTCTATAATAACATCAAAAAGTGGGGCAGTAGCTAATTCGGCAGAGGCTTTAGCAATACGCATGTTTATTTTATCTTCACTTTCTGTTTTACGTTTTTTCAAACGTATTTTTAATTCATCAATACTTGGCGGTTTAACAAAAATAGCTAAGGTTTCGTCAGGGAATTTTCGTTTAATACGTAGTCCTCCAGATACATCAATATCAAAAATAACGTGTTTCCCTTGGGCCCAGATTCTTTCGACTTCTGTTTTTAGCGTGCCATAAAAATTATCGCGATACACCTCTTCCCATTCCAAAAACTCATCGTGTTTAATTTTGTTCTTAAACTCATCTGCCGATAAAAAATAGTAGTCTTTACTATCTATCTCTTCACCGCGTTTTTCACGTGAGGTTGCCGAAATAGAAAATTCTAAATTTAACGTATTTAAACCTAAAAGGTGACGTACAATAGTTGTTTTACCAGACCCTGAAGGTGCCGAGAATACAATTAATTTTCCTTTAGGGGTGTTATTTTGTGCTGCCAATGTTTTTGTTTTTTTGAGAAAATCGCTTTTGCGTAATCTTAAATTATTATAGAACGTTTAGTAGTTGTTCTTTTATTTTTTCCAATTCATCTTTCATTTGAACAACTAATTTTTGCATAGGTGCGTAATTACTTTTTGAACCGATGGTATTTATTTCACGTCCCATTTCTTGACTAATAAATCCTAATTTTTTTCCATTAGAATCAGCAGAATCTAGTGTTTTTAAAAAATAGTCTAAATGGTTTTTTAAGCGTACTTTTTCTTCAGTGATATCAAATTTTTCAATATAGAAAACAAGTTCTTGCTCAAACCTGTTGGCATCAACCTTTTCTTTTAATTCTTCAACACCTTTGCGTAAACGCTCACGGACACCTTCTATACGCTCAGGGTCCATAATTATAATTTCTTCTAAAACACGACTAATACTTGCTACACGATTTTTAAAATCAGCCTCCAAAACTTCACCTTCATCTAATCGGTAAGTTGCAATGTTTTTAAGTGCATTTTTAACTTCGTCTAATATTGTGCTCCATTCTGTTTCATCTATTTCTTCACGTTCCGTATTTAAAGCGTCTGGGAATCTTACGGCCATTTTAAGTAATTCCGTTTCATCACCATCTACAATTTCTTTAAGCTGATTGATATATTGCTTAACGGCAGGTTTATTTATTTGGGTGCTAGTTTCTTCACCGGTCATCTCTACGTAAATAGAAAAATCAATTTTACCACGCTCTAATTGTTTGCCAATAAGTTTGCGTAAACTCAGTTCTTTTTCTCTGTAAATTGAAGGCATTCTAGCATTCAAATCCAAGTTTTTACTATTCAGGGATTTTATTTCAATTGTTACTTTTTTGGTTGGTAACTGTAAAACAGATTTCCCATAACCGGTCATTGAATGTATCATAATTCTTAAATAAAGTTGCACAAAGGTAATTAAAACTAGAGGTTTAGAAAACTGTTATAGAATATTATGTGCTGCAATTAGATTTATGTAGTTTTGTAACTTAAATTTTTATGAAATGTATACCAAACAATTTGAAATTCGTTGGAGTGATGTAGATGCTAATAGGCATCTAGCTAATAGTGCTTATACTAATTTTATGAGTCATACCCGAATGGCCTTCTTGATTGAAAAGGGATTCTCTATGAAAGAGTTAGCGCATTTTAATATTGGACCTGTGGTTTTTTATGAGCACATGTACTATTTTAAAGAGGTGTTTATGGGGAAACCACTTACCGTAAGTTTGGAGGTGTCTGGGATGAGTGCCGATGGGACATTTTTTAAATTTGATCACAATTTTTACAACCATAAAGGCGAAAATATAGCGCATTGTGAAATGCTTGGAGCTTGGATGGATTTAAAAACACGTAAGCTTATAAGTTTACCTGCCGAGCTTTTAGAGGCTGCTCAATTATTTCCAAAATCTAAAAGCTATAAGGAGTTAACAAAAGAAGATACACGAGTTTCAGGAAAGAAACCCGTGCATTTGAATAGCTAATACTTTCATTTGTTTAGTACCGCTTTTAGCGCTTCAATATTTTTCTTGGAATTCCCTATAAAAATCTGATTGTTATAAAGAATTACTGGGCGACTTAAAAACGTGTAATGTTCAAGTATATACTGTTTGTAATCCGCTTCTTTTAGGTTTGCATTTTTTAAATCCATTTCTTTATAAAGTTTAGCGCGTTTACTAAATAATGCTTCATAGCTGCCGGAAAGTGCTTGCATTTCCTCCAGTTGAGACGCGGTAATGCTCTCTTTCTTTATGTCTTGAAATACAAAGTCTTCGGGCCAGTTTATAGAATTTATTATGCGAGTACACGTACTGCAAGTTTTTAAATAGTATACTTTATTCATGCTGCTATAAGTTATTTGTAATTTAAATAGGGTAATACCTCCTGATACGGTATGGTGAATTCTGTTAATCCTGTGGCATAAGGTGCTACTTCGTAACTGTTGTAAAGTAAAATAAGACCTTCGTTGTTAAAACCTATATTTTGAGATAACACAAAATTATTCGGATCAAAATAAGCCGATCTATTTTCGGCTATTGTAGTATCAAAGTGCGTTTTAGCAATAGCTTTAAAAGCATCAATATTATTAAGTAATTGCGAATTCTTTATAAGTTGTCCTGTTAAAGCATCCAGATTTATAAAGCTTATATTTAAGCTGCCGTGAGCACCACCTGTATTCAGGTAGCTTGTAATAGCAATCGATATTATAGCATCGGATTCGTACATAATTTCACCATCTATTTGGGCGTCCCAAACAAGATGGCTTTCTGGAAAATCGTTTTTAAAGTTAGCAAAGTCACTATTAAATTTATTAATACTTTCTGATACTGTTTTTGCTTGAGTTTCACCTTCAATATTTGTGCTTAGACTACTAATAATGCTAGAAGAA
Source organism: Algorimicrobium bowmanii (assembly GCF_054031195.1). Next base: position 532,145 of record NZ_CM132929.1, read on the forward strand.
ATAGCGTTGTTTATATTTTGAGAAACCAAATCGTTTCCTTTGGCAACAGGAATGTTTATTTCAACAATTTTATTGTGCTCCGTTGTTAAGGTTGTTTCCGAAAACTGCCGCTTTTCAGCATCTTCCTCACAAGCAGTCACAATGCTAATCAAAGCCAAAACAAAGAGTAGTTTTTTCATGAAAATGAGATACGTTAATTTTGTAATAAAGGTAATTATTGCGTTTGAATACACCGAATTAAACCCGAACTTTATACAAAATTTAAGTGTTTTTAAAAGACGGTGTTTTTTTAAGTAACTAAAATCAATAATCATAACGAACTATAATTATAATAAAACCAGTAACCTATGAAATTTAATACCAAAGCCATTCATGGTGGACAGAAACCAGATCCTGCTTATGGTGCTGTAATGCCGCCCATTTATCAGACATCTACCTATGCACAAGAAACACCAGGAAAACATAAAGGGTTTGCCTATTCGCGAAGTCATAACCCTACAAGAAGTGCTTTGGAAGATGCCGTTGCAAGTTTAGAAAATGGCAATTATGGTTTAGCTTTTGGTTCGGGTTTAGCAGCTATTGATGCTGTTATAAAACTATTGAATCCAGGCGATGCTGTTATTTCTACTAGCGATTTATACGGAGGTACGTACCGGTTATTTAAAGGTGTTTTTGAAAAATATGGAATAAAATTCGATTTTGTTGATATGGGATCAGCGGATAATATTGAAGCGTATATAACCGAAAATACGAAGTTGATTTGGATTGAAACACCTACAAACCCAATGATGAATATTATTGATGTTCAAGCTTGCGCCGAAATAGCTAAGAAACATCAGGTTTTATTGGCGGTCGATAATACATTTGCAACGCCTTACTTGCAACAGCCTCTAGATTTAGGTGCTGATATTGTTATGCATTCGGCAACCAAATACTTCGGTGGTCATAGTGATGTGGTAATGGGAGTTCTAGCAGTTAAAGATGAAACTTTAGCTAATAAACTGTATTTTATACAAAATGCAAGTGGAGCTGTTTGTGGTCCTCAAGATAGTTTTTTAGTTTTAAGAGGTATAAAAACTCTGCATGTTAGAATGCAACGCCATTGCGAGAATGGACAAGCAATAGCACATTTTTTAAATAAGCACCCAAAAATTGAAAAGGTGTATTGGCCAGGTTTTGAAAACCACCCGAATCATGCTATTGCTAAAAAGCAAATGCGCGATTTTGGAGGGATGATTTCTTTTACAACTAAAGCTAATAATTATGATGAAGCTATAAAGATTGTTGAGAATTTAAAAGTCTTTACTTTGGCTGAATCATTAGGTGGTGTGGAGTCGCTTGCAGGGCATCCTGCTAGTATGACACATGCTAGTATTCCTAAGGAAGAACGTGAGAAAATAGGTGTAGTCGATTCGCTAATCCGATTAAGTGTTGGTATTGAAGATATCAGCGACTTAATAGCCGATTTAGAACAAGCTATTAATTAAAATGAAAAAGCCTCAAAAATTATCAGATTTTTGAGGCTTTTTTATAGGTCTAAGTTTCTAATTAATCTAAATAATAAATGTAACCTACGTTAAGCCATACTAGCCAATCGTTGTATTTATTGGAGTCGGCAACATGATTTAAGCCGTCTATCCAATCGCTGAAATAGGATTGTAAACGTAAATCAAGCATTAGGTCGGAAAGCGTTGTTAGTTTGTAACGTACACCGGCACTTGCAACCATGGTCCACGCTGTTCCAGATGATGGGTCTACGTCTCCAGGTTCCCAGCCGCCCCAAAAATTGTTGGCATTTAATACGTTGTTATCTGCAACACCAGTTGTAGGGTCTACATAATCAGTATATACTTTTGGATTATAGGATGTAAAGTGCACACCTAAACTAACAAATGGCGCTAAACGATAGGCAAACCCTTGAAAGTCTCTAATACTTAATGGAAAATATTCCAATTGCATTCCTATATCTAAATTGTTGGCTTCCCCAGTATGCGCGCGAAGTTTAGCCGCATTTTCAGAATTACCTTCAGCCCATAGGCCGTGGTGTTCTAATTTTGTTGTGTTAAAAGAAATTTCACTACGTAGTTTAAAGTGATCATTCCAATAGGTGTCTGTTGAATAACAGTTACAATCAGATCGGTAAGCAAAGTTTATGTAGTGAATAATACCAATACCAAAACCGGAGTTTCCATAGTTGGTACCTTCATCACCTCGAACTCCAAAATCCGATCTAAATTGAACAGGACCTACAATAGCCCCAATCTCATGAGAGAATCCTAATTGGGAAAACCCTAAATTAACACTAGAAATTAGGATTATTAATACAGTTAATAGCTTCAGTTTAAACATACTCTAATTTTAGTGTACTTTAAGGATTATGCTAACAAATATATAAAATAGGTGTAATTAACCAAACTAAAAATTATAAAACATCAAATTGTTAACACGAGAATTTAAGCTTCAATAAATAAATTGTTTTCAAGAAGTTATCGAGTATGAATTAAAAATAATAACCGTCGTTTTTTTGAATTAAACGTATATTTGTAATCACATAACTATTTATTATTAAATTTTTTAAATGAGAAAGTAAATGAAAGACAAAATAGATGCTTTTTTAGACTTTGTAAAAAAGAAGGACGGACATGAGCCTGAGTTTTTACAAGCGGTACATGAAGTGGCTGAAACTGTAATTCCGTTTATTGAAAACAATCCTAAATATAAGGGTAAAATGTTATTAGAACGGATGGTTGAACCAGAACGCACCATTATTTTTAGAGTTCCATGGATTGATGATAATGGTCAGACTCAAGTAAACCGTGCTTTTAGAGTCGAATTTAATTCGGCAATTGGTCCTTACAAGGGTGGTTTGCGCTTTCATCCTTCTGTAAACCTTAGTATTCTGAAATTTTTAGGATTTGAGCAGGTTTTTAAAAACTCTTTAACAACGTTACCAATGGGTGGCGGTAAAGGAGGTTCGGATTTTGATCCAAAAGGTAAAAGCGATAATGAAGTTATGCGTTTTTGTCAATCGTTTATGACTGAGTTATTTCGTCATATTGGCCCAAATACGGATGTGCCTGCTGGTGATATTGGTGTTGGTGGTCGTGAAGTTGGCTATATGTTTGGTCAGTATAAGCGTTTAAAAAATGAATTTACAGGTGTTTTAACCGGTAAAGGTATTTCTTTTGGAGGTTCATTAATTCGTCCGGAAGCTACAGGATATGGTTGTGTTTATTTTGCACAGAATATGCTAGCTACCAAACAAGACTCTCTAAAGGGTAAAACTGTTGTTATTTCTGGTTCTGGAAACGTTGCGCAATATGCTTGCGAGAAAGTAACAGAATTAGGTGGTAAGGTTGTTACTATGTCAGATTCTTCAGGGTACATTCATGATGAAGCAGGAATTGATACAGAAAAACTGCAGTACATCATGGAAATTAAAAATGAAAAACGCGGTCGTATTCATGAGTATTTAGAAAAATACCCCGATGCTACCTTCCATAGTGGCCAAAGACCATGGTCTGTAGCCTGCGATGTAGCTATGCCATGTGCAACACAAAATGAATTAAATAGAGAAGAGGCTGAAACGCTTATATCTAATAATGTTTTAGCGGTTGCAGAAGGTGCTAATATGCCAGCTACACCAGAAGCTGTTGAGGCATTTCAAAAAGCAAAAGTTATGTTTGCTCCAGGAAAAGCATCTAATGCTGGTGGTGTTGCAACTTCAGGTTTAGAAATGAGTCAGAATTCATTACGTTACAATTGGACACGTGAAGAAGTCGATTCTAAACTACACCAAATTATGGATGATATTCATACCTCTTGTGTCACTTATGGAACTCAAGAAGATGGTTATATTGATTATGTTAAAGGTGCAAATATTGCCGGTTTCGTAAAAGTAGCCGATGCTATGCTTGCTCAAGGTGTTGTGTAAACAGCTAATTATATATTGAAATAAAAAGTCTTCTACTAAAAATAGGAGGCTTTTTTATTTAAAAACATATGATTTCCATATGAAACTCGTTAGTATTAAATATATTTGAAACTTAAACAAAGGCTATGTTCAAGCGCGTTATTATTTTTTTAGTTTTTCTGATGCCATGCATTCATATGGCTCAAAACTTTTCGGCTTTATGGAAAGGTCATTATTCGTATTTAAATATTAAAGATGTATCACAAGGTAATGGAAAGTTGTATGCAGCTGCCGAAAATGCCATATTTGTATACGATACCGAAACACAGGAAACACAAACTATATCTACGGTTAACGGACTTGCTGGTGAGCAAATTTCACAAATTTACTACAGTGAAGCCTACGAATTAATTGTTGTGGGTTACGAAACGGGTTTAATAGAAATTGTTTTTGATAATGATGATGAAGTCTTATCGGTTGTTGATATTTTAAATAAGGTAACCATTCCACCAACCCGAAAACGCATCAATCATTTTAATGAATATAACGGCTACATTTATATAGCAACCGATTATGGAATTTCAGTTTACGATTTAGCGAGTCTGGAGTTTGGAGATACCTATTTTATTGGTACGGGCGGTTCGCAAGTGACAGTAGAGCAAACTACTTTTTTTGATGACTATATTTATGCAGCCTGCCAAGATGCTGGTGGTGTAAGACGTGCGGAAATATCAAACCCCGATTTAATAGATTTTCAACAATGGCAAACAGTTGTTGCTGGTAGTTATACGGCTGTTGAAGCTTTAGATACCAAGTTGTATGCTTCTAAAACAGATAATAACCTATATGATATTAGCTCCGGAAATTTAACCGATTTGTTACTTCAGTTTCCTTCTACACCGCTTGATTTACGTGCTGTATCAGACCATTTACTTATAACAATTAGAAACCGTGTTTATGTATTTAATTCTAATTTTGGAATTATAGCAAGTGTTAATGCGCTTGCAGATTATCCTGGGAATTATAGTGCAGCAACTATTATTGACGACTACCTTTATATCGGTACCGAAGAATACGGTATTCTAAAAACACCACTTGACGGGCATGATACTTTTGAAGAAATTCATCCAGTTGGCCCTTTGTCAAACGATTCGTTTGCTATTGAAGCAAGCCCAAATAATTTGTGGTTAACCTACGGTGAATACAGTTTAACGTATAATCCGGGTGTTTTACAAAGACTCGGAATAAGTCACCTTATAGAGGATGGTGAAACCTGGGTTAATATTTCAAAAGATAGCGTATTGGTTGCTCGCGATTTAAATAAAATTTCAATTAACCCCTTCAATCCACAACAAGTATTTATCAGTTCGTTTAACGATGGCCTTTTAGAAGTTAATGATAATGTACCAACCATTTTATATAACGAGTCTAATAGTGGTTTGGAATCGTTGGTTCTAGCAGGTTCTCCCGATTTTAAGAGTATTCGTTTAAACGCATCTACTTTTGATAGGGAAGGGAAATTATGGACCATGACTGCTCGTGTGGGAAGCCCTCTGAAATCCTACGACCCGACTACCGGAGCATGGCAAAGTTATGATTTTCTAGACCTGATACAAGATGGATTAAATGAGTGGGGATATGACGAGGTTGTAATAGATAATAATGGTACCAAGTGGATTGGTGGTTATAAATTTGGTTTAATAGGGTATAATGAAAATAATAGCGGTAGGAAGATTGCCAACATCTCTACCGATGAGGAGAACATTCCATCAACCTTTGTTACGGCTTTGGCTGTAGATCAACGCGACCAGGTGTGGATTGGTACTGTTAGTGGTTTACGTGTTTTATACAATACCTCAAACTTTTTTACAGATGATAATGTGCAGGCCGAGTCGGTAATTATTCTGGACAATGGCGTGCCTAGTGAGTTGCTATACCAGCAGTTTGTTTCGGATATAGAAGTTGATGGTTCAAATAATAAATGGATTGCTACCATTGGCACTGGTTTGTATTATTTTTCTGCAGATGGTCAGGAAACACTGTATCACTTTACAAAAGATAATTCGCCATTACCATCCAATATTATTATTGATGTGGCTATCGATTCCGGTTCTGGAAGAATTTATATTGCTACCGATGGTGGTTTGGTGTCCTTTGGATCGGGAAGTTCGGAAGCTCAAGAGTCGCTTGAAGATGCTTATGTATATCCAAACCCTGTACGTCCAACATTTAATATTACAGAGGATAAGGTTAAAATAAAAGACATTTCCGATAATGTGAATATCAAAATTACCGATATTGAAGGTAATTTGGTAGCCGAAGCGCAGTCTAATACAAATGCTAGATATCAAGGATATAATTTAGAAATTGATGGAGGCGTAGCGTATTGGAATGGTAAAAACCTAGCCAATAATGTTGTTCGAACTGGGGTGTATTTAGTTATGTTATCTGATTTAGATACCTTTGAAACTAAAGTTATTAAACTTATGGTTGTTCGCTAATGGCTAGCGCAACAAAAGCCATAGTGCTCTCAAAAATTAAGTATCGTGATAACGATTTAATTGTTGGTTGCTATACCGAAAATCGGGGGGTTACTAGTTATCTTATTCGCGGGGCATATAAAAGTAAACGTCCTGGCACCGTAGCTTACTATCAATTGCTGTCTCAATTAGAAATTGTAGAAAACTATAAACCCAAACAATCACTTCATTACATTAAGGAGGTAAAATCGAGTTTTGTTTATAGCTCTTTACATACCAATGTTATTAAAAGTAGTATTGTACTTTTCCTTTCCGAAGTATTAGCAAATGTACTAAAAGAAGAGGAGGAGAATACTTTGTTGTTTACCTATCTAGAAACGGCCTTGCAGTGGTTGGATTCAGAAAGTAACTACGCTAATTTTCATTTGTTATTTTTATTAAAACTCACCAAACATCTTGGTTTTTATCCTGATACAACACAAACTGAAACAGGTGTTTTTAATTTAGAATCTGGTTATTTCGAACCGGATGCCAAGCATATTTATGCTATTTCATCTACCAATAATACGATTTTAAAGCAGTTTTTAGGCATGAATTTTGATGCCTTAAATACTGTAAAGTTAAACGCTACCCAACGTCAAGCGTTTTTAAACATGCTTATGCAGTATTATGAGTTTCATTTGGGATATTTTAAAAAACCAAAATCCCTACAGATACTCAATCAGATATTTAAATAACAATTTATAAATTTGTTTTTATGAAAATGAAACTTGTTTTATACATGTGTTTGCTAACCATGTATGCTGTTCAAGCGCAGCGTATTGAGGTTTTGGAAACAGAAACAAGTTTGCCTATTCCGGGAGTTGTTATTTCTAATGGCGATACGTCGGTTATTTCCAATCTACATGGCGAAGCCGATTTAAGTGCTTTTTTTACGACAGATACTTTAGCATTTTATGCCGATGGATTTCATGTACTAAAATTAACTAGATCTCAAATATCTTCAGGTCAGGTGTTTTTAAAAGGTCGTATTGGTTTAGATGAGGTGGTTATTTCAGCCTCTAAATTCGAGCAAAGTAAGGGCGATATTCCTCAGAAAATTAATCATATTACTGCCAAAAACATTCAGTTTTACAATCCACAAACCAGTGCTGATTTATTACAAGAAACAGGCAATGTGTTTATTCAAAAAAGTCAGTTAGGAGGTGGGAGCCCTATGATTCGTGGGTTTTCAACCAATAGACTTTTAATAACGGTTGATGGAGTGCGAATGAACAATGCTATTTTTAGAAGCGGGAACCTTCAAAATGTTATTTCTATAGATCCACTAAGTATCCAAAATACCGAAATAACTTTAGGAGCCGGTTCTGTGGTTTATGGTAGCGACGCTATTGGTGGTGTGATGAGTTTTTATACCAAAAAGCCGCAATTATCTTATAAAAATCAATTGTATTTTAAAGGAAATGCTTTAGTACGATATGCCAGTGCTAATAATGAAAAAACAGGACATGTAGATTTAAATTTTGGTTTAAAAAAATGGGCTTTTTTTACCAGTTTTAGCTTTAGTGATTTTGGCGACTTACGAATGGGATCTCACGGTCCTACCGATTATTTGCGCACGGAATATGTAGAAACAAACCAAGGAGAAGATGTCACCGTGCCCAATAGCAATCCACTTATTCAAAAGCCTACAGGTTTCAATCAGCTTTATGCTATGCAAAAAGTACGCTACGAACCGAATGAAAATTGGCAACTAGATGCCGCAGCCTATTATTCTGAAACGTCTAATTATTCACGATATGATAGGTTAACGAATTATAAAGATGAAAGTTTGAAATCTGCCGAATGGTATTATGGACCTCAAAAATGGTTTATGACTAATTTGCAAGTCACACAGCTAAACCCACAGACATTTTTGTATGATAAGCTACAAACTACAATGGCGTATCAGTATTTTATGGAAAGTCGGCATGACCGCGATTATCAATCTGTTTTAAAAAGTAACCGTACCGAGAATGTGCATGCGTATTCTGCTAATATCGATTTGGAGAAACATCTAAGTGCTAAATCAACGTTGTTTTACGGGTTTGAATATGTGTATAATTTGGTGCATTCGGAGGCTAATGAAACCAATATTGCTACTGCTGCTGTGGAACCTGCTGTTAGTAGATATCCTAATGGCGCTACGTGGCAATCTGCAGCGGCTTATACCAGTTTAAAGTACAAGCCACATAACAAGCTGGTTTTTCAAACAGGTGTTCGGTATAGTCACGTGGATTCGGATGCCGATTTTACCGAGAACAATGCTTTTTTAAACTTACCATTTTCAGATGCTCAAATACATTCGGGAGCACTAACAGGAACGGCAGGGATTAGCTGGATGCCTTCAAAAGTGATTCAGTGGAAATTAAATGCGTCTACAGCATTTAGAGCACCAAATATTGATGATATGGGTAAGGTTTTCGATTCCGAGCCCGGTACTGTTGTAGTGCCAAATGCTCAAGTTAAACCGGAGTATGCTTATGGTGGCGAATTAGGTTTGCTCTTAAATTTTAATGATGTTGTTGTACTTGATTTGGCTACGTATTATACCTTTTTAGATGATGCTTTGGTGCGTCGTGGTTTTAATATTGATGGTCATTCCGAAATTTTATACGATGGTGAGCTGAGTAAGGTTGAGGCTATTCAAAATGCATCAAAAGCGCGAGTTTATGGTTTTGAAATGGGCTTGCAGGTTAACCTATCAAAATCTTTAAAATTTAGGGGGCAGTATAATGTTTCTGGCGGTTCGGAAACTAATTTAGGAATCGATTTACCAGTACGACATGTAACACCTAATTTTGGAAATGCTCATTTGGTATGGCAAAAAAAACGCTTAAAAATAGATGGGTTTGTAAACTTTAACGGCGAATTATCTTACCAGAATATGGCGCTATCTGAACGTGAAAAACCTTATCTGTACGCTAAAGATGAGCAAGGTAATCCTTATGCACCATCCTGGTACACCTTAAATTTAAGATCGCAATATCAATTGTATAACGGACTTCGTATAACGGCAGCTATAGAAAACATAACCGATCAGCGCTATAAAACGTATAGCTCAGGTATTGTGTCTCCTGGTAAAAATGTAGTGGTATCTCTAAATTATACCCTATAAAAAAAGCGACTACCTACTGGTAACCGCTTTAGTGTGCTTATTAAATTAATAGTTATTTTTTAATAGCCTTTTTAACCACTACTTGGTTGTTAGATAAAGTTACCCGAGCCAAATAAGAGGCATTACTTAAGTTCTGTAAGTTATAAACTTCTGTTTGTGAGTTCCCTTTAAACTGGTAAATACGGCGCCCTAATAAATCTATAATTTCAACCTCTTTAATAGTTAATGCGTTGTTGTCTATGCGGAACTGAACTTGATTGTCCGATAATTCAACAATGCTTAACGTATTACTATTTTCAGTGAAACTGTCTACCGATAGGGTGTTGTTTGTGTAAACAATTTCAAATCTATCGTTAATATTGCCGGCTACAGAAGTAAAGCTATAAGGAAGTAATTTTAAATTATGTGTTATGTTTAATAGATTATCTCTAAGGTAAACCGTTTGGTTATCCGCTTCAAATAAGCCGTCAACAGCTGCAATAGCAATTGTATGGCTTCCGGTATTTGCTACTTTAACACCTAAAGGAATTCTATCTGTCTCACTAAAAGGTAATTTGCGACCTTGAATAGTAAATGTTTTATTATTGATTAACGAATAAAAACTCTGATTGTCAGTTACCGCATCGTATAAACGATCGCGATCATCGGTAGCGTTAGTAATATACCCAACCATAATTCGTGTTGTAGAGTTGTCGGAAGCTACTAAATCTAACCAAATACGATGTTTTTCAGGTGTTTCATCTGTTCTGAAAAAATCAGAATTGTCATAGTTTTTACTTCGCATATTATTTCTAAACTCAATAGGCTGTGTTGTTGCTGGTCCGTCTAACATATTAACCATGAAACTTTGTCCGGCAGCAATTTTACCACCAAAAGTTGATGGTCCGCTTGATGAACCAGAAGCATTATAGGTTATATAATCGTTAGCAGAATAGTTAGATTGGAAATTAGCGTAAAAAGGATCCTCAACCGATGTTGAAGGTAAGTTTCCATGTGTCCATATGTTTACAAATCCATCCAATATGGTGCTATTGGTTGTGTTATCTAAAAAGCTAACAACATCTATGGCAGAAGGATATGGGTTTCCTACTAAATTCCAATTATCGTTTTCACTGGCGGTATTAGAGCCTCGTGAAACATCAATTGAAAATAAACCATTAAAAGGTTTCCCGTTATTAAAAGTGGCAGTAATAAGTGCGCTAGTTTCTGTGTATGTACCAGGACCTCTTACAATATAACCAACACCAGGCTGCATAGTTTCTCCTGCGGCTGCTACCCAATTTCCTTGTCCACCATTCGGGTTCGTTATAGTAGTATCCCAACGGTAAATTTTATGTGTAGGTGTATTACTCCCATAAACCGTATTTACTGGATAGCCTACAACAGGAGATGACCAATAAATATAATCTAATTGTCTGGTTTCAGCATTTCGTCTCACGGTTACATCGCCAGAATTCGTGTCTGTATCATTTACTTGTATCAGACTTCCTGAATCTTCAATTTCCAGATTTCCACCGGTTATAATTAGACCTTCATCAACAGTTATGGCCTCGTTTGTGTTAATAGTAATATCACTAGAAACTAAATTCAGATCTTCACCAATTGTAATATCTGTTGGGTGACCTAAAGTTTTTATACCACTACCCGAAATGGTTAGGTTTTTATATTCCGGAGCAAAATGTGTAATGTTTTGGTTTGCTCCTTGGTATTCTATGGTAGAATTATTAAGCAATGTAATTACAGGGTTATTAACATCGCTTATAGATGTGTTTGCAAGACCTGAAAAACCGTTGGTATTAGATTGTTTAAACGTACCTGTTCCAGTTACAGTAAAAGAACCGTTTGGTTGAAATTGAATAAAAGAATTTGCACCCGAACCATTTGCGATGGTTCCTACATTAGATCCGGAAACCACAATATTGGCATAGGCAGGTACCGGATTAGATAATCTAACAGATTCAAAGCCTCCGTCACTATTAAACTCAATAGTTGTATTAGGTGCAAAAGAATAATTTCCAGTAGCATCCGGTTTAGTTCCAGCTCCTGCCATAATAAATCGACCTTGATCTTCCATGATTAAATTTGTTCCAGACCCACCTAATGACCAGTTTTTAATATCTACAATAGCGTCTTCAGATATAGTAATGTTGTTGGAAACATTTGTACCACGACTAATACCTTTGTAGGTTGGTATTCCAGGAGGTAGTGGAGGTAATTCTGCTAAAATATTAGAGCCACTAAAGGATAAGTTGACATAATTAGGTACACCAGATAAAATTTGTGTATTATCTAGTCCTACGCCATTTAAATGCACAATTCCTCCCGTTAAATCATAATTACTATAATTTTGAAGCTGCGGTAAATAATCGGTTAGTTGATTAGAGGTTATTGTGCTAATGCGATATTCTCCATCAGACATTACTAATCTTCCGCTTCCATAGAAGTCTCCACTATTAGTTCCGATAACAATACCTTTTTGAATTTCTAATTTCCCGCCATTAGGATCTAAAGTTACTGCATTTGCAATACCAATATTATTGGTTAGACTTAGTGTTTTTGAGTTGTCAGAAAGATTCACATATACTAATTTTCCAGTGGATCCCGTTGAAATTCCGTCTCCTGTAACTTGGTTGTCTTTTCCTAAATAATGGAAACTAGCAGTTTGGTTAAAAGTTTTATTACTAACAGATAATTGCACATTACCTGCGTTGGCTGTGTTTTTTACTAAACCATCTAAATGAGTAATTTTTAAAATAGATCCTTCATTAGAGTTGAAAGTATTTGAACCATTGCCACCATTAGTAATTAATAGCGGTGTGGATGCATCTGCTGCCCAATTAAAATGAAACGAACCACCGTTCTCAACCGTAAATGTGGATGCGTTGTTTAGTTTTAGGTTGTTGTTTAATAATTGTACTTCGGCATTATTTTTTATATATGTATTTATGTTTTTGTAAGGTACTGTATCAGCCACATCAATATTTTGAAGTGTACTTCCTGTAAAAGCAATACCGCAATCTCCATCGGTACTTTGTATGGTTCCTGCTGTTCCTATTAGGTCACCTTCTAGATTAACTAATACTGTTGCTGCTCCAGCACTTTGTTGATTAATATCAATAATTCCACCATTAGCAATTAGATTCCCTTTTACGGTATGGTTTAGATTACTTGAGCCTACTGATCCAAATGAAAATTTATTTTGAAGAATTTCTACATGACCTTTAATTTCAATGTTTGCATTTTTGTCGGTTAAAACAACATTCTTTAAGAACGACCTATTATTTATGGTAAGGTTGTTACATAATTTATGAGTACCAATTTCTCCAACAATTGTAAAAGCCTTTTCGTCGTGTGTTGCGTTAAAATAAATATGTCCAAAATAATAACCATCAGAATTTAGACTAATTGCATTACTGTTGTCAATTAATCTTTCTTCTCCTGAACTAGAATCCCAATCCCAATCCTGAATTTCTAATGTGGATTCTGGATAGAAATTTTCGGTACCTTCCCACAACCCATCAGCATTATTTAATGTACCAGAGTTAATTACAAAAGTTCCTCCGTTTTCTACCGTTAACGTTCCTGTTGGGTCTATATCTACTGCAGGGGCTGAGGCTATAAATGTACCTCCATCTTTTACTAGAAGACTTCCAAAGGTACTGTTGTGTCCATCATCAAAAGAACCTCCATTTTCTACAACCATGGTGGTTCTAGGTGCAGGAGCAGCAAAAGAAGCTCTAGACGTTACGGTATGGCGTATAATTAATAGTTCGGTGGTGTTAGCAGCTGGTGTTGCAGGATTCCAACCAGTTGTAGATAATTTTTCCCAGGTTGCTGTACCGCTTGGCCAAGTACCGTTACTTGTGGTTCTGTAAGTTCCTACTGCAACATCTAAAATATCAAAATTAGTAGAGGTTGTTGTATTGCTAAACGCTAATCCTGAAGTTGTAGCTGTAAGGTTAATATTGGTTTGCGAAGTATTAAACTGCACATCCGAAATGGCTAAATCGCCATTGGTTAAACTGTATGGGGAAGAAGAAGTCATGCCAACTCCCGATGTAGTTAGTGTAATACTTAGAGAATCGTCTAAATCGATGTTTCCAAATTGATCGACTGCTGAAATGTTAAACGTATTTAAATTGGTGTTTACGCTTGTACTTGTTGGCTGCACTGTAAATGCAAGTCTATCTGCTGTAACATTTAAGCGGTTTCTGTTATTATTGCCAGTATCTGTTTCGGCACCACTTGCGTCAGCTGCTGCAAATGATGAACCACTTGCGTCTGCTGTGGCTGAAGTGACTTTAAATACTAATTTGGTATTATCAATGACCTGTGTTTCGTCTAGTGAAACTCTTAAATGGAATATTTGTTCATCATCGTCAGCTGCTGTTAATGACGCGTTATTCATTCCAGAGAATACCAACTCATTTCCAATTATAGAAGCTGTTGCAATTGTTGTTCCTCCAGTGGTTGTAAGTATGGCAGTTTTTATCATTGCCAATTGATCAGCGTTTGCTAAATCTTCAACTGTAAATGAGATATCTGTTAACTTGGTTTCAAAACCATCTGCATCAGGACCATCTACAATTTTAAGTTTCATAGGGATAAATTTCCCTGAGTTAGTTGAAGAACCGTCAATGAAATTAATATATTCTACAGTGCTATTGAACTCTGGAGAGCCAGTACTATAGGTTGTGTTGTCTATTATTGTTGATTGGTTACTATTAGTCCCATTACCTGCCACATCAAAGGTATAAGAACTTTCGTCTGCATCATCGTTATTTACCGTAATGGTAGCGGTGCGAGGGCTGGTTGTGTTAGGGTTAAAGGTAACCGTAAAGCTTGCCGAATTTCCCGGAGTTATTAAACCTAGAGTTGCACCACTAATTGCAAATTCTGTTGTATTGCTACTGGTTATACTTGTGATATCTAAATCTGCCGAACCGGTGTTGTGAATGGTAAAAGTATTTGGGTTTGTGCCACCTGCAACGGCTACGTTACCAAAATCGGTGTCGTCTGCTGTGTTTGGACTCGTTGCCCCGTTTACAATTTCAATACCGTTTCCTTGTATTTCTATTTCTGGTTCTGGGGTAACACAAGCTGTAATATTTAGAGATAAATCATCAACAGTCCATCCTGCAGCATGGCCTGCTCCCGTACCAGTTGTTGTATAATAAAATGCGAAATATACATTAGTACCTGTCACTGCTAAAACATCAGCAGATACTGAAGTTGTTGTGTTAGTTATGGTAATTCCAGGAACTGAAATCCAAGTAGCTGTATTTACATCAGTACTGGTATAATTACCATTAAAATTTGTAGAATATAAAATCTGTAGATTTGGTCCAGTATATGATTTGGATAATTCGAAATCTAAAGTGGCTGCACTGTTAGAGGACATGTCTACTGAAGCTGAAATTAAATAATCTTCTGCAGCTATATCACTTCCATAACCATTTATTGAAGCTCTTCCACTACTTATTATCCAATCTTTATCACCAGATATACTTACAGGTGTAAAAGTCCCAAAGTTTGAAAAAGTTTCATTGAAAGGAGTACTTGAAACCATATCATCATCACTTACACTTAAAGTGGTTTCGTTGACACTCCCTACAACTGCATTTGAACCACCGCTCACATTATCTAATTCAAAAGTATAATTAGTATCGTCACCACAGGCCGTATTATCTGTAATTGCTATAGAAATACATTGTTGCGCTGTACTATTTGCAGGAAATGTAATTCCTTGTGTCGTATAAGTTAGATGTGGTGTGTTTGCTGAAGTTAAAATAATATCTGCTGTTGTATTTGTAGAATATGGATTTGTAATATCTACACAAATATCTATGGCAGTTCCATTCTCGTTAATAGAATATGTTGAATTAGCGAAATTTAACTCTGTTGTTGGAGGTGGGTTAACCTCACCACTAACCGCCACAGTTGGCATAGTTGAAACTCCAGCAGTTAGGTTAGTCATCGTTATGTTTCCGGAATAGGATGCTATTGGCAAGCCGGAAACCAATCTGGTATAAATGGTATTGCTGCCATTTGCATCGGCTAGAGGAATATTAAGCGTTGAACTATAAGGACCGGCAGCTGTTCTAGAAATCTCAAAATTGGTAGGTGCTGTAATAGCAATACCTGCGGTTAACAATACGCCATTAATATCAAAACTTTGCTCAGCAGAAGGTCCTGTGCCCTCTACATAATCTAACCCTGTTAATGTGGTTGGACTGGCTGTGATATTTGGGCCTGTTGGAGAGCAATTCGCAGTATGAATACCTAAGTCGTCCCAATCATTTTGATTTTTTACAATCCATTCACTATCTATCGTGTTATTACCTGCTGATGCGGACCAATTTGTATTGGGAGTACAGATCGTGCTCTTTCTAACTAAAGTTTTATCTTTAGTTGCATTCCCTGTCCCTGCAACAGCCCACCCAGAACCTGGGTCTTGGCCCTCTACTCCAATAACATCGATTATAGTCATAGTTCCACTAATGTCTTTGGCAAGACCAATAGCGTCATCTCCATTCCAATTCGCATTACTATTAGTTAAATCTGCTGCAGCAAGAATAATAGCATCTGAAGAGGGGTTTGCTATAACGTATACGTCATTATTGATTAATGTTCCTGATAAACTTATTGGAGAACTTCCCCAATTACTTCCGTTACTTGTTTTATAAATTTGGTAATTTGATAAATCAATCGAGTTTCCGGTTCCATTGTAAATCTCTATATATTTATTATTACTAGACCCTTCAGCATATTCTGAAATAATGAGGTCTGTTGTTTGCCCAAACCCAGAGTATAGTGTACACAAAAAGATAAGAACAATTAGAGGGTAGTTTTGTTTCATTATTATAACTTGCTAGTATTGAGAAAATTAGGGACACAAATATAAACTAAAAACCCCAAAATACAATATGCTCTTGTTTATTTTGTATTAATAAATTGTTATTATCTTGCTCCCATGATAAAGCACCATAAAAGTTACACCGTTGAAGATGCCAAACGCCAGTTAGAGCGTTATTGCGCTTATCAAGAGCGTTGCCATAAGGAGGTAACCGATAAGCTTAAGCAAATGCAGATGATTCCGGAGGTTATAGATGTGGTTGTTGTACATTTATTAAACCATAATTTTTTAAACGAAACCCGTTTTGCGCAAACGTATGTGCGGGGGAAATTCAACATAAAAAAATGGGGGCGGCAGCGGTTGCGCTTAGAGCTAAAAAAACGCGATGTTAGTAAGTATAATATAGATTTGGCTATGAAAGAAATTTCGGATGCCGATTACTTGGCTACGTTTCATGAGTTAGCCGAGAAAAAACTAAAAACCATTACGGAAACCGATACATGGAAAAAACGTAAAAAACTAGCCAATTATTTATTGTATCGCGGTTGGGAAAGTCACATAGTTTACGATAAGGTTGCCGATTTAATACCATAAAAAAAGCCTTTTATAGCGTGCTATAAAAGGCTTTTTTGTAAATATGTTTAAAACTTATAGGTTAAAAGTAGCCCCTAAGTTAAGTGTAAACTGGTTGTTTAACTTTTCAGCTGGTGTTAAGCTATCGCTGTTGTATTTAGCAATAGGAAACTGTGCTTCTGTATACACACCAAATCCTGTAGTAAAGAAATAACGCGCACCAATATGGCCACCAAAATTCTTTAAACTAAAGTTTAAACCTGGGTATAAATCAAAGTTTTCATCAATATTAATAACATTTCCAATATTGGCATTAAAACGTGCTTTTAAGTCAAAACGATCTTCAAAACCTGCTTTTTCAGAAATTCTAACTCCACTATTGTAAACATCGTCTTTTAAACTACTTGAAACACCTAAAGCATAACTAGTTGTAACACCGATTGAGAAATTTTCTCCTAAACCGTAGTCGTAGCTTAAGTTTAATCCTGTGGCATGCGATTGAAAACTAGCACCTACTTGGAATTTTTGATCGCCTTTTCCTTTAAACGCTTGTGCATTTGCTAACGAAACGCTAAGTATTGCTACAAGAACCAATAATTTTTTCATGTTTTTAATTTTTTTAAAATTAGGGTGCAAATATATTAATTTATTTGAGTTTGCCTAATGGTAAAGTCTTTAAAATTAATGTCCTAGTTGGTCATTGGTGCTTTATTAACTAAAAGCCTTGTGTAGGCTGTGCTATTTTATGTTAGCCAGGTGGGTAATTAGGGTTTAGTTATGCTGCTTATGGGTACGAATAATGGCTTGCTTGTTTTTCCAATCTATCCACTTTTGGCCTTTAATACGGCGCATTAGGTTATCAAAATTACGCATAATTACAATGTTGTAAATAGCCTTTCCTAAGTTTTTAGGATTGCGGGCTATGGCACGTAAACTCATGGAGAAACCAGGTGTTAGGTATTTCATATAGTGCCAATAACCTTCAGGCATATATAAAATTTCACCATGTGATAATTGGGTTTTATAGCCTTTGGCATGTTTTAATGCGGGCCATTTTTCAAAATCGGGGTTCGAAAAATCAATATCCTCACGGGTTATTAAAGCATGTGGTACTTTGTATAAATGTTTATTTTGTTCCTGGTTGAAAAGGATAATTTCTTTTTCACCTTGAAAATGAAAATGAAAAATATTAGCCAGATCTATATCGTAATGCATAAAAGTATAGGAATCCTTACCGCCAAAAAATAACATAGGTAGGGTTTTCATAAGTTTTAAGCCAAAATCGGGATAGGAAAAATCCGATTGCAATTCCGGAACTTCTTTAAGAATATTCCATAGGAAAATGCGGTATTTGGTAGGTTCGGTTTTAAGCAAATCTATATACTCGGCCATTTTCATTTTGGCATGAGGCTCGTTAAAGCCATCTTTAAAATCTACGGGTCTATCATCATAAAGCGGTACCGTTTTGTTACCGGCTACCAATTTCATATAATCTAAATTCCATTTGGTATAAGCCGGCCAATCTTCTATAAACTGTTCAATAACCACAGGCTTCTGTGGCTTGAAATAATTTTTTATAAAATCCGCTTTCGTAATTGTTTTAACACGCGGAATGGGTTGTAGGTTCCATGTCAATGCTCAAAACTTTAGAACGTCAAAGTTAAGAAATTGTATACAAAGGAGCTTTATTTAAACCGATATTTTAAGCCGAATACAACAAGGCCTTTTACTGCAGGAACCAAATTGGTTTCGGTATAATTGGCTTGGAAAATATTATTGGCCGTTACCGAAAAATCAAAGGCTTTGTATTGGTAATTTACTTGCGCATCGTACACATTATAACTTTCGCCAACGGTACGTTGGGCATAGCGGTATACAATAGATTGGCTGAGGTTTTTGAAAAACTGACTCTTAAACGTGGCAACAAACTGATGTTTTAAGGAATTTACCGAGTAGCGCGAATAATTGGCAGAAACATCTTTTAAGTCTTCATCTAAATAGGTGTAGCCCAAACTAATATTTTGCATGAAGTTGGCTAAAAATACAGAGTAGCTGGTATTAGCTTCAAAACCAATAGTATTCAGTTCGGCTATGTTGGTAGCTTGCCATGGATCTGATTCGTTGGTTTTAATATAATCGATTAGTTTTTTGGAATCTCTATTGAAAAAAGCAGCTGAAATGCGGAATCCGTTCGTACTAAATTTAGCTCCTAGTTCTTCCGAAATAGCTTCTTCAGGATCTAGATTGGCATTTCCGAGTTCGGTAGGGCTGGAGTAATACAAATCGGTATAGGTTGGTACGCGGTACGTATAGCCTATGTTTCCATAAAGTTGAAAATTGTTGGACAGTTCATACCCAATATCAACACCTGGGAATGCGTGGAATTTAAAATCTGAAAAGTAACTAACTGCCACACCAGGTGTAACAGATAGGCGGCTGTTTAAGAAGGTAAAACGGTGTTCCAAAAATAAATTGGTGGTAAAGCGGTCGTGGTTTCCTAAGTTATTACTAGCAATGAAGGTTTGCGATATATCTACACCAAAACCGGTAACACCTAAAGCCGATTGTAAGGAAGCATTTACCTCGGCACCAATTTTGTTGGTGATATGTAAATTTCGGTATACCGAAGGATTATCGCGGATAAATACGTACATATCCTGATTTCTTCGCCAATAAATACGTGGCTTCCAGGTTATTTTGTCTGTTTTAATTTCTGTTGAAAAGCCTACTAAACTGGTTTGTGTTTCTTCGTATTGCTCGGTAGCAGTTGGTGAAGCATAAAAACCATTAGCACCAAAATTACGCTCTTGGTAGTTGGCGATAAATGAAATAGGCAGTTTGTTTTTATTGAAAATACTTTTTATAAAGTAATTCTGATTATCATAATCGGTATTGTAGCGATAACCATCTGATAGATTTCGCGACACGTGAATGATATGCGACGAGTTTTCTAGATTGCTACCAACTGTAACAGCAGCATTTTTCTGACCATAAGATCCACCTTGTACGCCAAGGGTAACCTTATTATCTGTTTGTTTTTTGGTAACAATATTTATGGCACCTGTAAAAGCATTTTGTCCAAATACACGAGCTGCGGGACCTTTTATAACCTCAATACGCTCAATAACCTCTAGTGGTAAAGCCATATTTAAAGTGTGGTGTCCGGTTTGTGCATCCTCTAGTTTCATACCATCAATAAGCAGTAGGGTCTGATCAAAACTTCCACCTCTAATGTATAAATCGGCTTGGGTACCATCGGCACCACGACGCCTAACATCTACACCTGCTACTTGCTGTAATAAGTCGGCCACATTGGTGGTAGCGCTATTTTTTATATCGCTACTAGTAATTATAGTTACGGTTCTGGAGTTTTCTTTAAAGGGTAAATCTATTCGGCTTGATGTGATTACAACCGAGTCTAATGCTTGTTGTGGAGATTCTTGAGCGGAAACAGATAAGCTGTAAAGCACTGTTAAAATTACGAGAGGAATAAATTTCATAATATGGACTATTCGTGTTTTTTAAGACGGCAAAAATCGTAACTTTCCGGATCATTAAACTAGTCCAGTTTTAAATCCATGAATAGTCCGGTTAGTATACTCTTAAAAAAACTAATTAATTTTGAGCGTCAGAATGTCACGGCGGTTTACATTCAAATAGCCCAACAGATTAGTAATGCCATTCAGCGAAGCTATTTTACCGAAGGTACCGCTTTGCCCGGCACCCGCAAATTAAGTGCTTTATTAGAGATTAATAGAAATACAGCGGTAGCGGTTTATGAGGAATTAGCATCGCAAGGATGGGTAGATATTGTGCCTAATAAAGGTGTGTTTGTATTAATGCCTGAGCAAAAAACAGCACCTATTAAAGCACCTTATGCTGGTTTAGAAACCTTACATGATTATCCAGAAACTACAGGTTTTCCTTTTCAGTCGTCTTTACATTTGGCAGCCACACCACAGGTAGCAGTTAGTAATGCGGTTATAAACGATGGGCAACCGGATTTGCGTTTGCATCCAACCCACCAATTTGCACGTTGGTATAGCGCATCAATGAAGCGCAGTGCTTTAATTTCTAAATGGAACCAGTCTAACGAACAGTCGGCTACCCGTTTTCATGATCATTTGTGTAACTACTTAAATGCTACCCGCGGATTTCATATAAAACCCCCCAATATAATGAGTACACGTAGTACGGAAATGAGTTTGTATATCGTTTCGCAGTTACTAATTAAGCAAAATGATGTGGTGCTTGTGGGCGATTTAAGTCATTATCAATCCAATATGATTTTCCAACAAGCGGGTGCGAATATTATAACCATACCAGTAGACGAACACGGATTGGATGTTGATTATATAAGCAAACACTTTACAAAAAACAGTATCCGTTGCGTATATGTTTGTGCACATAGGCAATATCCAACAACTGTAACGCTTAGTGCCGAAAGACGTTTAAAGTTATTGCAATTAGCAAAAACTTATAAGTTTGCTATTATAGAAGATGATTTTGATTACGATTTTCAGTTTGATGGTTCTGCTATGTTGCCTATGGCAAGTTCCGATGCTTACGGCGTGGTTATTTATTTAGGGAAACTAGGACAGTCCTTTTTTCCGAGTTTTCAAGTGGGTTTTGTTGTAGCACCACAAAATATTATTAACGAAGCTAAAAATTACTTGCAAATTGTAGACAAACAAGGCGATTTAATTCAGAAGCAAATGCTTTCTGAGCTTATTTCGGAAGGTGAAATACACCGATTAATTAAAAAAAACATGACTGTTTATAAGGTGAGGCGCGATTATGTGTGTGAAAAATTAGAAACACATTTTAAAGCCTATGCTACCTGGGAAGTTCCTAGCGGTGGTTTGGCTATTTGGTTGCAATTTAATCCACGAATTTCACTAATTGAACTCGCAAAAAAAGCTGCTGAAAACAATTTGTTTTTACCAAGTACCATTCTTTATCAAAATAAAGATGTTTGTGCTATAAGGTTTGGTTTCGGACACTTAAATGAAGCGGATATTGATGGGGTTATTCAAAAACTAGAAACAGCTTATAAACTTTTGGAGTCCTAAAAAACAGGTGTTATGCTATAGGGAATTCCGTTTTACAAATTTCACAGCGGTATTGGTGACGCGTATGAAAAGGTAATGAGCCAAATAGTAAGCCTATTAAAAATGCTATAAAGGATTTTAAATTGTTGATAGTTGAAAAAAGAATAACCTGGTTATTGTGGCAATTAGGACAACGTATTGGCTGACCCGAATCGTCTAGAGAATAACTAGAAATAGATTTTAATATAGCAATAGCCTCAGCTTCTTGTTCGGTATATACCTTTAGTTTTACTCCTCCAATAGCGTTACTCACTATAGGATTGGTGTCAATAGTTGTATTGTCTGACAGAAATACAGCAATACCTTCCGCTTCCAAACGCCCTTTTATAATTTCGGCCTCTGTGCTGTATTGAAACACGCTAATGGTTTTAAAAGTATCTGTCATAGGGTGTGAAAATACGGAAATAAAACCTTCTAGAATAATAGTGCTATTATATATTTAATTATTGTTTATCGATAATTTTTTTACATTTGTTATTGTTAAACGATAACTTTAGTCATGAGAAAATTAACTATTTTAAAGAGTATTATTGATTTTGTATGGATTTTAAGCTGTATTCCTATTCTGATATTTGGCTTAGGGTTGGTTATTTATATATTTTTTAATGCAGATTTTTTAAGCGTTATGGAGATAGAAGGCTTTAATTCTGATTTACCTTTATGGTTAAAACAAATAACGGTACTCATTTTTTATATAATAGCTTGTAGTGTTATTTATGCTTTATTTTTATTTCGAAAAACCTTAAGATACTTTCAGAAAAGGAAGCCATTTCATAGTTATGTTATAAATACATACAATACAATTGGCAAAATTTTAGTTGTTATTGGTTTGTGTAGTATGTTAATGATGCTTACTATGAGTTTAATTTCTAGTAGTAAACTAGTAATAGGTTTAGGAGTAAGTCCTTATTTAGTAATGATAGCTCTCGGTTTATTTTTTATGGTATTAAGTGAATTATTTAGGGTAGCCAGAGAAGCTAAACAAGATAGCGAATTAAGCATATAACTATGGCTATATTTATAAATTTAGATGTGCAGTTAGAAAAACGAAATATGAAAAGCAATGAGTTAGCAGATCAAATTGGTATTACCGCGGCCAATCTGTCTATTTTGAAAACAGGCAAAGCACGCGCCATTCGGTTTTCTACTTTGGATGCTATTTGTAAAACTTTAGATTGCCAACCAGCTGATATTTTAGAATATGTTCCGGGTTAATTTTGTGAATTACTTTTAATTTCAAATGTGCTTCAAAAAACAAATTCAGCTACCTTTATACCCATGTATGCACTGGTAGATTGTAACAATTTTTATGCGTCTTGCGAACGCGCTTTTAACCCCGGTTTAAATGGGAAACCCATAGTTATTTTAAGTAATAACGATGGCTGTGTTATTGCACGAAGTGATGAGGCAAAGGCACTCGGGCTGCCTATGGGTGCGCCTATTTTTAAATGGGAATCTTTTTGCAAAGCAAATCAAATTCAAATATTCTCATCCAATTATGCCTTGTATGGCGATATGAGTAGTCGGGTTATGAAAATTCTGCAACAGTTTACACCGGATGTGGAGGTTTATAGTATTGATGAAGCTTTTTTACAATTTAAAGGCTTTGATAATTACGATTTTAAAGATTACGGCATTCAAATGCGAAAGCGTATTTTAAAATGGACCGGTATTCCAACAAGCGTTGGTGTGGCTCCAACCAAAGCATTGAGTAAAGTGGCCAATAAAATAGCTCGAAAATTCCCTAAGGAAACACAAGGTGTTTATGTTATAGATTCGGAAGAAAAACGCATTAAAGCCCTGAAGTGGCTGGATATAGAAGATGTTTGGGGTATTGGACGTAGGCTATCCAAACGCCTAAAAGAAAAACAGATTCATAAAGCTTATCAGTTTACTCAACTTTCAGATGCGTGGGTGCGCAAGCATTTTTCGATTACCGAATTAAAACTCAAAAAGGATTTAGAAGGTGTAGAAAGTATGCTTTTAGATGAGGTGGTCAATAAAAAAGCAATAGCCACCACGCGAAGTTTTGAATATACATTCTCGGATATTGATAATATAAAAGAGCGTATTTCAACTTTTGCCACCAGTTGTGCCGAAAAACTACGAAAACAAGAGTCTAACTGTTATGTCATTCTTGTTACAATTAGCAGCGATAGGCATAAAACAGATGCGCCACAACATCGTGCGAGTAAAATAATTAATTTATCGTATCCTACCGATTCTACCTTAATTATAAGTCGTGAAGCGGTAAAAGCGGTGACAGAAATTTTTAAAACGGGTGTAAAATATAAGCGAGCAGGTGTTATTGTTATGGGGTTGGTGCCTAATAATAATTATCAATTGCATTTGTTTGAGCATGAAAACCCCAAACATAAACCGCTGATGACTACCATAGATCAGTTGAACAAAAAATACCAGAGTCATAAAATAAAATTAGGTAACCAAGACCTAAACCGCACGTGGAAAATGCGTCAAGAGCGCTTATCGCCTAGATATACAACGCATATAGCAGATATTATAAAGGTAAAATAGTAGCAATTACTAGTTGTTAAACGTAGTACATGGTTGCTTTTTTATGGAACACGTGAGATTGTGTTAAAACAGATTCTGATTATCGGTTGTTATTTACTTAGAATTGAAACCAATTCTGGTAAATTTTACCTTAAGAAAATTATTGAAAAATAGTCTTTTTAATTCAGTTTGTTAATCTCGAGAATTTAGCATAATTCACTACATTAGTAGCTAAAAACCGATATGGAAATAAAGCGTACAACAAACCTAACTTTTTTTACACCTGACTTATCGGAAAATTTAGGTGCTGTTTTTCTAGACACCGGAATTTCCGCAGGATTCCCTTCGCCAGCAGAAGATTTTAAAGAAGAACGCCTTTCTTTAGATAGCATGTTGGTGAAAAATAAAATGGCTACATTTTATGCCCGAGTTTCAGGGCAAAGTATGATTGATGCTGGACTTGATGATAATGATTTGCTTGTTATTGATAGAAGTTTAGAACCTGCTCATAACCGTATTGCAGTTTGCTTTTTAGATGGTGAATTTACCGTAAAACGCTTGCGCGTAGAACCAGATGGTGTTTGGTTACAACCTGAAAACGCTAAGTATAACCCCATAAAAGTTACCGAAGAAAACGAATTTATCATTTGGGGTATTGTAACCAATGTGATTAAAAAGGTATAACCTACCGATACAATTTGTCTAAAGAAAAATTACCAATCCTCCATGATAGAATTATCTGTACTTGATATTACTTTAATCCTTGTCTTTTTTGCCATTACCCTCTTTATAGGTGTTTATGTTTCTAAACAATCTGGAAAATCGGCTTCCGAATATTTTTTATCAGGCCGAAATATGCCTTGGTGGTTACTAGGTGTTTCTATGGTGGCAACCACCTTTTCAACCGATACACCCAATTTGGTTACCGATATTGTAAGAACAAACGGTGTATCTGGAAACTGGGTATGGTGGGCTTTTCTATTAACCGGATTATTAACCGTTTTTGTATATGCTAAATTGTGGCGAAAATCGGAAGTTAATACTGATATCGAGTTCTACGAATTACGCTATGGCGGTAAGGCTGCCAAGTTTTTAAGAGGATTTCGAGCTATTTACCTCGGTATTATATTTAATATTTTGGCCATGTCGGCTGTAACATTAGCGGCCATTAAAATTGGTGCTATTATGCTTGGGTTGGAGCCATGGGAAACGGTTATTTACGCCGGAACGATAACCGTTTTATTTAGTGCTTTAGGAGGTTTTAAAGGGGTGGTTTATACCGATTTTATTTTGTTTTTTACTGCTATGGCTGGTGCTTTAGGTGCGGCTTATTATTTGGTAGGTTTACCGGAAGTGGGCGGACTAGAAGCGATGTTACAACATGAAAACGTAGTAGATAAACTTAATATCTTACCAGATTTCACAAATACCGAAGCACTGATTACCTTATTGATTATTCCCTTGGCAGTACAATGGTGGAGCTCTTGGTATCCGGGAGCTGAACCTGGTGGTGGTGGTTATATTGCGCAGCGTATGTTAGCAGCCAAAAATGAAAACCATGCTATTGGTGCGACCTTCTTTTTTAATATTATGCATTATGCGTTACGTCCTTGGCCGTGGATAATTGTAGCCTTAACATCGTTAGTGGTGTTTCCAGATATTGCCAGTATACACGAAGCCTTTCCGTTAGTAGCGGAAGATAAATTAGGGCAAGATTTGGCTTATTCTGCCATGTTAACCAAATTACCAAGTGGTTTGTTAGGTTTGGTATTAGCATCGCTTGTAGCGGCTTATATGAGTACTATTTCAACGCATTTAAATTGGGGTGCCTCATATATTGTAAACGATTATTATAAACAGCAAGTTGATCCAGGTGCTTCCGAAAAACAATTGGTAGCTGTTGGGCGTATTGCAACTGTTGTATTAATGGTTTGTAGTGCATTGTTAGCACTTGTATTAACCAATGCTTTACAACTGTTTGATATTATACTTATGTTTGGTGCGGGTACCGGACTAATCTTTATTTTACGTTGGTTCTGGTGGCGTATTAATGCTTGGAGTGAAATTTCGGCTATGTTAGTTTCGGGTGTGGTTTCTATTATTTTGAACTTTACGGATTTTGGAATTTATTGTTTTGGTGCAGATGGACTTATGCCAGGATGGGCAAAATTCCCGATGATTGTTTTGGTAACGACTAGTGTTTGGTTAATTGTTACGTTCTTAACTCAGCCTGAAAACGCCGATGTTTTACGTGCATTTTATAGTAAAATTCAACCGGGTGGTCCTGGTTGGAATAAAGTGGTAAACGAGGCGCGTGAAGATCATGTAGAACTTGTAGATGCTAAAGCAGGTTGGTCTGTACCATCTGGTATATTGGCCATGCTTGTGGGTTGTGCACTAATTTATAGTGTTATGTTTGCTACAGGGTATTTTATATATGGTTATTATTTAAAAGCTATTATGTTGAGTGTAGCAGTATTGATTTTCGGGTTTATTCTTATTAAGCTTTGGAAAAAAATTAAGGTGAATATTCTTTAGTTTTTTTAATTCACTGACCACCGATTATTCTCTACTTCTTTAATCTAAATAAAAAAAGACCTTACAATTAAGTAAGGTCTTTTTTATATGATAGTAATCCGTTAGGCTTTAATCAGCTAAAATGATTACTTTATTATCTTTCATTTCTAATGTTCCAGATTTGATTTTAAGAGTTAATATTTTCTTATCATCGTTATGTGGAATAACAGATGCATGTAACTCATCAAAAACAAGATGACTTTGTGTGTGTGTATTGATTTTTACAACACCTTCTTTTAAAACCGACACGATAGGTGCGTGATTTTGTAAGATTTCGAATTCACCATTAACACCAGGTACAATTACCGAGTCTACTTCTGAATTAAATAAGGTAGCTTCTGGCGATAAAATTTCTAAATACATATTGTTTATAGTTATTTGTTATTAGTTAATGGTTTTGAGATAATAAGAACATCTCTCAACTAAAAACTAGTCGCCAATTAGGCTTCAGCTAACATTTTCTCACCAGCTTCAATAGCTTCTTCAATGGTTCCTTTAAGGTTAAATGCTGCTTCAGGTAAGTGATCTAATTCACCATCCATAATCATATTAAATCCTTTGATAGTTTCTTTTATATCAACTAACACGCCAGGAATACCTGTAAATTGCTCAGCTACGTGGAAAGGCTGTGATAAGAAACGTTGTACACGTCTTGCTCTGTTTACAGCTAATTTATCTTCTTCAGATAATTCTTCCATACCTAAGATGGCAATAATATCTTGTAATTCTTTATAACGTTGTAATAACTCTTGTACACGTGTTGCACAGTTATAGTGCTCATTTCCTAAAATGTCTGGAGCTAAGATACGTGATGTAGAATCTAATGGATCTACAGCAGGATAAATACCTAACTCAGCAATTTTACGTGATAATACTGTTGTTGCATCTAAGTGAGCAAAGGTAGTTGCTGGAGCTGGATCCGTTAAATCATCCGCTGGTACGTATACCGCTTGTACCGATGTAATAGAACCTTTTTTAGTTGAAGTAATACGCTCTTGCATAGCACCCATTTCTGTTGCTAAGGTTGGTTGGTAACCTACGGCAGATGGCATACGACCTAATAATGCCGATACCTCAGAACCTGCTTGTGTAAAACGGAAAATGTTATCTACGAAGAACAGTACATCTTTTCCTTGACCATCACCAGCACCATCACGGAAATATTCAGCAATTGTTAAACCAGATAAGGCTACACGTGCACGTGCTCCAGGTGGTTCATTCATTTGTCCAAATACGAAAGTTGCTTTAGATTCTTTCATGGCTGTTTTATCAACTTTCGCTAAATCCCATCCGCCATCTTCCATAGAGTGCATGAAATCATCACCATAACGGATAATTCCTGATTCTAACATTTCGCGTAGTAAATCGTTTCCTTCACGTGTTCTTTCACCAACACCTGCGAATACAGAAAGACCACCGTGACCTTTAGCAATATTATTAATTAACTCCTGGATTAATACCGTTTTACCTACACCGGCACCACCAAATAAACCAATTTTACCACCTTTAGCATAAGGCTCAATTAAATCAATTACTTTAATACCTGTAAATAAAACTTCTGTAGAAGTTGATAAATCTTCAAATTTTGGTGCTTGTCTGTGGATTGGCAAACCAGCATCTCCTGATTTTGGTAAATTACCAATACCATCAATAGCATCACCAATTACGTTAAAAAGACGTCCGTAAACATCTTCACCAATAGGCATTTGAATTGGTGCACCAGTTGCAACCACTTCGGTTCCTCTACTTAAACCATCCGATGAGTCCATCGCAATAGTACGAACCGTATCTTCACCAATGTGAGATTGTACTTCTAATACTAATATAGATCCATCAGCTTTCTTGATTTCTAAAGAATCGTAAATTTTTGGAAGTTCAGAACCTGCTCCGAATTCGACATCGATAACTGGACCTACAATTTGTGCAACTTTACCTGTAACTTTTGACATTACTTATGTGTTTAATATTATGCAATTTAATTCAATGAAAACACCTACTGTTTTCGCGCTGCAAAGATATGAGTTTTAATTTAAAAACCATATTAAAAATCGGGGCTTTTTTTGACATAAAAAATGCTCCCGATTTGAGAGCATTTTTTTATTGTTATTTAAACCAAGTTTTATTGTAACTGTGGTGGGTAATTTGTTGGGTATTCTCCAGCATCTAAAAGATTACCTGAAGCCTCAAAGTTACTACCATAAGTCGCATCAATAGCTTTCATCATCTCATTAGCTACTATTGCATAACCACGAGCTGTTAAGTGTACACCATCTAAACTTATTAAGCCACCTCTTACTAATGCTGTGTTATAAACATAGTTTCCTGATGGGTAACCTGTAGTTGCTGCTTGTTCTAAAATACCTTTGAAATCTACCACTGCTAAACCTTTTGTAGCTGCAACAGATTCTATAGTACTATTATAAGCATCCGTTGCTGCAGTGATAACTGCTTGTTCACTTGGTATTAAAGTCCACTTATCTTCTAGAGGCAAAGTAATACCTTCTACTGAAAACTGTTGTGCAACGGCTGCCGATAAGCCTTGTGCTTGAAGGGCTGCTGCATAATCCTCGTTTACTTCACCAATTATTGAACTACTAGGTAATACAAATAAATCGGAAGCTGTAGCTTGTCTTGTTTGACCATAAGTAGTTCCTAATAATTGTGCTACTATTGGAGCAGCTGCGGCAGGAATACCAAACTGAGCAATAAAGGCTGGAAATGTAGGACTTGCATTTAAAGCAGCTGTAATTTGTGCTGAAATATCTGTTAAAGTTTCATCTTTAATTACAACGGCACTAGCTTCTGTTTCTGAAAATACCACACTACGTTCCGATTCTCCTAAGGCAACATAAATTTGGTTTATAGCGCCAAAAATTGAATTTAACGTTGGTATTTGATTTCCGAAATCCGGATTTGTAGGATCTAATGGATTATAAGGTACCGTAGTGAAGTGTGCTAATGTAGCAATATAAGGTACGTTAGTAACAACACCCTTAGCGCCATTTATGGTTAATGCATCTACGGCAGCATTAAACGATGCGGCAAATACATTTGGATCTGTTATATCATTTGTTCCATATGTTGTAGGATCAAAATTTCCTGTTTGGTTTACACCAGTTCCACCAGAGGTAGCAAAACCAAGTACATCATTACCACCTATTTCAGATAGTGTGAAAAATGTTGGGGCTGCACCAGCAGCATCACCTAATACTGTAGCAGTTGGGCTAGAAGCCATACGACCAAAATATGGGTTTAAGTTACCGTAACCAGCAACACCTAAATGGAAACTTTTTAAACCGGGAATACCGTAGTTATTAAACGGTCCTGATAAAACATCAGTTATTTGTGTAGTTGGTGTTGCGTCTAATACGGTTGGGCCACTACCATCAAAATAAAGCCTTGGAGCTGATACAACTGTTGATCCTAAAACAAACCCACCAATATTATCGGCCATTAATGGTTGTGTGAATGTTCCGCCCTCTGCTAAAGCAAATTTTTGCGATAGCATGTTAGGAAAGGAGTTTTGTTGTGCAGCTATAAATAGGGCATTATCTGTAAATCCTGCAGAGAACGAAGCACCTACTGCCACATATTTAGTAAAATCCGCTTCACCTTTTACTAAAGCTGGTTTTGGAGCTTCATCGGTTGTAGAACCATCATCATCACTACTACAAGCCGATAGGGTTATACTTGCAGTAAGTAAACAAATATATTTTATATTTCGTGTTATCTTTTTCATCTTCTTATAAGTTGTTAATTACTATTGATGCATAATACATAGAACCTATGTAACCTGTACCGATTGCTGTGAAATATTCATCACCTAATACGTTTGTAGCACCGATTTTAAATACGGATTTGATTTTTGGAACCGTGTAGCTTAATTGTGCATCTACAGTATGGTAAGAAGGAATATCACCATCACCAAAAGTAGCTTGCCAGAAGTAAGAATCTGTCCATCTCCATGCTACGTTAAAACCTAAGTTTTTAACAACATTGGTATTACCAAAAGCCATTTTTACTTTATGCTCTGGTGTGTTAAAGCTTGTTCTGAAATCAGGATACTTCTCTTGATCAAATTCTTGTTTAGTATAGGTATAATTAGCTGATAAATCATAGTTTCCAAATACCTTAGTAGATAAACCAATAGCAGCACCATAGGATTCAATATTAGCATCCGAATTTGTATATGTTTGATACGCTTTGAAATCGCCATTTTGTAATGCTAATAATGATAACGAGTTGTCTCCAACCTGACCGTATAAAGGAACTACTACTGTTTCATTCGAGATAAAATCTGAATAAGAGTTGAAGTATACACTAGCATCAATAATTAAACGTTCTATTTTACCACGATAACCAATTTCAATGGATGTTACTTGTTCAGGCTTAACAATGTCGATATCAGAAGCAACTGGTGCTCCGTTTTCAACAGAGTTTAAAGTAAAAGAGTTTTCGTAAGCGGCACGACCTGCAATTACAGAAGTTGACCCTTGTCCTAATAACTGACCACTTGCACTTACAGAGTAAGTTCTAACATCACGATCTAAATTAGATTCTGCCGAACCAACTAATATAGCACGACCGGCATCTAAACCTATATATAAATCTTGTGTTGTTGGATTTCTAAATCCAGTTTGGAAAGATCCTCTAATATTATGATTTTCATTTACAGTAAATCCTGCAGAAATCCTTGGAGATAAAAACCCTTCAAATAATTCAGACTTGTCATAACGTAAAGATCCAGTCAATTTAAGTTTTACAGTTTCGTTTAAGTCTAATTCTTTTTGAACCTGCGTGTAAATACCAAATTCTGAATAACGGATAGGACCATCAAAATCGGTATAAATAGTTCCGAAAGAGTTTAAGTCGTACTGTCTGAATGATCCACCTACTTGTATTTCAGCAAAATCAATTAAGTGACTAAAGTTGTAATTAGCGTCTGAGTGGTAGTATTTAGATGCATCTTTGAATTGTGATCCTTGTGTTAAATCAGGATTTGCAATTACTTTATTAAAAGCGTCTTGAAATTCAGGTGTACCTGGCTGTAATCGACCTTGGTCAGCTGCTGATCTAGCGGCTTCATGAGCTTGGTCTTCTGTTGCACCACCTAGTGTTGCGCCAGCGAATGTGTTTATATAATCGCCAAACCAATCTTCATCACTTTTCCAAGCACGGTTAATATTAATACCGGTAAAAACCATATCATAAGAATCACCTGCTTTATCAGCAACTACATAACCTCTTAAAAAGAAATTATCATTTCTTAATTCTAATTTATGTTGTTGTTGTGTGAAGTTATCAATGTTGTAACGGTTTGTTCCTTGGTATATAGTTGTACCAGTACCTACCTTACCAACATAAGCAATTTCGAAATCGTCTCCCCATGGTCTGTAGTATAATCCCCAGTCAGCTTTTACGCTTTCGGCATTATATTCAGTAAGGTCGCGTTCTTCATAACCTGTTCTACTTACTTCAACATTAGGAATAATTCCTAAACCTCCTGATGCAGCTCTAATATTTGTAGAAACTTCATCACCATAAATGTTATAACCATCATAGCCAACATCTGCACGTGTTGCACCTGTTCCTGGCTTTCCTTCGTAGTTGCTAGCAACCCAATCCGTACCACTTAACCAACCAAAGTTAACTTTAGCGGCAAATTTGTCAGAGAATTTATGAGCCATACGGATACCTACATCTGTATAACTGTTGTCTCCACCTGCATCTTGTGAAGTGATACCTTGTTTTACGTGGCCACTAATACCAGTGTGATCAAATGGGTTTTTACTACGCATAAAAAGAATCCCATTAAAGGCATTTGCACCATATAGGGCAGAAGCTGCACCTGGTAATAATTCCACACTTAACACATCTGTTTCAGTCATACCTACTAGGTTACCAATAGGGAAGTTTAATGCGGGTGTAGAGTTGTCCATTCCATCAACTAACTGCATAAAACGCGTATTAGAAAATGAAGCGAAACCTCTAGTATTTATAGATTTGAATGTTAAACTATTTGTATTAACATCAACACCTTTAAGATTTTCTAATCCATCATAAAAATCAGCAGAAGCTGTATTTTTAATTTCTTTTAAACCAAAACGTTCAACGGTTACGGGTGACTCAAAAATACGTTCGGGTGTTCTAGAAGCTGAAATAACAACTTCATCTAAAGAGGTCCCTTCTGTAAGGACAAGTTTTACTGAATCGCTGCTTGAAGTAACTTCAGTAGTTGCCGATTCGAAACCAATACTACTTCCTTGAATAGTAAAAGGTGGGTTTTGGGAAACTGTTAAGGTAAAGGCGCCATCAAAATCGGTTATCGTACCGGTTGCTGTGCCTACAACAATGACATTTGCTCCAGGAATTGGTTGTTCGTTGCCGTCCACAACTGTTCCTGAAATTGTTGTTTGTCCGAACGTTAGCACGCAAGAAAACAACAATAAAATTGAAAGAATTGATCTCATTTTTTCGTTTAAGTTAGTTATTATAATAGCAATATAGATAATTATAATAAAACTTAATAAAAAAATTCGGAAAATTATGCGTGCATAATAAGAAATACTCAAAACAAGGGGGCTTGTTTTGAGTATTTCTTAAAATACAGAGGCTAAATTATGAATTACTCGACCGTTACCGATTTTGCTAAATTTCGAGGTTGATCAACATTTTTACCTAGCATAACTGCAATATGGTAAGAGAGTAATTGTAAAGGAATAGTTGTTAATAAAGGAGACAGAGACTCTAAAGTTTCTGGAACTTCAATAACGTGATCTGCTAATTGCTTCACACTAGAATCGCCTTCCGTTACAATACCTATAATTTTTCCTTTTCTAGCTCTTATTTCTTCAATATTACTAACTACTTTTTCATAATGGCCTTTTTTAGTTGCAATAACAACTATAGGCATTTGTTCGTCAATTAGGGCTATTGGTCCATGTTTCATTTCGGCAGCAGGATAACCTTCTGCATGGATATAGGAAATTTCTTTAAGTTTTAACGCGCCTTCCAATGCAACAGGGAAATTATATCCACGACCTAGATATAGGCAGTTTTTAGCATTTTTATAGATATCAGCAACAGCTTCAATATGACTATCAGATTGTAATGCTTTAGCTACTTTTTCTGGAATAAGTTCTAACTCTTGTAAGTGGTAGTGGAAATCTGACTTAGACATGCTACCTTTATTCTTAGCTAATTTTAAAGCTATCAATGTTAGGACTGTAATTTGTGTTGTAAAAGCTTTTGTTGATGCGACCCCAATTTCAGGACCAGCATGCGTGTAAGCTCCTGCATGTGTTTCCCTTGCAATAGATGATCCTACTACGTTACAAACACCAAAAACAAACGCCCCATTAGATTTTGCTAATTTAATAGCTGCTAATGTATCGGCTGTTTCACCTGATTGAGATATAGCAATTACGACATCTTTATCGGTTATAACTGGGTTTCTGTATCTAAACTCAGAAGCGTATTCTACTTCTACAGGGATACGTGCTAAGTTTTCAAAAATATACTCGGCAACTAATCCAGCATGCCATGATGTTCCACAGGCAACAATAATAATACGATTGGCATTTAGGAAACGCTCTATATTATCGTCAATTCCTGCCATCCTAATAATGCCTTCTTTTGCTAATAAACGCCCTCTGTAGGTGTCTTTTATGGCATTAGGTTGTTCAAAAATTTCTTTAAGCATGAAATGTGGATATCCTCCTTTTTCTATTTGCTCTAAGTTCATTTGTAATTCTTGTACATAAGGAACTACTAACGAATCATCTTTGATTTTTCTGATTTTAATCTTTTTACCAAGTCTAATGATAGCCATTTCCTCATCTTCTAAATACACGGCATTTTTTGTGTACTCGATAAATGGAGATGCATCACTGGCAATAAAAAAGTCGTTGTCACCAATACCTACAGCTAAAGGGCTGCCTAAACGTGCAATAACAATTTCGTCGGGTTTATTTTTATCAAAAACGGCTATGGCGTAAGCACCAATAACTTGATTTAAAGCAATCTGTACGGCTTTACCAAGTTTTACGTTTTCTTTGTTTTTTACGTCTTCAATTAAGTTTATTAAAACTTCTGTATCGGTATCTGATTTAAAAGTATAACCTCTTGATATTAACTCTTGGCGTAGGGAATCGTAATTCTCTATAATACCGTTATGTATAATAACAAGATCTCCAGAGTTGGAATAATGTGGGTGTGCATTAACATCGTTAGGTACACCATGTGTTGCCCAACGGGTATGACCAATGGCAATATGTCCTTCTGTAGTTATTTCTTTAGCAGCTAGCTCTTCTAGATCGGCTACCTTACCTTTTGTTTTGCATACTTTTAAATTGCTGCCATCAAAAAGTGCAACCCCTGCACTATCATAGCCTCTGTATTCTAATCGTTTTAATCCTTGGATTACTATTGGATAAGCCTCTCTATGACCTATGTAGCCTACTATACCACACATATGTATTTAGTTATTTGGTTCGGTGTAAAATATTTTAAATTCAAGTTTTGAGTCTTCCGGTACATTAGGATTACTTCCATAAAGTACAGTTCCTCTTGGTGATAAAACCGAGCCATTTGGCGCTTTTCTATCTAAAACGTTTAATAAACCTGCATTGGTTTGTAAATTAATGTTTGATGTTACGTAAACACCTAGTTTAAGGTTTGTAGAGTCACGTAATAATACATTGTTTACATGTTCTGTTAATCGAATTTTATAACGTAAACCTTCATCACTGTCGCCACGTTTTACTCTACTAGAATGGTACGTTCGTGAATTTAAAGGATCGGTTGTTGTTACTGTAGGGTCTAAGTAATAATCAACAATAGGGGTGTTGTTGTTTAGATCGTACAGGATAATTCGTTCTGGTTCTTGTCCAGAATTATTTACAACATTTTGATTAACATATAGGGTTAAATTAGCTTCATTAATAAGCCATTTATCCTTTTTACTTTTAAAGTATTCTAAGGTTGAAACAGTATTACCGTCATCATCTAGCATGTCGCCAGTAAATAAATCGATAACACCAAAGCTACCTTCACCACCTTTGATATAAACAGATTCATCGCCATTTACCATATCGGTTGTAGCAGTTGCGTTATCTATGATGTTTTCAACAGCAGCTGAATTTTCAATGGTGTTTAAGGTATTTCCTGTAAATGTCATTGTAATGGTGCGTTCATCGCGTTCTTCAGTTGTGTCATCATCTTCGTCCGAAATATCGGTGCTGAAAGTAATAACAATACTCGCGTTTGCAAAATCCATTAAGGCCATATGGCCTGCTGTTCCCAATTCTTCTGCTTTAAAATATAAGCCTCTAAAGTAATTTTTAAAGTTATTAGCATTACTTAATTCTGTATGCGACTCAGGGTCTTCTGTATTGAAAAAGAATAAATTGTCCCAGAAATTATCTGAGTTATCTAAATCTGCTTCTAACCCTGGAGCACTTCTACTAATTTCTTGATCTAAATCATCTTCACCTGTTTCTTCATCAATTTCATATTCAATTATAGGTGTGCTATCAGGTAGGTAAGTATCATTCGTGTAAAATACTTTACCTGTATAATTGTTGAAATTAATAGTTTCATTGGCATTTGAATAGAACTTTTGAGGTTCTACTTGATCTGTACTAGGATCATAATCACGTAAAAAATAGGTATTTTCGTAGATAGATAGTTTGATGGACTGATTGGCGCCATATATCGAATCTAACGAGTAAACACTGTTGCCGTCATCATCTGTATCATCAACAGTTGAAAAGAAAGGTACAATTAATTTAACAGATTCCACTTGTGGGTCTTCTCCAAAGCTAAAGTCGAACGAAGTAGGAACTACTTGCGATACAATACTAGCAGTTGTCTTACCGTAAACATTGTCTGTATACACTCCTAATAAATTAGAACTTAAACTATTTGTTTGTACGGGTTCTAATTTTTGGTCGTACATGGTAGCAGAAATTAATCTGCCATTTGTAGTAAAATCTTTAATACCTTCTATATCACTTTCAATTGTAGAGAAATCTTTCTCACAAGCTACAGCTGTAAGCAATAAGCAGCCTAACACAGCAATGGATTTATAGAACTTCATTGTTTTTTTCATAGTAAATATTTAGCACAAAGTGTTTAGCTTAATACCTGGGTATTGTAAAATTCCGCATAGGCTTCACCAAACTCATCTTTGGGCTTGTAATCTAAAACAGGTTTTTTAGAATCTTTTAAATGTTTTGTTAAATCTTCAGGAAGGTCTTCAGAACCAATAATTAAAGCATCGGAATGATCTATAGCAACTTTCATAACATTGTCATAAGTTGGGTCTTCCAGTGTTTTAATGGCGTCTTCGTTAATGTTATCGAATTTAATTTTATTAAACATGTCTTTGTTTAACGTGCCGTCAAAACTTTTACTATAAACAGAAGTAACTATTTTACTCTCGTTAAATAAAGGCTCATCTTTATAGTATTCTTTTAGGTATAATGGTAGAAGTGATGCCAACCATCCATGTACATGAATAATATCTGGCGACCAATTTAATTTCTTAACGGTTTCAATCACACCTTTGGCAAAAAATATAGCACGCTCATCATTGTCAGGGAATAATTTTCCGTCCTCGTCTGTAAGTGTGGCTTTACGTTTAAAGTATTCGTCGTTATCTATAAAATAAACTTGTATTCGCTCTTTAGGAATAGACGCTACCTTGATAATTAAAGGCATATCTAAATCATTAATAACTAAATTAATCCCAGAGAGCCTAATAACTTCGTGTAATTGATGTCTACGTTCATTAATATTACCATATCGTGGCATGAAAATCCGAATTTGTCCGCCTAATTGATTCACCATTCTTGGTGTTTCAAATGACATGGACGAAATTTCTGTTTCTGGTAAATACGGTACAACTTCAGATGATACATATAATATCCTCTTATCTTTCATAATATTAAATGGCTTTTGAAGATTCAAAATAAAAAACACGCAAAATTACAAAAATTTATGCAGATTGCCCGTAAAATATTAAGTTTGCACGCGTTAAATTTATATTAAGTGACCATATTTACAAAAAAAGAGCAAATTCAAGACTACTTGAAAGCTCTAAAAACGGATGAGATGACCATTGGTTTTGTGCCAACAATGGGCGCTTTACACCAAGGACACCTTTCTCTTGTGTCTGAAGCTCTTACAAATAACGACTGGGTAGTTGTTAGTATTTTTGTAAATCCGACACAGTTTGACAATCAAGCCGATTTAAAAAATTATCCCCGAACCTTAGAGCGTGATACCGAGCTTTTAGCTACAGTTTCTAAAAACATTGTGGTTTATGCGCCGGAAGTAACTGATGTTTATGGAGCAGAAACGAAATCTGAACATTTTAGTTTTGATGGTTTAGAATTTGAAATGGAAGGTCGTTTTAGGGAAGGACATTTTGACGGTGTTGGCACAATTGTGAAACGCTTATTTGAAATAGTGCAACCCAATCATGCTTATTTCGGACAAAAAGACTTTCAGCAATTGGCTATCATTAAAAAGCTAGTTGAAAAGCAAGGCCTTGCAGTAGAAATTCATGGTTGTCCTATTTACCGAGAGTCTACCGGTTTGGCATTAAGTTCTAGAAACGAGCGTTTAAAGCCAGACTATAAAGCAGTGGCACCATTTATTTTTGAAACATTAAAAACTGCCAAAAAACAGTTTGGCACAAAACGTGCGGAAGAAGTTATAGAGTGGGTTGAAAAAGCCTTTGAAAACCAGCCATTATTAGAGTTAGAGTACTTTATAATAGCCGATGAACAGACTTTGAAGCCTATTGTTGAAAAATCTGAAAACCAAACATACAGAGCGTTTATAGCGGTCTATGCTGACGATATTAGACTTATTGATAATATCGCATTAAATTAATTACCTTTGTCACATGCAAATTCAAGTCGTAAAATCTAAAATTCACCGCGTAAAATGTACCGGTGCAAAACTTCATTATATTGGTAGTATTACTATTGATGAAGATTTAATGGAAGCTGCCAATATTATTCAAGGTGAAAAAGTTCAAATTGTAAATAATAATAATGGTGAGCGCTTAGAAACCTATTGTATTCCTGGTCCACGAAACAGTGGCGAAATTACACTAAATGGTGCTGCTGCTAGAAAAGTTTCGCCAGGTGATATTTTAATCCTAATAACCTATGCGTTTATGGATCTTGAAGAAGCTAAAGTGTTTAAGCCTGCTTTAGTATTTCCAAATGAAGAAAATAACCTGCTAAACTAAATAGTGAAGCAAACATTAGTAAAATATCTTAAAATTATACTCCCAATTCTATTGGGAGTTTTTTTAATAGGGTATTCCTTGTCTAAAGTTCCATTAACTGTATTGTGGGATTATTTTAAAAATGCTAATTATTTCTATATCGGTTTAGGGTTGCTCTTTGGCTTTTTAAGTCATTTGTCTAGATCTTACCGTTGGTTGTTTCAGTTGGAACCTATGGGGTATACTGTAAAATTACCAAATAGTTTCATGGCTGTATTTTCGGCCTATCTTATAAATTATACTATTCCACGTGCAGGAGAAGTTGCTCGAGCGTCCATATTGACTACGTATGAAGGCGTCCCGTTCGAAAAGGGATTTGGTTCTATTGTAGCTGAACGTTTTGCCGATTTAATTATGCTAGCCATAATAATCGCAATAACCTTAGTTTTACAATTCGATTTTATTTACAATTTTTTTATGGAGCGTTTTAATCCTGTAAACCTCATAATTTATATGCTTATAGCTGTTCTTATAGGAGGTATTGCATTTTATTACATCCAAAAAAGCACTCGTGGTTTAGGTTTAAAAATTAAAACCTTTGTTAAAGGCTTGCTAGAAGGTGCGTTGAGTGTTTTTAAAATGAAAAAAAAATGGGCCTTTTTAGGGCACACACTTTTTATTTGGGTTATGTATGTTCTAATGTTTTATACTACAACCTATTCGGTTGATGCCCTACATGGGATTCCTTTAGGAGCTGTTTTAATTGGGTTTATTTCGGCAACCTTTAGTATTGCGGCTACTAATGGTGGAATAGGGTCTTATCCTGTAGCTATTTTTGCTGCCTTTTCAATTTTTGCTATTCCCGAGACGCCAAGTATTGCTTTTGGTTGGATTATCTGGTCATCGCAAACCTTACTTATCATTCTATTAGGTGGTTTATCTCTAGTTTATCTGCCCATTTATAATAGGAAGCGTCAAGTTTCTTAATGTAGTTTTGTAACTGTTAGCTTGTATTTTATTCGTAATTGATGAAATAGTTTAGGCATATTTTTAATAACTTGCCCTAAATAATCTATCCTATCAAAATGAAAAAACTAGCTGTCCTATTTATTCTGTTTTTTTGCGTTTCGCTTTTACAATCTCAAGTTATTTACCACCCTTTAGAATCGGTAAAGTTAGGTGAAACACGTGAAATTAAAATTCAATTACCTCGAGGTTATGATGCAAATCCCGATAAGCATTATCCAGTAATAGTTGTTTTAGATGGCGATTATTTATTTGAAGCTGTAGCAGGAAATGTTGATTACTATTCCTACTGGGAAGATATGCCAGAAAGTATAGTTGTAGGTGTTAATCAGGCTGGTACACGATCGGCTGATGTCATGTATTCGGAGCAGAACTCATTACCAATAGAAACAGGTGCGGCGTTTTATGAATTTTTAGGCGTAGAACTACTTAATTATATAGATGATACTTATCGTACCGTTCATTTTAGAGGTATTATTGGTCATGATCGGACGGCAAATTTTATAAATTATTTCCTCTTAAAATCACAACCATTGTTTCAGGCTTATATTGTGGTAAGTCCAGATTTGGCAGTAGATATGCAAGGGTATTTAACAGAAAAACTGCCTAAAATTGAAACAAAAACATTTTACTATTTAGCTACTTCAGAAAATGATATTGCCAAATTAAAAGCAGGTACGGAGTCATTAGGTACAGGTATTGCTGGCGTTAAGAATGATAATTTGCTTTTTAAGTTTGATACGTTTGACCATGCGTCTCATTACGCACTTCCCGCTCATGCTATACCCAATGCTTTGGAGGATATCTTTTTCGTTTTTCAGCCTATCAGTAAAACGGAGTATCTTAATACAATTTTAAAATTAGAAGGTTCGCCAGTAACATATTTAACTGAAAAATACGAAACTATTAAAACGCTGTTTGATATAGATAAACCCATTCTAATTAATGATTTTAATGCTATTGAAGCAGCTATCAATAAAACAGAGAAATATGAGTATTTTGAAGATTTAGGAAAAGTTGCTCGTAAAGAATATCCCGATACATTGCTAGGAAACTATTACATTGCGCGTTTTTATGAAGAAACTGGTGAGCAGAAAAAAGCCATGAAGGCATACCAGACAGCTTATGTATTGCAGGAGATAGGTGGGCTAACAAAAGACGAAATGTTGCGTCGTGCCGATGCTATAAAAGCCGATTTCGGATATTAATTAACGTATTATATTAAAGCTTTATTTAAAGGATGGCTAAAGTAAAAACAACTTTTTTCTGTCAGAATTGTGGATCACAATATAGTAAGTGGCAAGGGCAGTGTACAGCATGTAAGGAATGGAATACTATAGCAGAGGAACTTATTCAGAAGCCGGAAAAGAGTGATTGGAAAACACCATCAGCATCCGCAAACAAACGAGCTTCGAAGCCGTTATTAATTAATGAGATTGATGCTTCTCAGGAGGCGCGTATGCAAACCGATGATGCGGAGTTCAATCGTGTTCTTGGTGGTGGTATTGTACCAGGTTCATTAACACTTTTAGGAGGGGAGCCTGGAATAGGAAAAAGCACCTTGTTACTTCAGATAGCTCTAAAATTAGCCTACAAAACGCTGTATGTATCTGGGGAAGAGAGTCAGAAGCAAATTAAAATGCGTGCTGAGCGTATCAACCCCAATAGCAATAACTGCTATATTTTAACAGAAACAAAAACACAAAATATTTTTAAACAAATAGAGGCATTGCAACCCGATTTTGTGATTGTCGATTCTATTCAAACTCTTCATAGCGATTATATCGAGTCGTCTTCTGGCAGTATTTCTCAAATTAAAGAATGTACAACGGAGCTAATTAAGTTTGCCAAAGAAACAGCAACCCCAGTTTTATTAATTGGACATATTACCAAAGATGGTAATATTGCAGGGCCAAAAATTTTAGAACATATGGTAGATACGGTGTTGCAGTTTGAAGGTGATAGAAATCATGTGTTTCGCATTTTGCGAGCTAATAAAAACCGCTTTGGTTCTACTAATGAATTAGGTATTTATGAAATGCAAGGCTCTGGACTTCGTGAGGTTTCAAACCCGTCAGAAATTCTAATTA
Source organism: Algorimicrobium bowmanii (assembly GCF_054031195.1). The sequence goes on from NZ_CM132929.1 coordinate 574,686, forward strand.
CTAAAAAAGACGAAGAGCTCTCAGGGAATGCTATTTCGGCAACTCTGGAAGGGATGCGTCCGCTTATGATTGAGGTTCAGGCATTGGTGAGTACAGCTGTATACGGAACGCCACAGCGTAGTGCTACGGGTTTTAATGCTAAGCGTTTAAATATGCTTTTGGCTGTATTGGAAAAGCGTGCAGGATTTCGATTAGGGGCTAAAGATGTTTTCCTAAATATTACAGGAGGAATTACTGTTGACGACCCCGCAATAGATTTAGCTGTTGTTGCTGCTATTTTGTCTTCAAATGAGGATGAGCCACTTCCTAAAGATTATTGTTTTGCTGCCGAAGTAGGGTTGTCTGGCGAAATACGTCCTGTGCAACGTGTGGAACAGCGAATCTTAGAAGCAGAAAAATTAGGGTTTTCAACTATTTTCGTTTCTAAATACAATAAAATTGCACTAAAAAATACCGCAATAAAAATTAATCTGATTTCTAAAATTGAAGATTTAGTCGATTTTATTGTTTAACTTTTCATTTCACGTAGTGGAGTTCATGGGCTCTCATGTTTAATTGTTTACTTATTTTCTTAATTTATCGTTTTTAGCGCTTTTCTACGGATGTAATTTCAACGCTCACTCTATAAAGTGTGAAAAAAACCGACAAATCGCTGTATAGCATCTAAAATCAGTTGATTAGCTTGAAAAATTATAAAAAAATAGGCTAATTATATTAAAGATACGTCGTATCTTTGCAAACCCTTTTTTAAAAGACGCTTAAAAATGTCATTTAAATTTAAAAATCACGACTAATAATCGTGACAAAATAATAAGAATTACTACACCTTGTGTAGCCCCCAAATAATTAATAGCTATGAAAAATTCCCCTAATTTTCAAACTACTTTTCTGTGCCTTGTTTTAATGTTTTTATCCATTCAAGGTTTTTCTCAAACAACCATTGTTAAAAATGAGTTTTATTCTGACGACTATACCACTGTTGCGGATTCTGGAGGTGTTACTTCAGGTGTGGCAGTGTTAAATCCTGATGGTGCTGCAAATCAAGATGATACTTGGGGATTTACAGGTTATGTAAATAACGAGGTTGCAGCTAATACTTATTGTACGCCAATTAATTTTGGAGACAATAATAATTATTACATATCTAATGTGTTATTGGGTGATATAGATAATGCTTCAAATAGCACTGCGGCCGATTATGAGTATTATACTAATCAAACGACTTCTTTAACGTTAGGGTATGAATATCCTATGTCTGTTGATTTTTCTACAGATAGTTATAATGCCACACACTTAACTGTTTGGATTGATTTTAATAATGATGGCGATTTTGATGATAATGGTGAGGTTGTTTATTCCGCAACAAATGTTCCTACAGGTAGTTCGGGTAATCATGCTTTTCTATTAGAAGTACCTTCTACAGTGTCTCTTGGTGTTAAGCGTATGCGAATAAGTTTAAGGCATGGTAATCAGCAGGGACTTTCTTGTAATAATGAATATCAGAATGGAGAATTTGAAGATTATGATATTAATATTACTGATGTTTATGTTGATCCTGGGCCACCTATATATTGTTCCCCTAATACTGTAGGTAATAATAATCAATACTACATATCTAATGTGTTAATTGAAAATATAGACAATAGCTCAGATAATTCAGCGTCTGTATATGAGTACTATACGGTACCTGAAACCGACTTGCTTTTAGGTGAAAGTTATACTGTTGAAGTTGATTATAAGACTGTAAGTTATCAATCATCAGGGTTAGTTGTTTGGGTCGATTTTAATAATGATGGAGACTTTGAAGATGCAGGGGAAGAAGTATATTCTCAATTAACTAGTAGTCCTTCAGATACTGGTACCCACTCTTTTTCTGTAAGTATTCCTTTGTCAGCATCAATTGGGGTTGTGCGTATGCGTTTAGGACTGAAAGAACATGGTTTACCAGAGTCTTGTTCTGATCATAATGTAGGAGGTGAATTTGAGGACTATAATTTAAATATCACAGAACCCGAAGTAAACTACTGCGAGCCAACAGTTGGTAATAATAATAATAATCAATATTACATATCTAATGTGTTAATTGCAGATATAGATAATTCCTCTACTAGTTCTGCAAATGACTATGAATATTATACGACACCAACTACCGATCTAGTTGCGGGAGATGTGTACAGTATGGAGGTAGACTTCAATAAACAGCAAAATCAAACTTCAGTTGTTGTTGTTTGGATGGACTTTAATAATGATGGCGATTTTGAGGATAGTGGAGAACAGGTTTACTCTGAAATAACAGGGTCAGGGCCAAGGACCGGAACACATACTTTTAATGTGTCTATTCCAACAACAGCTACGCTAGGAGTTACAAGAATGCGTGTAGTAATTGAAAGAGGAAATACAGTTACAGGGTCTTGTGATAGTATCAGTAAAGGTGAGGTTGAAGATTATAACATAAACATTGTTGCCGCTGTTGTAACAATTCCAAGAATACAAATATCTGGAAATAGTATAATTATAACGAATAATGACGATACACCATCAGCAACAGACGATACGCATTTTGGAACGGTAGATGTAGGTTTGTCGCAAACTAATACCTATACTATTGAAAACACAGGAACAGGAGATTTATCAATTAACAGTATTGTTTTAAATCCTACAGCGCCTACAACAACAGAGTTTGTTGTGGTTAATAATCCTACACCTGTAACTTTAGCAGCAGGAGCGTCAACAACTTTTCAAGTGATGTTTACTCCAACAAGTGAGTCTACAGAAAATGCTACAGTAGTTGTTTCTAGTAATGATATTGCAACACCAAGTTATCAATTTGAAATTTCAGGAGATGCCGATCAAAAATTCTATGACAGTGATAATGATGGTGTGTATGACAATATAGATATTGATGATGATAACGATGGAATTAGAGATGTTGACGAACAGAATAATTGTGCGGCATCGGTATTTGTAACCACCACTAATTATAAGTTTTTAAATGAAACTTTTGGTGTGGGACCAGGGCGAGGTAATGCGATTAGTACTTTGTATGATGCCAGTACAACATATTGTTTAGAAGATGGAACAGCTAGTCCTAATACTGCAGATTGCCCAGATTTAAATAACCCTAGTTTAAATGATGGAGAATATACTATTAATCATAAAATTACAAGTGGTGTTAATGGAGAAGCTGTAGGTCCAAATGACAATGATGCTATTGCAAGTTGGGCGCACAGTGTGTGGGCAAACATTAAAGATCACACACCTGATGATGCAGATAATGATAATAGTACATTTGGAAATATGGCGATTTTTAATGCGAGTAGTACACCTGGTATATTTTACGAAACTACAATTACTGGAACCTTACCAGGAGTGCCCGTGAGCTATAGTTTTTGGGCCATGAATATTGATAATAAATACAGTGATTTAGGTTCCGGGGATACCAATGGAGGTACTCGAATTAAACCTAATATTACTGTTAAGTTTTTAAAAACCGATGGGACACTGATTTCTGAATATGAAACAGGAGATATTGATAGATGTGCAGGTGATAATAATTGCGACTTATCGGAATGGCAATTATTTGAACCAGCTACAATTTCAACAGACGAAAGTGAATTTATTGTACAATTTATTAATAATTCACCAGGTGGATTAGGAAACGATTTGGCTATTGATGATATCCAAATTCAACAAACACTTTGTGATTCTGACGGTGATGGTATTGCTAACGTATTTGACTTAGACAGTGATAATGACGGTATACCTGATGTGGTAGAAGCTGGTTTTGCAAGCTATAGTAATGGTACAGCTTATATACCAAGTTCTGTATGGGTAGATGCTAATGGAAATGGAATGCATGATGATTTAGAATCTAATTCTGCTGCGGATACGGATGGAGATGGCGTGCCCAATTATTTAGACTTAGATAGTGATAACGATGGTCTTTTTGATGTTGATGAAGCTGGTGTAGGAAATAGTAATTCTACTGATCCAAATTTTGTTAATGGTGATGGAGATATTTCTGGTAACGGTGTAGGTCAGGGTGTTGATTCTGATGAAATTAGAGTGAAAGATACGGATGGTGATGGAAATATTGAATATTTTGGTGATGGTATTTTGGATGTGTATGATTTTCATGAAGGTACAGATTTTGCGTCTGCTTATGGGAATTCAGGACAAGGAACTGCGCCATACTATGTGCTAGATACTGATGGAGATGGAATTCCAGATTATTTAGATACCACATCAAATGGAAGTGCAGGTGGTTTTGATATTTCAGCTTCACTTTATGCCGATTTAGATGCTGATAACGATGGTGTTATTGATGATGGACAAGCTGGTAATTTTATGGATAGCGATGGCGATGGTGTGCCAGATTCACGTGACGGAGACGATGCAGCATTTGGTTCTCCTAGAGATTTAAATGATAGTTATAGCTTATATTTTGACGGACGTAATGATTATGTAGAAGATGATAATATGCTACGTAATACCGACGCCACAATTATGGCATTTATTAAGAAAGAACCTGGAGATAATACGGCCGCAAGAGGACCTCTATTTATTGTTGGTCAAAATAAGTTTCAATTACGACTTAACCGATCCAATCAGCTTGTAGCAGAGGTGAATAATATTAATCCTTTGTTTTCAGATCCAATTTCAGATGAAACTTGGACGCATGTTGCAGCTACCACCACAGCAGATAAAACTATTTTATATGTTAACGGTGTTAAGATTGATAGTATGGATTCAGGGGGGGTGCCTAACGATGTTTCTAAATTTAGAATAGGTTCACATCCAGGGAATATTAATTTTTTCAAAGGAGAAATAGATGAGGTTCGTGTGTTTGATCGTGCATTAACCGAGCTAGAATTGCAACGTATGGTATATCAAGAACTAAACGAAAATGAAGGTTTTAATCAAGGGAAAATTATACCACAAACAATAGGAACTTTAAACTCCAATTTGGTGAGATATTTTAAAATGGACGGGTATTTAGATGATGTTCTAGATAATAAAAAAACAGCGCCAAGTAGTAGAGATATTTCTGGGGCTAGATTATATAATATCAAGAACATTTACCCACAAACAGCACCTTTACCATATATGACTAAAGCAGAAGGAGATTGGTCTGAAGCGAATACTTGGTTGCATGGTAACGTATGGGATATTACAACAAAAGCTAATAATCCGAAAGATGTTTCTATAGTACATGTTAAGCATAATCTTAATGTTTCAGAAACAGAAGGTACTTTAGGGTTGCTTGTTGATGATGGAACTGAGTTTTCTATAAAGAACGATAAAGGTTTATTTAATAGCTGGTATTTAAAGCTTGATGGGTTTATAGATTTGGAAGGTGAATCGCAGTTAATTCAAACAGCAGAAAGTAATTTATATACTGGTGCGAATGCTAAATTAGAACGTGATCAGCAAGGTACTGCTAATCTGTATGATTATAATTATTGGTCTTCACCGGTGCATTCTAGCAGTGCAACAGGTTTGGTAGATGCCTCAGTAACTTATAGTCTAGGTGATGTATTAAAAGATGGAACAGATCCAGATGCGCCTGTGTCAGTTGGGTTTACCTCTAGCAATGATGGTACTCCGTCACCAAACATGTCAATATCTACACGTTGGTTATATACATTTATTAATGGTGATGTTAACGATTATAATGCTTGGGGTCACATTAGTCAGAATTCGGCTGTTAAGGTAGGTGATGGTTATACCATGAAGGGAACTAGTACGCGACCAGAAACAGAGTATCAGAATTATGTGTTTGAAGGTAAGCCGAATAATGGTGAAATAAGAAAAACCATAAGCGCTAATAATGAGTATTTAATTGGTAATCCCTATCCGTCAGCTATTGATGCGAATGCTTTTATTTTAGATAATAGAGACACATCAGGTGCGTTATATTTTTGGGAACATTATGGAGGTGGAACACATGTTTTATCTGGTTACCAGGGAGGTTATGGTGTGTACAACTTGTTAGGTGGTGTATCTAATTTCGCTCCTGAAGGTATTTCAGGAGAAGGAACAAGCTCAAAAACCCCTAAAAGATACATTCCGGTAGCTCAAGGATTTTATGTTTTTGGAGCACGAGATGGCGAGATTGTTTTTAAAAATAGCCAAAGAGCATTTGTTGTAGAAGGTGATAATAACGATAACTCTTGGTTTTTTAGAGATGCATCGGTGGTAGAGGAAGATCTTTCTGATTTGAGACCTAAATTTAGACTTGGGTTTACATCGCCATCAGGTTATGAACGTCAAATACTACTTGGTGTTGATGAGAATGCTAGTATGGGCATAGACTACGGTTATGATGCGGAATTAAACGAGACAAATACAGCTGATTTCACTTGGAGGATAGAGGAAAGGGATTTTCTTATTCAAGGAATTGATGAGGTAACAGAAACGACAGTTTTACCAGTATCGGTAAAAACACCTTCAGGAGGAGCAATAACAATAGGTATTGATGCGTTGGAAAACGTTTCTACTGATACAGAAATTTATTTAAAAGATGGTGATAACTATCACAATTTAAGAGATTCAGATTATAGGGTGTCTGTTGCTGCAGGTGATGTTATTGGGCGTTTTGAAATTGTTTTTTCTGAACAAGAAAGCCTTTCAACAGAGGTGTTTGAAGTGTCTGATTTTGCTATGTATCCTAATCCTGCTAAAGATCAGGTTACTATTAAATTGCCAAACTCTACTGATTTAAATAATCTTAATTTGCGTATTTATGATATGCAAGGAAGATTAATTTCAGAGCAGGCTGTAACACAGTCTAAAACACAAATTGCTCTAGATAAGATAAACACAATTCATACAGGGGTTTATATAGTAAAAATATCTAAAGGAAATCAAGTTTTAATTTCTGAAAAGTTACTGAAAATATAAAACAACTTCAATTCGTTTTTTTAAAGCCAAAAACCTAGTACTACAAAGGTTTTTGGCTTTTTTTATGAGGTGATTTTTATAGCCTGCAGTTCGATTTTTTAGCATATTGAAATTCAGTTGGTTACTTGTTTATTTAATTGGCTTAAACTATATTAGCGGCGCTATAACAAATTTTGACTATTAGTATTTGTTTTATTTTGAAAGCTATTTTCGGAAAAAAAGAGTATGAATTGTTCAAAAACATCAATAATTCCCGCCCCAAAATGAAAAATACACTACCTGTATATTTATGCGCGCTAGCATTGCTATTTAGCGTAAGCCAATTATCAGCACAAAGTGTTGTTATCGCTAAAAACGAGTTTTTAGGTACCGGATCAAGCCTCTCAACAGGAGGGACAGGAACACTATCTTCAATTTTAGCTGAAGATGATAATTGGGGATTTCAAGGCTATATTGATAATGGAAGGATAGATTATTCTGATGAAAAAAGTAGTTCAACAGATTATAGTTTAAGAATTACCGATTGGTATGATAAAACGGATTATGTAGAGTTTAGTGAAATAAATATAAGTGATTACAGCAATGTTCAGTTTTCCATAGCATATGCTTCCAATAGTTTAATGAAACCAGATGATAGGCTAAATTTAACCTACTATATGGATAATGTTGCTACTATTATAACATTGATTCATGGTCGTAATGGTGGGGCAGAAGTGAATTTTGGCTCATCGGCAGATAATGGTACATCTCAAAGTAATCCCTACGTTCTTGATATTCCAAATTCGGTTTCTCAATTTAAATTTAAAGTTGAGTTAATAAGTGGTGGAGGTGATGATAAAGAAATTATATATATAGACGATGTGTATCTCCGTGGTATAGCTCCCGCCCCTCCAACGGCAGACTGTCAAGATATAATAACAATAGCATTAGATGCTTTTGGTTCTGCTACCATAACAGCAAACGATGTGGATGGCGGTTCAACGGTTAGTTCTGGAATGGCTAACCTATCGGTGAATCACTCAGAGTTTAATTGTGATGATTTAGGAGATAACACTGTAATGTTAACAGTTACCGATATATTTGGGCAAACAGATACTTGTTGTGCAACGGTAACGGTAACACCTTATTCAGGAGGTCTCGTAGCACCTGTTTTAGATGATGTTACCATGTATTGTGAATATACAGTTCCGGTGCCAACAAATTCAGGGTATCAATGTGAAGATATTATGCCAACAACAAGTGATATTACTACTTTTACAACGGCAGGAACGTATTCGGTTACATGGGTATATACTGCTACAGATGGATCTACTGCATCTGCAAGTCAAGAAGTTACAATATTAGCTCAAGAATCACCAACAAATATATCAGTATCTGATGCTGAATTTCCAACACTGTTAGTGACTTGGGATGAACTAATGGGGGTAGATAATTATGGTTTTAGGTATCGTGAGGTAGGTGATGTGGCATGGGAGGAAGTCGTAATCTCAACAAATAGCTTTAGCCTCTTAGATATGTCTCAATTAACAGATTATGAGTTTCAAGTGAGTAGTATTTGTGGAGGTTCACAAATGTGGTCTTCAACTCAAACCTTTTCAACAGGATTGTATGATGTGTATTGTGTGCCTACAAGTAATTCAAACGGGTCTTATATTACCAATTTTAGTATAACAGGCGAAAATTCAACAATGATAGATAATGGTCCTAGTAATGGTGATGATGGCGGTTATGGCGACTATAGGACTCTGCCAGCTGTTGAACTTTATCAAGGAGCTAGTTATACGGCTTCCATAGCTGTTCATGGAGGCAGTATGGGTTGGGGGGTGTATATTGATTTAAACAAAGATGGTGTTTTTTATCGTTCAGGAGATGATGACCCTAATGATGAGTTTTTTGATTTGCCATCTGAAGTAGGAGAAGGTTTAAGTGATATAGTTATTGATATTCCTGCAACTGCAAGTTTAGGTAAAACGGTTATGCGAGTTGGAGCACGACAATATTGGTCTTCGGTTGATCCTTGTGGTGATTCGGCTGATAATAATGAAGAGTTTGAGGATTATTTGGTTGATATAGTTATTAATAATTCACCTGCAAAATTAACTGTTTCCGGTGGCGGGACAGCTATTCCTGGTGATGGAACAAATACCCCGCTGATAACCGATTTTACAGATTTTGGTTCTATAAATGTAGGAGAGCGTACAACTCGTGAATTCACTTTGTCTAATAGTGGTTACCATAATTTAGAAATTACAGATATTAGCCTTTCTAATACAGCCGATTTTGAGTTGATAGGTGTTACGTTGCCTATAACAATTCCGCCTGGAATGTCCGAATTATTAACAATAGCCTTCAACGCCAATCTAGCCGATTTAGATAGAAAAACATCTACGGTAACAATAGTGAGCAATAGTGAAGATAATGATGTAGCACCCTATTATTGGTATAATATTTCAGCATCCAAAGATCAGAAGTTTTATGATAGCGATGGCGATGGCGTGTTTGATAATGTGGATATTGATGATGATAACGATGGTATTCCGGACGACTATGAAGAGCAGTCGTGTAACTTGTCTCCTGCAGCTACAAAAACCAATTATAAATTTTTAAATGAAACTTTTGGTGTGGGGCCAGGTAGAGGTAATGATATTAGTACGCTGTATGATGCAACAACTACTTATTGTTTAGAGAATGGAACGAACAGTGCTAATACGGCAGAATGTCCAGACTTAAATAGTCCCAATTTAAATGATGGAGAATACACTATAAATCATAGAATTACAAGTGCGAATAATGATGAGGCTGTTGGTCCAAATGAGGATGATGCTATAGCTGATTGGGCAGACAGACTGTGGGCACCTATTGAAGATCATACACCTGGGGATACCAATGGACGAATGGCTATCTTTAATGCCGATATAGAACCTGGTGTGTTTTATGAGACTACCATAACCGGTACCATACCTAATGTGCCAATAACCTATAGTTTTTGGGCTATAAATATAGATAATAAGGATAGTGCTTTTGATAGTAGCGAACTTGTAGATGGAAGGCGAATAAAGCCAAATATTAGAGTCGATTTTTTAAAAACAGATTACTCAACGGTAATAGGGTCTTTTACAACCGGCGAGATTACAAGGTGTGAAAGTGGTAATGATTGCGACGTGTCGGTATGGAAATATTTCGAGCCAGAAGAGATTACAACAAGTGAAACTACTTTTATTGTTCGGTTTGTTAATGAGTCGCCTGGAGGATTTGGAAACGATTTAGCACTCGATGATATCAAGATAGAACAAACACTATGTGATATGGATGGTGACGGCGTTGCGGATATGTTTGATTTAGATTCAGATAATGATGGTATTCCAGACATTGTAGAAGCTGGTTTTGCTAGTAGTAGTAATGGAACTGGAAAAATAGATGTTGACTGGGTGGATGTTAATAAAAATGGTATGCTTGATAGTCTTGAAGGCATAGGTGTTTTAGATACCGATGGCGATGGTATACCAGATTATTTAGATTTAGATAGTGATAACGACGGTCTTTTTGATGTAGATGAATCTGGTGCTCAAAATAGTAATAACCCCTATCCTAATTTTATAAATGGCGATGGTGATATAAATGGCGATGGTGTTGGCGATGGTCCAGAATCTGAAAAATTTAGAATAAAAGATACCGATGGCGATGGCAATATAGAGTATTATGGCGATGGTATTCTAGATGTTTACGACTATCATTATAATTATACAGCAGGAGCAAATGCTGCCGATACATATGGGAACGATTCACAAGGTACGGCATATGCTGCTACAGGATATACTTTAGATTCAGATAATGATGGTGTTCCAGACTATTTAGATGTGTATAATAATCTTACTTCTGTTTATGATATTGATACGACTATTTATACAGGCCTAGATCTTGATAATGATGGAATTATTGACGATGGACAATCGGGTAGTTATGCGGATAATGATGGAGATGGCGTGCCAGATTCACGAGACGGAAATGATGATTTGTTTGGAGCTCCAAGAGATTTAGACGATAGTTATAGTCTATATTTTGACGGACGTAATGATTATGTGGAAGATGAAACAGTTTTGAGTGGTACTGATGCGACAATTATGGCCTTTGTAAAAAAAGATGGCGATAATACATTGGTTGATTTCCAGCAGATTATAGGGCAAGAAAATGCTAATTTTGAATTGCGAATAAATTTACTAAATGAAGTTGTTGCTTCTGTCGGATCTAATGTGATAAAATCAGATCCTGTTCTAGATGGTGTTTGGATACATATTACAGCAACTACAACATCAGGAAAAACAATATTATATATTAATGGTGTTCAGGTTGGTGATATGGATTCTGGAGTTGTTCCAGCTAACACTTCAAAGCTTACAATTGGTGCGCGTAATGGGGGTTCTAACTTTTTCAAAGGAGAAATAGATGAGGTTCGTGTGTTTGATCGTGCATTAACAGCCAATGAGGTTAAACGTATGGTGCATCAAGAACTAGATGAAAATGAGAGTTTTAACAAAGGGAAAATAATACCAAAAACGATAGGCGATTTACATTCAAGTTTAATTCGATACTATAAAATGGATGGGTATCTAGATGATATTCTTGATAATAAAAAAACGGAACCGACTAACAGAGATACTATTGGTGCGAAACTGTATAATATTAAAGATATTTATTTTCAAACAGCACCACTGCCTTATGTTACAAAATCTGATGGCGAATGGACAGATGCATCTACTTGGTTGCATGGTGATATTTGGGATATTTCTACTAAAGTTAGTGGTGTAGACGATGCTTCAATAGTTCATGTGAAAAATCATTTAAATGCTTCAGACTCTCAAAGAATGATTGGGTTAATTGTTGATGATAGTAAAGAGTTTACCATCTCAGATGATCAAGGTTTGTACAATGATTGGTATTTGAAATTAGATGGATTTATAGACTTAGTGGGCGAATCGCAATTAATTCAGTCCTCCGAAAGTGATTTATTTAATGGTCCTAACGCAAAGTTAGAGCGTGATCAACAAGGAACTGTAAACTTGTACACCTATAATTATTGGTCGTCTCCAGTTCATAGCAGTGCTTCTGCTAGTCCTGTAGATGGTTCTGAAGATTTTTCAGTTGCCGATGTTTTACGTGATGGAACAGATCCTGATAATCCTGAACCAATTAGTTATGTTGGTGGTTATGATGGAGCAGCATCTCCTATGGAAATTGCCGATTATTGGTTGTGGAAATTTGATAATTACCGAAACGATACCTATGCCGATTGGCAATCTATCTCAAGTTCATCAAGATTAAATGTTGGTGTTGGTTATACAATGAAAGGTACCACTACAGCTCCCGAAACAGATTATCAGAATTATGTGTTTACAGGCAAGCCTAATAATGGTACAGTAAGTTTAAGTTTAAGCCCAAATAATGAATATTTAGTTGGTAACCCTTACCCTTCAGCAATTGATGGCTATAAGTTTATAAAGGATAATGAAAGCGTTATTACGGGTACCTTATATTTTTGGGAGCATTATGGAGGTAATTCACATATCTTAGCAGAATATCAAGGAGGTTACGGACTTTACAACCTTTCTGGAGGTGTGCCTGCAATAGATGATATACTTGTGCAACAAGCTTCCCCAGATGACGATGTTAGTAATTTAGGAGTACCTACAAAAACACCAAGACAATATATTCCTGTAAGCCAAGGCTTTTTTGTTATGGCTCAAGATGGAGGTGAAATAACCTTTGATAATAGTCAACGTGTGTTTGTAAAAGAAGGTGATAGTAATACTAATTCATGGTTTTTTAGGTCTGAGGATGAAATAGAAAGTGATAACAATCCAGGACTTAATTTGGATGTTCGTCCAAAATTTAGAATTGGTTATACGTCTCCTAAAGGGTACAAAAGACAACTTTTATTAACTGTAGATGATCAGGCTACACCAGCGGTTGATTGGGGGTTTGATGGTCTACTAAATGAAGAGAATGTTGCCGATATGTATTGGGTGATTGATGATGCTAATTACCTGATTCAAGGTATAGATGCTATTGCTGAAAATACCATTCTTCCAATAACAGTTAAAGCAAGTGAAGCAGGAAATATAGAGGTAAGCATTGATAGTTTGGAGAATGTTTCTGATGCAACCAATATTTTATTGAAAGATGGTGATAACTATCACGATTTAAGAACCTCTAATTACATTGCAACTGTTGGTATAGGTGAAACTATTGGACGATTTGATATTGTTTTTTCAGATTTAGAAAACTTATCTGTTACGGATTTCGAAACATCTGAATTTGCTATGTATCCAAACCCGGCTAAAGACCAGGTGACTATTAAATTACCACAAGCTATGCTTATGGATAATCTAGTAGTTGGAATTTATGATATGCAAGGTAGGCTTATTGCGAAACAAAATATTACAACTTCTGAAACCAAAATAGAACTCAGTAAAATGCAAGTTTTAAGTAGTGGTATGTATTTGGTTAAAATTACCGAAAACAATACCGTGTTAATGACTGAAAAACTGATAAAAATATAAGAACCAATATTTTATAATGCCCAAAAACCTTTGAAATACCTTCAAAGGTTTTTGATTTTTAAAAATGTATTAAATAGATTTAAAATTAATAAAACGAATGAAGCAAAAACTACCCTTGCTATTAGCCTTGTTTTTAACAGCTTTTAGCTTTTCACAACAACCCGTTACAAACGATACCGCTAACTGGTCTGTAACCAACATAACAAGCAACCATGCTTTTAATTATCCGTGGGAAATAACTTATATGCCTGGTGAACAATTGTGGTTAACGGAGCGTGTTGGTGAAAAAATTTCCAGCTTTAATATTTCAACTGGTGTTATAAGTGAATTAATTGATTTAAGTTCTAAAGTGGCAACTTCTAAACAAGGAGGTTTATTAGGAATGGCTATTCATCCAGACTTATATGCCGATATTTCTACTAGTACTAATAATTATGTTTATGCTGCATACACGTATGACGATGCTGGTTTTAAATTACGAATTGTACGTTTGGTATATGATTTTACAACCAATACGTTAGCGGAAGATACTAGCTTAAATCCAAATGGAACTATTTTAGAGGGGCTTCCTGGTAGTGCTGACCATAATTCAGGACGTTTAATAATAGGGCCAGATTTAAAACTGTATTATACAATTGGTGATCAAGGAGCAAACCAATTTGATTATTCTTGTAATCCTATTTTATCGCAGGTTATGCCAACATCTCCAACCGACTATGCTAATTACCCAGGTAAAACGTTACGTATTAATTTAGATGGCTCAGTACCTTTAGATAATCCTGTATTTAACACTGTACAAAGTCATGTTTATACCTACGGACATAGAAATTCTCAAGGTATTATTTTTGCTAATAATGGCGTGCTTTATGCTTCTGAGCAAGGTCCAAAAACAGACGATGAAATTAATATAATCAAAGCCGGAAAAAATTACGGGTGGCCTGAAATTGCAGGATATTATGATAATTGGGCTTATACTTATTGTAATTGGTCTTCATTAGATAACTGTAATGCTGGTAGTTTTAGTGATCACAACTGTCCGAATGGAGCTGAAACAGCAACTGAATTTGAATCGTTTCCTTCTGGTGCTCCCGCCGATTTTGAAGGGCCAATAGGAACCTACGGAAGTTCAATTGAAACGGATCCTGCAGGCGGATGGGGAACTTGGCCTACACCAGCAGTTTCAAGTATCGATATTCACGAAACTGGAAATATTCCTGGTTGGGGGCGATCGCTATTAATACCATCGCTTAAAAAAGGAACCATTTATAGAGCGCAACTAACACCTGATGGTGCCGATATTGTAAATGATACTTATGAAGAATTTCATTCTTCTATTGATAGATATAGAGATTTAGCTATTTCTCCAGATGGATTAACTATTTATGCTATTACCGATAATGCAGGAGGAACATCAGGACCTTCTTCAAACGATGTGGTTACCAATTTGAGTAATCCAGGTCTGATTGTTAAAATAGAATACATAGGTACTACAGTTCAAAATCCACCTGTAGCAAATTGTCAAAACATTACGGTTTTACTAGATCCACAAGGAACAGCTACTATTTCGGCTTCTGATATTGATAATGGATCTGTAGGAGGTGATGCGGCTATAGTTTCAATGGTGATTGATATGGATACTTTTGACTGTTCACATACAGATAGTTTACAAACAGTTTGGTTAACTGTAACAGATGCTAACGGTAACGAAAATAGTTGTTCTGCTTCTGTAAATGTGGTGCCTAATAGTAATCCTGCAGCATTTGTAGCGCCAGAATTAGAAGATGTTGTGAGTAATTGTCTAATTACAGTATCTGCGCCTGTTTTAATTAATAATGCCTGTGAGGAAGTAACCGCAACAACTACCGATAATACAACATTCTTAGCGGGAGAAAGTGGTACTATAAATTGGTTGTTTGATGATGGTGTAAACTCAGATAGTGCAACACAACAAGTAACCGTTAATACATTGTCAGTGCCTAGCAATATTTCAGTTGTTCCAGGTTCAACATATGCCGATGTAACTTGGGAAGGTGCTGAAGGTGTATCAACTAATATTCGATATCGTGAATTAGGTGGTGCTTGGATAATCCAATCAGCTACTGGTAATGCAGCTACTATTAATGGTTTACAAATGTCTACCGATTATGAATTACAAATTAGTGCTGCCTGTAGTGAAACAGAATCTAACTATAGTAGTTCGGTGTTTTTTACAACTACAGCTGTTGATTATTGTGATGCTTTTGGTATTGTAAATGGAGATAATCACCATATAACACGTGTGGTTTTAGAGGATTTAGACCATACTTCGGCGGGTTCAACGTATTCAGATTTTACGGCCTATGCAACCACTCTTAATTTTTCTGAAACATATACTATTTCTATTGATAAATCGGTTCCTAATGAGTCGTGGAAAACGGCAGGTTTTGGAGTTTGGATAGATT
Source organism: Algorimicrobium bowmanii (assembly GCF_054031195.1). Next base: position 590,587 of record NZ_CM132929.1, read on the forward strand.
ATAATGCAGATGGCGATTTTACAGATTCAGGAGAGTTTGTGGCAGGAACAAATGCAGGGAGTAATTTATCTCCTTATAATCAAGTTACCCGTTCATTTTCTTTTTCAGTGCCTGAAACGGTTCTTACTGTAAGCACAAGAATGCGTGTGGCTATGATGCAATACTATACGCCTTATGGAACAAATGCGCCTTGTGGAATAGTTAATACTGATGGTAATTCTTCAGAAGTTGAAGATTATACTATTCATTTGGTTGGCGGAACTTTAAATACGGAAACTTATAATTTAAATTCAGTTTTTGTTCAACCAAACCCCATAAAAGACCAACTTACTGTTCATGGATTGCCAACTGGTAATTTCAAAACATTAACGGTTGCTTTATATGATATTCAAGGACGTGTTGTGCAGCAAGAATTAGTAGGATCTAAGCAAGCTGAAATTCAATTAACAGATTTAGAAAACCTAAGTACAGGTGTTTATTTTATTAGAATTTCAGATGGTATAAAAACCCTTTTAGTCAAGAAACTGGTTAAAATCTAAAAGCAATATGTAAATTAAATTAAAAGCCTCTGAAATTTCAGGGGCTTTTCTCTTTTATAAACTAAACATATTCAAGTAAAATCATTAATTTCGCAGGTCGAATTGAATCAACGAAATTATGAGTAATACATTCCCGGAATATAAAGGACTTAACTTACCAGAAGTAGCAAGTGATGTTCTTGCGTATTGGAAGCAACATAACGTATTTGAAAAAAGTATAACAAGCCGTGAAGGCGCTAAGCCATTTGTGTTTTTTGAAGGACCACCTTCAGCAAACGGATTGCCTGGTGTACATCACGTTCTTGCTCGTGCTATTAAGGATATTTTTCCACGTTATAAAACCATGAAAGGCTTCCAGGTAAAACGTAAAGCTGGTTGGGATACTCATGGTCTGCCTATTGAGTTGGGTGTAGAAAAAGAATTAGGTATTACCAAAGAAGATATTGGTAAAACCATTTCGGTAGAAGATTATAATGCAGCCTGTCGCAAAGCTGTTATGCGCTATACAGATGTTTGGAATGATTTAACTGAAAAAATGGGATATTGGGTAGATATGGATGATCCATACATTACTTACGATCCAAAATACATGGAATCAGTTTGGTGGTTGCTAAAAGAGATTTATAATAAGAGTCTTATTTATAAAGGGTATACCATTCAGCCATACTCTCCAAAAGCAGGTACAGGTTTAAGTTCTCATGAGTTAAACCAACCTGGAACATACCAAGATGTAACAGATACGACTGTTGTTGCGCAGTTTAAAGCTAATGAAAATTCCTTACCTGATTTCTTAAAAAATGAAGGTGATATTTATTTCTTGGCTTGGACTACAACACCTTGGACATTACCAAGTAACACGGCGCTTACAGTAGGCCCTAAAATTGATTATGTTTTAGTTGAAACGTATAATCAGTATACTTTTGAGCCTATTAATGTTGTTTTGGCTAAGCCGTTAGTGAATAATCAATTCGATGGGAAATTCAAACGTGTTGAAACCAAACCTGAATTATTAGAATATAAATCTGGTGATAAAAAAATTCCTTATTTCGTTGTTAAAGAATTTAAAGGAACAGATTTAGTAGGAATCACATATGAGCAGTTATTACCATACGCTTTACCTAATGATAATCCTGAAAACGCTTTTCGTGTTATTTCCGGTGATTTTGTAACTACTGAAGATGGTACGGGTATAGTACATACAGCACCAACTTTTGGAGCTGATGATGCTTTAGTAGCAAAACAAGCTACACCAGAAGTGCCCCCAATGTTGGTTAAGGATGAAAACGACAATTTAGTGCCTTTAGTTGATTTACAAGGTAAGTTCCGACCAGAAATGGGTGAGTATGCTGGTAAATATGTTAAAAATGAATATTATACCGATGGTGATGCACCTGAACGTTCAATAGATGTTGAACTAGCCATAAAATTAAAAGAAGAAAATAAAGCCTTTAAGGTTGAAAAATACAAGCACAGTTATCCTAATTGCTGGCGTACCGATAAACCTATTTTGTATTACCCGTTAGATTCTTGGTTTATAAAAGTAACCGACGTTAAGGAACGTATGTTTGATTTAAATGAAACAATCAACTGGAAACCTAAATCAACAGGTACAGGTCGTTTTGGAAATTGGTTAGCAAATGCTAACGATTGGAATTTATCACGTTCACGTTATTGGGGAATTCCATTACCAATCTGGCGTACGGAAGATGGTAAAGAAGAAATCTGTATTGGTTCGGTTGAAGAGTTAAAAGCCGAAATGGCAAAAGCAGTAGAAGCGGGTGTTTTAGCTAAAGATATTTTTGAAGATTTTGAAGTAGGAAATAACTCAGATGAAAATTACGCTAAAATAGATTTACATAAAAACATTGTGGATGATATTACTTTAGTCTCTGCATCAGGTCAACCAATGAAACGTGAAAGCGATTTAATTGATGTGTGGTTTGATTCGGGTTCTATGCCGTATGCACAATGGCATTACCCATTTGAAAATAAAGCTAAGATAGACAATAATGAATCTTTCCCAGCTGATTTTATCGCTGAAGGTGTCGATCAAACTCGTGGTTGGTTTTATACCTTACATGCAATTGGAACTATGGTTTTCGATTCTGTAGCTTATAAAAATGTCGTTTCTAATGGACTTGTATTAGATAAAAATGGTCAGAAAATGTCTAAGCGTTTAGGGAATGCTGTAGATCCTTTTGATACGTTATCAACCTATGGAGCCGATGCTACGCGTTGGTATATGATTGCAAATGCTAACCCATGGGATAATTTAAAATTCGATTTAGATGGTATTGAAGAAGTAAAACGTAAGTTTTTCGGAACACTTTATAATACGTATTCTTTCTTTAGCTTATATACCAATTTGGATGCATTTACATACAGTGAAGCCGAAATTCCATTGGAAGAACGTCCTGAATTAGATCGTTGGATCCTATCAGAGCTTCATACCTTAATTGAAAAAGTAGACAAGTTTTACGAAGCATACGAGCCAACTCGTGCTGCACGTGCTATTTCCGATTTTACACAGGATAACCTGAGTAACTGGTATGTGCGTTTAAGTAGAAGACGTTTCTGGAAAGGCGATTATCAAACCGATAAAATTTCAGCATATCAAACGCTATACACTTGTATGGTAACCATTGCAAAATTAGGAGCACCAATAGCACCGTTTTTCATGGATAGACTGTATATGGATTTAAATGCTGTAACCAATAAGGAAAGTTTTGATAGTGTACATTTATCTCAATTTCCAGTGTTTGATGCACGCTTTGTCGATAAGTCTTTAGAACGTAAAATGGAAGCGGCACAAACTATTTCATCTTTAGTATTATCCTTACGTGCTAAAGAGAAAATAAAAGTACGTCAACCATTACAGAAAATCATGATTCCGGTTGAAAACGAACAGCAAAAAGAAGAAATTTTAGCAGTTGCAGATCTTATAAAACATGAGGTAAACATTAAGCAAGTTGAGATTTTAGAAGATGCTTCCGAAATTTTGGTAAAACAAATAAAACCAAACTTTAAAGCCTTAGGTCCTCGTTTTGGAAAAGACATGAAACTAGTTGCTAATGCTATTCAAAAATTTGATGCCTCTCAGATAAAAAATATCGAGCAAAATGGTAAAATAGATATTGACATTAACGGAAAAAGTATTATTTTAGAACGCGCTGATGTAGAGATTACATCTCAAGATATCGAAGGTTGGTTAGTTGCTAATGAAGGAGCATTAACTGTGGCTTTAGATGTTACTATTTCTAAGGAATTACGTTTTGAAGGTATTGCACGTGAGCTTGTAAACCGTATTCAGAATTTACGTAAAGATTCTGGATTTGAAGTAACAGATAAAATTAATGTTAACATTCAAAAACATGATGATATTTTAGAGGCTGTTGAAGCAAATTTAGCGTATATTAAGGAAGAAACACTAACTGAGGGGTTAGAGCTTAAAGAAAAAATTGAAGATGGTATAGAAATTGCATTCGATGCAATAACAACTAGATTGTCTATTAATAAACATTAATAATATGGAAAAAGATATCAATGTTAGATATTCAGATAGTGACTTAGCAGAATTTAAGACGCTTATACAGGATAAAATCGAAAATGCACAACGCGATTTAGAACTTATACAAAGTGCCTATATGAATGATTTAAACAATGGAACAGATGATACGTCTCCAACGTTTAAAGCCTTCGAGGAAGGTAGTGCAACGATGAGTAAGGAAGCGAATGCGCAATTAGCTATCCGTCAAGAAAAATTTATTCGCGATTTAAAAAATGCTTTAATTCGTATTGAAAATAAAACGTATGGTGTTTGCCGTGTAACAGGTAAATTAATTGGTAAGGAACGCTTAAAATTAGTTCCGCATGCCACGCTTAGTATCGAAGCTAAAAACATGCAAAAATAAGAACACAAATTGCTTAAATAATAATAAACGCTTCAATGTATATTGAAGCGTTTTGTTTTTTTAATGAAAAATTCGACTTTATATATAATTGCTTTTTTAATGCTAGGAACCTCCTGGGCTCAAAAAAGTATGGAACGTATTATTGATGCGTCAACAATTAAAACAATTGATGTTGATGGTGATACGATGTTTCGAATTAAAATCCTTACTAAGGATCAGAAAACAGTATCAATGCGCTTGGAGGTAGAGGGCGAAAATAACGAGCAAGTTGTTTTTGAGTCGTATAATAGAAATGATACCCTTTTTATTGGTAGCGCTTATCAACCTTTATTTGTTAAGCCAGATGATAAATTAGCAGCGCATAAAAAAATATCTATCGAGTTAACACTTGAAATACCTCAAGATTTAAATGTTAATATACAAAGTGATATTGCAACCGTTTATGCTGTAGGTTCCTATAAATATGTAGTTGCCGAACTTTTAAATGGGCATTTTATAGCTGAAAATTTTAATGGAAACCTGCAAGTTGATACCTTACAAGGGAATATTATAATTGGGGTTCGTGCAGCTGAAATGGAATTGCACTCAAAAAGAGGTCTTGTAAAACAGGCTGATATTCCTTTAGGTGCTAATCAAATTCAGCTCAATTCTATTTACGGTAATATAACCGTCCGTAAAACACAATAATAGTAGTAACTTTACAAATTCAATTCGTAAAGATTCTCTTGAATACAGAAAGTATGTCTTTAAATAAATCGATTATTTTTATCATTATTGTTTTACTCATAGATCAAGTGAGTAAAATTTATATTAAAACACATTTTGTTCTAGGAGAAGATGTAACTGTTTTTAGTTGGTTTAAAATTTATTTCATTGAAAATGATGGCATGGCATGGGGAACTAAAATTAGCGATTTTGTAAGTTTTATATCCGACAGAACAGCGAAGGTTTCTTTAACGCTTTTTAGAATTTTTGCTATTTTTGGAATAGGTTACTGGCTTTATGATGCGACCAAAAAACAAAACTCTCAAGTTTTAATTTGGGCAGTAGCACTTATTTTTGCCGGTGCATTAGGTAATATTATAGATTCTGTTTTTTACGGTGTATTTTTTAATGATAGCTTCGGACAAGTAGCTACATTTTTACCTGAATCGGGTGGTTACGATAGTTTACTACATGGTAAGGTGGTTGATATGTTGTATTTTCCTTTATGGAAAGGGTATTTACCTGAGTGGCTTCCGTTTTATGGTGGAAAATATTTCACTTTTTTTGAACCCGTTTTTAATGTTGCCGATATGGCTATTAGTACTGGGTTTGGTTTGCTTATCGTGTTTAATAAACGCGCTTTCGCTTAACGGCATGAAATGCTTTAAAATGTATAGGTTTTGGTAGGTGTTACGCAATAATCTAATGGAATATCGGAATCAAAAACATCTTCAATTTCAGGTTCTGAACTAAAAAAAGAAAGCCCTATTTTTAATGTGTTGGGTTTGCACTTACTTAAAAATGTATCATAAAACCCTTTGCCGTATCCCACACGGTGTCCTTGCTTGTCAAAAGCTAATAACGGAACAAATACAACTTCAATGAAACTGTTGTCTATAGGAATGCCATCTGTAGGTTCAGGAATGTTTAGATGATTCTTTTTTATAACAGTAGCATCAGTTAACAAAAAATGAGACATGCTAGTTGTTGAGAAATCACTTTTTGAAACAACAATGTGTTTATCTTTTCCTGATAAAATACTTAAAATGTAATCAGTATTAACTTCTTTTTGTTCGCTAATAGGAAGAAATATATGATAATAAGAAGCTTCCCATATAGGCAGGCTTAATAAGTTGTTAGCAATTTCTATGCTTAAATTATCAACCATATCATTGCTTAGCGCTTGACGCTTTTGTTTGTATAGTTTTCGGATATCAGATTTTTTCATCTCGCGGACTATTAAATGCTATTCGGTTAATTTTGAGGTGATGTGAAATAGGGCGTCACCTTGGTGGACTAACGGTGATTGGTTCACGTTAATGACGTATCCTGATTGGCTAGCACGAACCGCGTGATTAAATTTCCCGTAAGGATCGGTTATATTGCCTAATACATCATTTTTATTAATCTTACTACCTATAACGACAGATGCTTTAAACATTCCGGAGAAATTAGCGCGTTGCCATTTACTGGTGGTGATAAATACGGAGTCTTGTTTAGGGTTGTTGATTTTAAATTTAGAATGTAACATATTCAAACTTGAAAGAATACGTTTGGTTCCTGTTACGCCAATAAGAGTAACATTGTTATCTATATGATGGGATTTTCCGCCCTCAAATAAGAGCATGGAAATTCCTGATTTTGTAGCGGTTTCCCTAAAAGATTTTTTTAGTGTTTTCGAGTATAAAACAAAAGGGGCACCAAATGTTTTAGCTAGTGTTTTTAGCTCGGGATTATCTTTTGCTATACGTATTTGTGGTGCATTAAAGCGATCTGCCCCACCAGTATGAAAATCTAAAATATAGTCTACTTGATTTACAATTTCATGAACAAGTTTATATGCCACACGACTGGCTAAAGATCCATTTTCAATTCCGGGAAACACACGGTTTAAATCGCGGCCATCAGGGAATTCACGGCTTAAATTGATGAAGCCAAAAATGTTTATAATAGGGATGCATATAATGGTTCCACATTTTGGTTTATTAATGCCCTTGGCTATTATTTGTCTAACTATTTCAATTCCATTTAATTCATCGCCATGAATACCCGCGGTTATTAAAACCGTCGGACCTGGTTTTCTGGATCGTTCAACAAGTATCGGAACATCAATAGAAGACGCTGTGTGAAGCTTGGCTACGTCAAAATTAAGTTCGTAGCTTTTTCCGGGTTCGATAACTTCGCCAGATATAGTAATGGTTTTGTGTGCCATATTAAATTTTATTTCGCTCGATATAGGTGATAATGGCTTTGGCGATATTTTTGCCAGTAGCAGTTTCAATGCCCTCTAAACCTGGTGTAGAGTTAACTTCTAACAGCAAAGGTCCACGTGCAGATTGTAAGATATCTACCCCGCAAACAGGTAGTTTTAAAGCACGAGCAGCTTTAGAGGCTAAATGTAATTCCTCTTCACTTAACTTAACAATATTTGCCGATCCACCACGGTGTAAATTTGAGCGAAACTCACCTTCTTTACCTTGGCGTTTCATGGCGCCTACTACTTGTCCGTCTACAACTAAAGCACGTAAATCAGCACCTTGTGCTTCCTTAATAAATTCTTGAACAATTACGCGGGCCTCTAAGCCATTAAAAGCTTCCAGAACCGATTCAGCAGCATTTTTTGATTCGGCTAAAACAACACCTAAACCTTGCGTCCCTTCTAGAAGTTTTATAATAACAGGAACGCCTCCAACGTGATCAATAACTTCTTCAACATCTCTTGAGTAATTAGTAAAAACAGTTTTAGGCATGCCAACACCAGCTTTACTTAATAGTTGTAAGCTTTTTAGTTTGTCTCTAGAGCGTAAAATAGCTCCCGATGATGCGATGGTAAACACGTTCATCATTTCAAATTGTCGAACCACAGCGCAACCATAAAAAGTTACTGAAGCTCCAATTCGTGGTATAATAGCATCTACATAATCTAAATAGCGATCTTTGTAATAAATGCTAGGCTTTTCTTTTTCAATAATGATGTCGCATTTTAGCGGATCGATAACCTCAATTTTATGTTGGCGTTTTTCAGCCTCTTCAACCAAACGTTGGGTTGAGTATAAATGTGGGTTTCTTGATAGTATAACTATATTCATAATTGTTTTTTGTTAAATGATAGATTTTGAAGATCCACATCTATTAGAAATTTTTTTGATAAAAATTGCCTGCCAATTAAAACAGGAAAACGCATATCATCTCGCGTGCTTAAAGTTAAGTTAATCTTGTATGTTTTACCAAAGAATATGACATCAGATTTTATTTTAAATCTGTTTTCACGAAATCCATTACTGCTCTTAACATCTGTTTGTGTGTACTCGGTAAATATAACTTCTTTACCATTAAAATTGGGGTGCCCTTTGCTGTAAAATGTACATCTCAAGACACCATTTTCTTCTACTATTTTTGAGCAATGTATGGCAGATGTATAAGCTCCTGAATCTATTTTTGCATCTATTTCAAATAAATTTAGTTTCGGGAAGTCTATTTTGTCAACGCGGCCTATCAGTTGTTTGGTCATGTTTGTCTGTTTTTAAAAAAGTGGCGCAATGTAGTGAAACGGTTATTTGCGAAGGCTATTTTATTACTAAAAATTAACAGGTTTTTGTTAGGCTATTTTATCTATTAAAATACAGAAATAATTACCTTTGAGGATATGCCTGAAACTGCGTTAGAAATACAATTAAAAACTCTGCCAAATGAACCTGGTGTTTATCAATACTATGATAACGAAGGTAAGATATTATATGTTGGTAAAGCAAAAAATTTAAAGAAACGCGTTAGTTCCTATTTCACAAAAACACACGACAGTGGTAAAACGCGAGTGCTTGTAAAAAAAATAGCAAGTATTAAGCATATTGTTGTGAATACAGAAACCGATGCACTGCTTCTGGAGAATAACCTTATTAAAAAATACCGACCGCGGTATAATGTACTACTAAAAGATGATAAATCTTATCCGTGGATTTGTATTAAAAATGAACGCTTTCCAAGAGTGTTTTCTACAAGGCGTGTTATTAGGGATGGGTCTGAATATTTTGGACCTTATACAAGTATGAAAACCGTTTCTACTTTATTGGATTTAATTAGAGGTTTGTTTCAATTACGGACTTGTAAATATGATTTAGCTTTCGATAAAGTAAATGCCGGTAAGTATAAGGTTTGTTTGGAGTATCATTTAGGGAATTGTAAAGGACCGTGTGAGGCACTTCAAACAGAAGCGGCTTATCAAGAGAATATAACGTCTATTAAGGAAATATTAAAAGGTAATTTTAAAACATCTTTAATCCAGTTTAAGTCTCAAATGAGGGCCTTTGCTGATGAGATGCAGTTTGAAGAAGCTCAAAAAATAAAAGAAAAGATAGAGGTGCTTGAAAATTACCAAGCCAAATCAACTATTGTTAATCCTAAAATTAGCAATGTAGATGTGTTTTCAATTATTAGTGATGCTGAATATGGATATATTAATTTTTTACAAATATCCTATGGGTCGATTATTCGGTCGCACACATTAGAAATTAAGAAGAAATTAGAGGAGTCAGATCGGCAATTACTAGAATTAGCTATTACAGAAATTAGACAGCGTTTTAATTCCAATTCTAAGGAATTATATGTGCCTTTTGATATTAATCTAGGAGGCGATTTAAAAATTACGGTTCCTAAACTTGGCGATAAAAAGCATATTTTAGATTTGTCCATACGTAATGCTAAGTATTACCGAATGGAGCGTTTTAAACAAGTTAAAATTACAGATCCTGACCGACATGTTAATCGAGTGATGGCTCAAATGAAATCAGATTTAAGGCTAGGAGAAGAGCCGAGACACATAGAGTGTTTTGATAATTCTAATATACAAGGTACGCATCCTGTTGCCGCCTGTGTGGTTTTTAAAAATGGTAAACCTAGCAAAAAAGATTACCGACATTTTAATATTAAAACAGTTGAAGGGCCTGATGATTTTGCATCTATGGAGGAAGTTGTTTACAGGAGGTATAAACGTTTGTTAGACGAAAACAAGCCGTTGCCGCAGCTTATTATTATAGATGGAGGTAAAGGACAGTTGTCATCAGCTTTAAAAAGTTTAGATGCTTTAGACTTACGAGGAAGAATAGCAATTATAGGAATAGCAAAACGCTTAGAGGAATTATTTTACCCAGATGATCCTATTCCACTATATTTAGATAAAAAAAGCGAGACACTTAAGATTATTCAGCATTTAAGAAATGAAGCTCACCGCTTTGGAATAGAGCATCACCGTAATAAACGTAGTAAAACAGCGTTAAATACAGAGTTAGAAACTATTCCTGGGATTGGAGAAAAAACAATTGTAGATTTATTGAAACATTTTAAATCATCAAAACGCATTTCTGAAGCCAGTAAAAAGGATCTTGAAGCCGTAATAGGCGTGTCCCGAGCTAGTAAAGTTTATAATCATTTTCATTAATTATGAAGTACATTTTAAGTCTTGTTTGTTTTATTGTCTTCATATCGGGGTACTCACAGGTAGAGCCCGATAAAAATGATGTGAAAGTCGGTTTAGTACTAAGTGGCGGTGGTGCTAAAGGTTTGGCTCATATTGGTGTTTTAAAAGTAATAGATAGTCTTGGTATTCGGGTTGATTATGTAGCAGGAACTAGTATGGGCGCAATTATAGGCTCCTTGTATGCGTCGGGATATTCAGGAAAACAAATAGAAACTATATTTAAAGATGTTGATTTTGATGAGATTATAAATGATAATTTACCACGTGAAGCAAAAACATTCTATGAACGTGATAATGCAGAGAAATATGCAATAACACTGCCGTTTGATAAATTTAAATTAAAATTACCATCAGCCCTATCTAGGGGGCAAAACACGTTAAGTTTGCTGTCTAAGTTAACACTTCACGTAAGCGATATAGAGGACTTTAGTAAGTTGCCAATTCCGTTTTTTTGTATTGCTACTAATGTTGAAACCGGAAAGCCCGTTGTTTTGGATAAAGGGAGTTTGCCGCAATCTATTGTAGCTAGTGGTGCTTTTCCGTCTTTATTTCAGCCGGTTGTAATAGATAACCAAATACTTATTGATGGTGGTGTGGTTAATAACTATCCTATTGATGAGCTTAAGGCTAAAGGAATGGATTTAATAATAGGCGTTGATGTTCAAGACGAATTAGCGACGCGTGAACAATTGCGTTCGGCACCCGACATTATTCTACAGATTAATAATTATCGTACCATAAATGATATGGTTGAAAAGTCTAAAAAAACAGATGTTTATATTAAGCCAGATATAACCGATTATACTGTGGTATCGTTTGATGATGGTGGTGAAATTATCCATAACGGTATGATTGCTGCGCAAGAAAACAGTTTAGCTTTAAAAGAAATAGCGGAGCAGCAAGTTTTAAAACCTAAGCCCAATAGGCCTATTCAAGTTATTGATAGTATCCGCATAAATACAATAGATATTTCGGGTAATGAAAAATACACCCGATCGTATGTTATTGGGAAACTCCGAATAAAACCTCAAGAAAAAATAGAATATACGCAGTTCGTTCAAGGGGTAAATAACTTGTCCGCTACTAATAACTTCGATAGTGTGGTTTATCAGTTGCACCCAACGGGAAACGACCAAGAATATAATTTAGAAGTAAAAGTTTTAGAAACGCGAACACGTACTTTCTTCAAGGTAGGAATGCATTATGACGACCTGTATAAAACAGGTGTGCTACTTAATTTAACACGAAAAAGATTGCTCTTTAATAATGATGTAGCTTCTTTAGACTTCATTTTAGGTGATAATGTTCGGTATAATTTTGATTACTATATTGATAAAGGGTTTTATTGGAGTATCGGATTAACATCCCGATATAATCACTTTCAGAAAAATATTCCAGCCGCAACTATAACGGAGTCCGATGTCAATACATTTGCAATTGCAGATGTAAATAAATTAGATGTTAAACTGTCTGATTTTACAAATCAAATTTATGCGCAAACCGTATTAGGAAATGATTTTGCTTTAACCTTGGGAGCCGAACAAAAACATTTAAAAGTGGTTTCTGAGACGATAATAGCCACAAGAGATGCTAAAGAAACTGTATTTGAAAACAGTGATTTTTTAAGTGTATTTGGGAAATTAAAATTAGACACTTATGATAATAAATACTTTCCAAATGAAGGCTTTTTGTTTGATGGAGATTTTCATTTGTATCTGTATTCTTCCGATTATAATAATAGTTTTACTGAGTTCTCAATAGCTAAGGCTACTATTGGTTACGCTAAAAGTTTTGGTAAATTTTCATTTAATTTAACAGCGCAAGGTGGTTTTCAAATAGGGGATAATAATGCCTTTGCATTAGATTTTGCTTTAGGAGGTTATGGTTATAATCTAATAAATAATTTAACCGCTTTTTATGGGTATGATTATTTAGATTTACCAGGCGATAGTTTTGTAAAAGGTTTGATAAATGTAGATTATGAAGTGTTTAAAAAGCATCATATCGTGGCGTCAGCCAATTTTGCAAATGTAGATTATGATATTTTTAAAACAGGCGAATGGATAACTTCTCCAAATTACTCCGGATACGCCATTGGGTATTCCGTAGAAACGTTTCTTGGGCCAATAGAAGCCAAGTATAGTTGGTCGCCAGAGCGAAGTAATAATATTTGGTATTTTAATTTGGGCTTTTGGTTTTAAAGGAGCTGAATTTTGTTTAGTAAAGTCGTATTTTTTTTCGATATTTGTGGATATATGTCACACTTTTGGATTGATTTATTAGCCCATCTTCAATTTCTTATAAAAAGAAATCCAGAGTAATATGCCTAAACGTGATATTTTCATTCTTAAGGTTTATCCGAAAAAATCACATTTATTTTAGTATCTTTAAAAAGTTTATAATGTGGTGTTCCTCTTGTATTTATAGAGCCTTAAAATCAGGTTGCAGCACCCAATTTTAAAAGTAAAAAACATGCCTTTTTATCATAAATTAGGGAAAATTCCACCCAAAAGACACACGCAATTTAGAAAAGCCGATGGTAGTTTGTATTCCGAGCAGCTTTTTGGAACCATTGGTTTTGATGGGATGTCTACAAACTCCTATCATGAACAACGGCCAACACAGGTAAAAGAAATAACAAAACAATACAGTGTAAAACCTAAAATTGCTAAAGAAAACAGTATTCAATCATATCGATTTAGAGGATTTCAAGTGAAACCTGAAAACGATTATTTAGAGAGTCGGAAAACGGTTTTAATAAATAGTGATTGTAGTATTGTTTTAGCTGCTCCAAAGCACTCAACACGCGAGTATTTTTATAAGAATACAGACGCTGATGAACTTATATTTGTACATAAAGGTACTGGGAAACTTCGTACCATGCTGGGTAATCTAGATTTTAAATATGGCGACTATTTAGTTGTGCCACGTGGTGTTATTTATAAAATGGATTTTGATACCGAAGATAACCGATTGTTTATTGTAGAATCTAAACATCCTATTTATACACCTAAACGCTATCGCAACTGGTTTGGACAATTATTAGAGCATGCCCCATTTTGCGAGCGTGATTTAAGACAGCCTCAAGAATTAGAAACCTATGATGAAACGGGCGATTTTCTTATAAAGGTTAAAAAACAAGATGATATTTTTGAAATGGTTTATGCTTCACATCCGTTTGATGTTGTTGGTTACGATGGGTATAACTATCCATATGCTTTTTCAATTCACGATTTCGAACCTATTACCGGGCGTATTCATCAACCGCCACCAGTACATCAAACATTTGAGACAGCTGCCTTTGTAGTTTGTAGTTTTGTACCGCGATTATACGATTACCACCCCGATTCAATTCCAGCACCTTATAATCATAGTAATATAGATAGTGATGAGGTCTTGTATTACGTTGATGGCGATTTTATGAGTCGTAATGACATTGATGCCGGGCATATTTCTCTGCACCCAGCAGGAATTCCTCATGGTCCACACCCAGGAGCTGCCGAACGTAGTATTGGTAAAACGGAAACAGAAGAGTTAGCTGTAATGGTTGATACATTTAAGCCTTTGCAGGTAACTGAAGAAGCTATGAAAATTGCCGATGAAGATTACTATAAATCTTGGTTAGAACATTAAATAACAGAAAACATAAAATTAGGTTTTTTCGGGAAACATAAAGCTAACAATACTATTTCAGAGCCTTTCCCGATTAACAATTATAAAATATCAAACAATGAGTAAGAAAGAAATCAAATCAGTAGAATACGGATTAGAAAAAATATTTGAAGAAGCTCAAGACTTCCTACCTTTATTAGGTACCGATTATGTTGAGTTTTACGTAGGGAATGCTAAGCAGGCAGCTCACTTTTATAAAACGGCTTTTGGCTTTCAATCGTTTGCATATAAAGGTTTGGAAACAGGATCTAGAGACCAAGTGAGTTATGTGTTAAAGCAAGATAAAATTCGTTTGGTTTTAACAACACCACTAACAAGTAGTTCACCAATAAATGACCATATAGTAAAACATGGTGATGGTGTGAAAGTTGTAGCTCTTTGGGTTGAGGATGCTCGTGCTGCTTACGAAGAAACAACTAAGCGTGGTGCTAAATCTTATATGGAGCCAACCGTTGAAACTGATGAACACGGAGAAGTGGTTCGTGCAGGGATTTATACTTATGGTGAAACGGTACACATGTTTGTGGAGCGTAAAAATTATACAGGAAAATTTATGCCAGGTTTCGTAGAGTGGAAATCTGATTATAACCCAGAGCCTACAGGTTTGAAATTTATCGACCATATGGTAGGTAATGTAGGTTGGAATGAGATGAATACTTGGGTAAAATGGTATGAAGATGTTATGGGCTTCGTAAACTTTTTATCTTTTGATGATAAGCAAATCCATACAGAGTATTCGGCATTAATGAGTAAGGTAATGAGTAACGGTAATGGACGTATAAAATTCCCAATTAATGAACCGGCTGAAGGTATTAAGAAATCGCAAATTGAAGAATATTTAGATTTTTATGAAGGACCAGGTGTTCAGCATATTGCTGTTGCTACCGATGATATTATAAAAACAGTTTCTGATTTACGTTCTCGTGGTGTTGAGTTTTTATCTACGCCTCCAGAAGAATATTATAAAGCAGTTCCAGGGCGTTTAGAAGAATTCAGTCATGAGTTACGTGAAGATATTGAGAAATTAATGTCTCTAGGGATTATGATTGATGCCGACGAAGAAGGGTATTTGTTGCAAATATTTACTAAGCCAGTAGAGGATAGACCAACCTTATTCTTTGAGATTATTCAACGTATGGGAGCAAGAGGTTTTGGAGCAGGTAACTTTAAGGCGCTTTTTGAATCTATTGAACGTGAACAAGCTTTAAGAGGAACGCTTTAATTGATATGAACGTTTTTTAAAATCATATAAAACTCTATCTACATGTCGGATAGAGTTTTTTGTTTTTATATTTTTGGAATACTATTTGTAACCTGTATACCGTACAACAAGTGAGTTGTAATTAATACCTAATGAAACTTATGAAAAGAATATTTATATTATTAATTTTCTCGTTAAGCTTAAATGGTGCATTTTCTCAAAACGACAATGCTTTTGGGGCAGGTGAATGGTTTCGATTTGAAATGAGTTATAGCGGATGGATGAAGGCTGGCGAGGCCACGCTAACCGTTAATAGTGCCTTGTATAAAGATAGACCTGTGTTTCATGTTATAGGGAAAGGTTGGACTACTGGTGCTGTTAGTTGGTTTTTTAAAGTTGAAGATCGCTATGAGAGTTATATAGATAAGCAACTTACGGTTCCTTATAAATTTATTAGAAATATAGATGAAGGTGGTCATACCAAAAATATTGAAATAGAATTCGATCAAGACCAGAACAAGGCTTATGTAAACAATATTAAACGTAATAAAAAAAGTGTTATAGATACCAAACCTAATATTCAGGATATGGTTTCAACCTTTTATTACCTTCGAAATAACCTTCATATTGATAATCTTAAAATCAACGATGAGGTTGCCGTAAATATGTTTTTCGATGAGGAAAATTACGGCTTTAAATTACGATACCTCGGGCAAGAGGTTTTAGATACTAAATTTGGTAAAGTTCAAACCTTAAAATTTAGGCCATACGTTATGGCAGGTCGTGTGTTTAAAGAAGAAGAAAGCCTTACGTTATGGGTTTCAAATGATAAAAATAGAATACCTTTACGTATTCAGGCCAATTTAGCGGTGGGGTCATTACGCGCAGACCTAGATGCCTTTAAGGGATTAAAACACCCGTTTAAAATTATAGTAGAAAACTAATAGCATGAATGAAGAAATAACAAGAAAACTAAAAGAGAAATTTGATAATATAGGTCAGAATTTAGATGTACACCTTGAGGGGTTATTACATAGCAAGCCTATAAATTATTGGGACTACATTCAAACAGATGCACTTTTAGATCTCCAAACACAACGTACTGTTTTACCTGATGAAATGGTGTTTATTATGTATCATCAAATAAACGAATTGTTGTTTAAAATGATACTATGGGAGATTGAGCAAGTGGCGAAAGCTGAAAAATTAACAGCCGATTTTTTCTCAACCAAACTAATGCGCATTAGTCGCTATTTTGATATGCTAACATCTTCGTTTGAGATTATGCGTTTAGGAATGGATGTCGAGCAATACAATAAGTTCAGACACACTTTAACACCTGCTAGTGGTTTTCAAAGTGCGCAATATCGAAAAATAGAAATCTCATCAACTGAATTAATTAATTTAATTGATAATCGTTTCCGAGCAACCATTGATAGAAATACACCTTTTGAGCACGCTTTTGAGCATTTGTATTGGCAAGCGGCAGGAAAAGACTACAAAACGGGTAAAAAAAGCTATTTATTAACAGTTTTTGAAGAAAGATACAAAGATGAATTTATTAGATTTGCGAAATTCTACAACCAAAGTAACCTTTGGACTAAGTTTAAAGAGTTGCCAGAGGCTGTAAGAAAAAACGAAGATTTAGTAAATGCCATGCGCCATTATGATTATACAGTAAACATAAAATGGGTTATGGCACATTACAATACCGCTAATCATTACCTAAATATTGGTGGTAAAACCGCAGAAGCAACAGGAGGAAGCGAATGGGTAAAATACATGCATCCAAAGTATCAAAGACGAATATTTTTTCCAGAATTATGGAGCGAAAAAGAATTAGCAGAGTGGGGAGAGAATGTGTAATTATTGCAGCATTATTATTAGCATTAGTTAGTTGTAAAGACACCGAAACAGCACCTGTAAAAGTAGATAAGTTAGCTGCTACTATAAAACCAGCTCAGCTAAAAGAGTTTGGTTTTAATTTAGACGAATATGTAGTAAAACGTGACACCGTTCGTAAAGGTGATAGTTTTGGTGTAATCATGGAACGCTATAAAGTTGGCTACCCAGAGATTTTTAAGATAGCCGAAGAAACCCGTGCTGATTTTGATATTCGAAAAATACAAATAGGAAAACCATACACGGTACTTTGTTCTAAAGATACCATTCAACGCGCATTGTCGTTTATTTATCAGCCTAATAGTGAAGAGTATGTGGTTGTTAATTTTCAGGATTCTATCCATGCGTTTACCAGTAGAAAACCTATTAAGTATGTTGAAAAGGAATTTTCCGGTGTCATTAATAGTAATATATCCCAAACACTTGCCGATGGAGGTAAAAGTTTAATATTAGCTTATAAGATGTCGGATATTTATGCTTGGACTATCGATTTTACGAGGCTTCAAAAAGGAGATAGGTTTAAAGTTATTTATACCGATAAATATATAGATGATAGCATTTATGCAGGTATAGACAATATTAAAGCTGCCTATTTTGAACATAAAAATGAGCCGTTTTACGCTTTTGAATTTGAAACAGATTCAGAAAAAAAACTATCCGATTACTTTAATGAGGAGGCTAAAAACTTACGACGTGCTTTTTTAAAAGCACCAGTGGAGTATAAGCGTATTTCTTCACGTTATAATCTAAAAAGACGTATAGCAATTTACGGTAACAAAATCCGCCCTCATAAGGGAACTGATTTTGCAGCAGCTATTGGAACTCCAATTCGTGCTACTGCAAACGGAACGGTAACAAAATCGGCTTACACACGTGGTAATGGAAATTATGTAAAAATAAGACATAACTCAACATACGAAACCCAATATTTACATATGAAAAGTCAAAACGTAAAAGTTGGACAATATGTAAAACAAGGTGATGTAATTGGTTGGGTAGGTATGACCGGAAATACATCAGGGCCACATGTTTGCTACCGTTTTTGGAAAAATGGCAAACAAGTCGATCCGTTTAAACAAAAGCTTCCAGAAGCCGAGCCTATTTCCGATTCCTTAAAAACAGAATACTTAGACTTTATTAAACCGTTAAAGTTGCAATTGGATGCAATGAATGATCAGGATGCTGATTTGTTTGATTCCAATACTGAAGATTTAATTACCCAACTAGATTAAAAAATATATGGCACTACCTAAAATTAACCCAACAACTACAAAGGCATGGCAAGAACTTCAAGCGCATTTTTCAGCTATGGAGAATCTAGATATGAATGCCTTATTTGCTGAAGATGATAAAAGAGCAGATAAATTTACAGTTCAGTGGGATGATTTTTATGTAGACTATTCAAAGAATAGAATTACCGAAAAAACCATACAATTGCTGCTTGATTTAGCTGAAGAAACAGGTTTAAAAAAAGCTATTGAAAGTCAGTTTTCAGGTGAAATTATAAACGAAACAGAAAAGCGAGCTGTACTTCATACGGCACTTAGAGCGCCAGAATCTGCTTCGGTTTTAGTTGATGGTGTAAATGTTATTCCTGAAATATATCAGGTTAAAAATAAGATTAAAGCATTTACCAATGAAGTTGTTTCAGGAAATTTAAAAGGGTATACAGGTAAAGCTTTTAAAAATATTGTAAACATAGGAATTGGTGGGTCGGATTTAGGTCCAGCTATGGTTGTTGATTCTTTACAGTATTATAAAAATCATTTAAATACATATTTTGTCAGTAATGTTGATGGCGATCATGTTCAGGAAATTATTAAAAAATTAGACCCTGAAACAACCCTTTTTGTTATTGTTTCAAAAACATTTACAACACAAGAAACGCTATCCAATGCAACAACTATTCGTAAGTGGTTTTTAGAAACAGCATCTGAGGAGGCTGTAGAAAAACATTTTGTTGCAGTTTCTACAAACATTAATAGTGTTCAGGAATTTGGTATTCATGCCGATAATATTTTCCCTATGTGGGACTGGGTTGGTGGACGTTTTTCTTTATGGAGTGCGGTAGGTTTATCTATAAGTTTATCTGTAGGGTATGAAAATTTTAATGCCTTATTAAGTGGGGCACATAAAATGGATACACATTTTAAATCAACGCCTTTAGATGCTAATATTCCAGTAATTTTAGCCTTAATAAGTGTTTGGTATAATAACTTTTATAATGCCGAAAGTGAAGCTGTAATTCCATACACACAATATTTAAATCAGTTTGCTACCTATTTACAGCAAGGTATTATGGAAAGTAACGGGAAATCTGTTGATAGAAATGGTGAGCCCGTTAATTACCAAACTGGAACATTAATTTGGGGCGAACCAGGAACCAATTCACAACACGCTTTTTTTCAGCTGATTCATCAAGGAACTAAATTAATTCCTGCCGATTTTATTGGTTTTTCAGAATCTTTACACGGGAATCAAGAGCATCAAGATAAGTTAATTTCTAATTTTATAGCTCAAACTCAAGCTTTATTAGAAGGTAAAAGTGAAGCTAAAGTTGTTGCAGAGTTTAAAGATAAAGGATTAACTATAGATGCCGTTAAGGATTTAATCCCTTTTAAAGTTTTTGAAGGTAACAAGCCAACTAATACCATTTTTATTAAAAAACTAACACCTGAAAGTCTTGGTAAACTTATAGCTCTTTATGAACATAAGATATTTGTACAAGGTGTAATTTGGAATATTTATAGTTATGATCAGTTTGGTGTGGAGTTAGGAAAGCAACTTGCTACCAATATTCTGAAAGATATAAAAAATAACACTTTTATTAATCACGACTCTTCAACTGCTAATCTTTTAAATTTTTATACGAAAAAGTAAACTTACATTGTTGAAAAACATGTTAATAGCTTTATTTGTTGTCATATTGTTAGTCTGTTTTTTTTAATATATTCATTGTAGCCGAAAATCTTAACCTTAAAGTAATGTTAATTTACTTTAAAGGGCTAATTTTGCGGGAAATTTAAAAACCAATCTTTTTAATACAATGAAAAAAATTACAAGATTATTATTTGTAGCAGTAGCATTTTTGTTTACTGGTATTGCAATGGCCCAAAGTACGGTAACAGGTACTATTATGGATGCCGAAATGAACGCGCCGTTACCAGGTGCAAACATCATTGAAGAAGGAACAGCAAACGGTGTGTCTTCAGATTTTGATGGAAACTTCTCAATTACAACGCAAAGTACAAACGCAACCTTAGTTATTTCATTTGTAGGTTATGGTACAAAAACAGTTTCTGTAACGGGAGATCAAAACTTAGGAAGTATTGTTTTAACTAGCGATAATACCTTAGAAGAAATTGTTATTGTTGGATCTGGAGTTATTGATTTAGCTGAAGATAGACAAACACCAGTAGCGGTGTCAACTATTAGAGCAGCCGAGATTCAAGAAAAATCAGGAAACTCTGATTTACCAGTATTATTAAAATCTACACCTTCTGTACAGTCGCTTCAGGCGGGTGGTTTTGGTGATGGTCAAATGTTTTTACGTGGTTTCGACCAAACAAACACAGCATTCTTATTAAACGGACAGCCAATTAATGGTATGGAAGATGGTAAGATGTATTGGTCTAACTGGCAAGGTGTTACTGATGTAGCTGATGCTATTCAGGTACAACGTGGTTTAGGAGCTTCAAAATTAGCTATTTCATCTGTTGGTGGAACGGTTAATATTGTTACAAAAACTATTGATAAAAAAGCTGGCGGATTTGTTCAGCAAATGGTAGGTAATGATAACTATCTTAAGTCAACTGCTTATTTCTCAACAGGCGTTAGCGATAAAGGTTGGTCTTTTTCTGGTTTATTAGGACACTGGCAAGGTGATGGTTATGTAGATAACACACAAGGTCAAGGACAAACTTATTTCTTTTCTGTAGGTTACCAACCAAATGAAAATCACTCATTAAACTTATTATTAACAGGTGCACCACAATGGCATGCAGTAGCAGGAAGTGGCTCAATAGGTTCTTTCTTAGATAGTGAAAGAGGTAGACGTTACAACTCATGGTCTTATGATGGTGTAAATAGCCCAAATATATTAAATGGTGGTGCGTATCCAGGAGGTAGAAACATTTACCATAAACCAGTTGCTAACTTAAACTGGGATTGGACAATTAACGATAAGTCTTCTTTATCTACTGTGCTTTACGGTTCTATGGGACGTGGTAGTTTTGCACAGTCTATTGGTTCTGTTGATTATGCTAGAGGTTCAAATAATAACCATGACTGGTATGGTTTAGTAACAAACTACAACAACCAATTAACAGAGCACTTAAACTTTAATATTGGTGCCGATGTACGTTTATATACGGGTTACCACTTTAGAGATGTAAGAGAATTTATTACAGTTGATTCTGTAAGTGCTAGTTCTGGTTACAGCGGAGGTGAAACTTATTACTTAACTGAAGCAGGTGGAATTAACCCATGGGAAGTGTTTTTTAACCCAAATACAGATCATTCACAACGTTTCGGATATGATTATCAAGAGCAAATTAACTACGGTGGTCTTTTTGGTCAGCTAGAGTATGCTAAAGATGGTTTCTCTGCATTCTTCCAAGGTGCTGTATCTAACCAATCTCATGTAAGAACAGAATTTTTAAACGTTGAAGAAGCAGGTGTTTCTGAAGAGTCGGATAAAGTTGATAACTTAGGTTATAACCTTAAAGCTGGTGCTGCATACGAAATAAACAATACACATAAGGTGTTTGTTAATGCTGGTTATTATTCACGTCAGCCTTTCCATGATTCATTATTTCAAGATAACAGAAACGGTAATACATTATTACAACCAGAGGTTGAAAATGAGGAAATTACAGGTTTCGAATTTGGTTACCAATTTAATGGTGGACGTCGTATTTCTGCAAACTTAAATGCATATCATACAACATGGGATAATAGAACGTTGTTTACTGGAAACGGTCTAAACGGTGATGAATATATTAGTTACCAAACTTTAGGTGTTAAACAAGTTCACTATGGTGTAGAATTAGAAGTAATGACACGCCCGTTAGATAACTTAACTTTAAACGGATTTTTATCTTTAGGTGAATGGCAGTTTAAAGACAGTGCTACTGAAAGAGCATTTGATAATGATGGTAATCAAATTGGTGCAGATGAAGAAATCGTAATTGATGGCTTTAACGTAGGTGGTGCTGCACAAGTAACAGCAGGTATTAATGGTAGTTATGAGTTTTTACCAAGAACAAGTATTGATGCTGCTTGGAACTGGTATAATGATATTCACTCTACAGGTTCATTAAGTAGTGAAACATTATCTATGCCTTCTTACGATACAGTTGATGCTGGTTTTTCTTACAAAATGGTTGTAGGTAAAAATAACCAAAACTCGGTACAGTTCCGTTTAAACGTAAACAACGTTTTTGATGAAGTGTATTTAGAGTCTGTAAATGGAAATACTGCTGCATCTAGTAATCCAGAAGATAACTATAAAGGTATTAACAAACTAAATACAGGTCGTTTTGGTTACGGTAGAACTTGGAACACAAGTATCCGCTTTAACTTCTAATGATTATTAGAAAATATTATAAACCGCTTCCTGTTAAGGAAGCGGTTTTTTTATACGCTTTATTTACTACCTTTGTATAACTAACTTTTAAACTCTAAAGACATGTATAACACAATAAAGATGTTGCATTCAGGCTGGGCCTACTTGGTGCTATTTATTCTGGTGCTAGCAACTTTAAACGCTATTATTAAAGCTGCTT
Source organism: Algorimicrobium bowmanii (assembly GCF_054031195.1). Next base: position 613,776 of record NZ_CM132929.1, read on the forward strand.
CAGGAAAGGAATATGCTGCTAAAGACTTTAGGATATCCTTGTTTACATTAATCGTATCACATATTCAATTACTATTAGGTATTGTATTTTACTTTGCTGCAGACTATTTTTCTGTAATTAGTAATATGGGAATGGGGGCTGTTATGAAGGATTCTATTTTGCGTTCTAATATTGTGGAGCACCCGCTAACTATGATTATTGCTATTGCATTAATTACTATTGGGTATTCTAAGCATAAAAAGAAACTAACTTCTAAAGCTAAATTTAGAATGATAGCTGTTTTTTATACTATAGCTTTAATTCTTATTCTTGCTAAAATTCCATGGCATGTTTGGATTGGTTAATCCGAATAAGTTATCTTAAAGAAAAAGCCTCTTAATTACAACTGTAATTAAGAGGCTTTTTAGTTTTATAAAATTTTAAAGGAGCTTACTTAACTTCTTTAATTAAATATATATAAGCAGGAAAGTGATCACTAAACCCATCTGTAAAGCCACCGTTAGAAAAACTACGTAGCGGGTAACCTTTGTAACGTCCTTTCTTGTTAACTAAGTAGTTTTCATTAAATATGTGAGCTTGATAAAAACGAAATGACGTATAATCTTTCTCTAAAAATGGCTGTGTAATTAAAATTTGGTCAAATAAACTCCAGCTATCTCTGTAAGCATTAGAGCCTAAACCTTTTTTAAAGATGCTTTCCATTGGGTTGTATATACCTTTAAGCTCAACATCTTCTTTGTCTTTTTTAGCTTTTAAAACATCTTTTACACTTGCATTTGTAGGGTCGTCATTTAAATCGCCCATAGTAATAATTTTAGCGTACGGATCTATGGTTTGTAACGAGTCTATAATTTTTTTGTTCAATGTAGCTGCTGCCACACGTTTAGAACGACTTCTAGCTTCACCACCACTTCTTGAAGGCCAGTGATTTACAATAACGTGTATTAATTCGCCATCTAATTTACCACTTACTAATAGCTGATCTCTTGTATATACACGCTCACGTGTTTGATCGTCATATATTATTAATTCATGCTTGCTTGTATTCAGCGGTGTGAAATATTGTTTTTGATATATTAAACCAACATCAATACCACGACGGTCTGGCGAATCGTAGTGTACAATACCATAATCTTTAGATAAGAGTTGCGGGTCGTTTACAACATCTTGTAAAACTTTTTTGTTTTCAACTTCGGCAACACCTACAATTACTGGCGAATTACGCGTAACATCTGTTCCGATATCTGAAATAACACGAGCCATATTATTAACCTTCTTTTTATAGATGTCGGTCGTGTTAATTTTCATTTCCATTATTGGACTTGCTTCATCATTTTTATCTGGGTCGTTAACAGTGTCAAATAAATTCTCCAAGTTATAGAAAGCAACGGTATGAATTTTATACTTCTTTCCTTCTTGAGCTTTTGCTGTTATGGATAAACAAGCAAATATAGCTAGCATCCAAACTTTTAAATTTTTCATTAATTAGTATTGTTATGTTTATGTTATCAAGTTACAATTCTTACGCCAAAAGTAGATATTTATTATAAATAATGTAAATTTGCACGCTTTAATTAATCAAGATTTAACGCAAAGAACCAAAATCATTAATTATTAACTCAAACTATGAAAAAAAGTTTATTTATTTTTTTACTAGGAATTTTTTCAACAATCACTGCTTTCGCACAGCAAACGGTTGTACAAGGTAGTGTTTCTGAAGCCATGTCCTTGGAGCCAATTCCGAATGTAACTGTTACCGTAGAAGGAACAGACTTAACAACACAAACTGATGAATCTGGAATGTTTCAGTTTTCAACAGATTTACCGTTAGGTGATCAGATTTTAAGAATATCTAAAGACGAGTATGTTTTTAAAAGATATCCAATTGTAATTAACGAAGGTCAAACCGTAAATATTACGGACATGACTTTAGAGAAAGACACATCTGCCGATTTATTTACTATTAACTTAACTGACGATGAGTTAAATGATGATACAAGTGGACTTGATAATATATCAGGTTTATTACAATCATCACAGGACGTTTTTCAACGTACTGCAGCTTTCGAATTTAGTTCTTCGTTCTTTAGAGTTCGTGGTTTAGATTCAGAAAACGGTTCAGTTTTAATTAATGGAATTGAAATGAATAAAATTTACGATGGTAGACCACAATGGAGTGATTGGGGTGGCTTAAATGATATGCTACGTAACCAAGAACTTACTTCAGGTTTAGCACCATCGGCTTATAATTTTGGAGGTCTTTTAGGAACTACAAATATGAATGTACGTGCTTCACAATACCGCGAAGGTGGTCGTGTAACGTATTCATCTTCTAACAGAAGTTATACAAACCGTGTTATGGCTAGTTATGCCTCTGGTTTATTAGAAGGTGGTTGGTCTTATGCTTTTATGGGCGGAAGACGCTGGGGAGAAGAAGGTTACCAAGATGGTACTTTATATGATGCTAATTCATTTTTTGTAGCTATTGAAAAGCAAATTAATGACAAGCATAGTATTAACTTTACTTCTATGTATACACCAAACCGTCGTGGTAAGTCATCTCCAAACACACAGGAAGTATATGACTTAAAAGATACTAAGTACAACGAATATTGGGGGTATTTAGATGGTGAAAAGAAAAATTCACGTGTTAAAGAAATTGAAGAGCCTATCTTTATGTTAAACCACTATTGGGATATTAGTGAGAAAACAACTTTAAATACAAATGTAGGTTACCAATTTGGTAAAATAGGAAATAGCCGTTTAGATTATAGTGGTGGTGGAAACCCAAGTCCAGCTTACTACCAAAATTTACCAAGTTATTTCTTAGCAGATTCAGATGGTCCAGATTATGCAAATGCTTATATAGCTGAGCAAAACTTTATGAATGACGGTCAAATTGATTGGAACCGTATTTTAGATGCTAACGTAACAAATGCTTCTGTAGGAGATACAGGTGCTTATGTATTATACGAAGATCGTACTGACGATACACAATTTACAGTAAACTCTATTTTCAATACAGAAATTAATGAGAATATTGTATTAAATGCAGCCATTAACTACAAGAACTTAAAGTCTGAAAACTTTGGTGAAATAATCGATTTATTAGGTGCTTCTGGTTACTTAAATGTTGATTCTTTTGATGGTTTCCAATACGATAACTTAAACCCAGACAGAATTGTAGGTGAAGGTGATAAATTCCGTTATAACTATAACATTTATGCCGATATTATTTCAGGTTATGCACAAGCACAATTTAAATATAATAAGGTAGATTTTTACGTATCTGGATCGGTTACAAGTACGTCTTACCAACGTGAAGGTCTTTGGGAAAATGAAGCCTTTTTAGGTGATTTATCTTACGGAAAAGGTGAGAAATTAGACTTTATGGGTGTTGGTGCAAAAGCTGGATTCACTTATAAAATTACAGGTAAGCATTTATTAGATTTTAATGGAGGTTATATTACAAAAGCACCATCTATTAGAAATTCGTATTCTAACTCAAGAGATAGCAACAGTGTTGTTGATAACTTAACAGAAGAGAAAATTACATCATTTGATGCAAGTTATATTTTCCGTTCACCTATCGTAAAAGCGAAGTTAACAGGGTACTATACTAAAATTGAAGATGCTAACGAAATTTCTTTCTACTACGCAGATGGTATTACAAATATCGGTGATGAGTTTAATGATACTTCAGCCTTTGTTCAAGAAATTTTACAAGGTGTTGATAAAAAGCACATCGGTGCTGAATTAGGTATTGAAGCACAAGTAACTCCTACTATTAAGTTAAAAGGTGTTGCAGCAGTTGGTCAGTATACTTATGACAACAACCCTAACTTATACTTAACATCTACTAGTTTTGATAGATCTCCAACTTACCAATCTAACTTAAAAGATTATAAAGTAGCTGGTGGTCCTCAACAAGCTTATTCAGTTGGTTTTGAATACCGCGATCCAGACTACTGGTGGTTTGGTGCAACAGTAAACTACTTATCTAATACATATGTAGATGTTAGTCCACTTTTAAGAACTGAAAACTTTTACTTAGCTAACGATGGTTTACCTATTAATAACTACGACGAAGCTATTGCAACAGAACTTTTAAAACAAGAAGAGTTTGATGCATACTTTACAGTAAACTTAACAGGTGGTAAGTCTTGGAAAATAGGTGAGTACTATATTGGTGTATTTGCTAGTGTAAATAACTTATTAGACGAAGTATACAAAACAGGTGGTTTTGAACAAGGTAGAAATGCCAATTACACAGAGTTATTAGCTGATAATCAAAATCCTGAACGTCAATTTGGACCAAAATATTGGTATGGACGTGGTGCTACTTATTTTGTAAATGTTAACTTTAGATTCTAAAAACGAAAAAGAAAAATTAAATAAAAATATTATTAATCATGAAAACAAATAAATTTTTAAACCTAGTATTAACAATAGTGGCTAGTTTTGCTATTGTATCTTGTGTACAAGATGACGATTATACGATACCTACTAGTTTAGGTGACGAAGAGAATGCACGTTTAAATACCTTATTAGCTAATGGTGTTGAAATTTCAATAGCTGAAGCAAAAGCATTATATAGCGAAGGTGACTTTTTAGAGCCAATTGATGAGAACATTTACATTAAAGGTTATGTATCATCATCTGATAAAACAGGAAACTTCTTTAAAGAATTTTACTTACAAGACAGCCCTTCTAACCCAACTACAGCTATTAAAGTAGTTATCAATCAAGTAGATTTATATAACCAATTTAACTTTGGTCGTGAGGTTTACGTTAGCTTACAAGATTTATATGTAGGTGAAGAGCGTGTTGGAAATGGTGTTATTACAATTGGTGGTGATACTGAAACTGACCAATACGGAACAACTGTTACAAGCTTAGGTCTTACAAAAGCTAGAACTCACGTTTTCAGATCTGCAGTAACTGAAGATATTACACCTTTAGAAGTTGGTTTATCTGAAATTAGTGGAGATTTAGTAGGTATTTATGTTCAGGCAAACGGTGTTGAGTTTGCTGATAACTTATTAGGATTACGTTATTTCGATCCTTCTGTAGATTACGATACACAAAGACAAATTCAATCTTGTGAAAGTGTTAACTACACAACTATTAATTTAGAAACAAGTAGTTTTTCTGATTTTAAAAATGATTTATTACCAGAAGGGAATGGATCAATTAACGCTGTAGTAAGTAAAACTTTCGACGGTAGTTCAGTAGTTTTAGCTTTAAACACTACAGAAGATGTTAATTTTGATGGTGACCGTTGTTCATTAGCAGTTGCTATTTTCAATGAAGATTTTGAAGATATCACTAACAATACAGATTTAGATATTCCAGGTTGGACAAACTTTGCTGAAGCTGGTTCTTGGATTTGGAGAGAAAAGTCTTATGACAATAACGGATATGCTGAGTTTAGTGCTTTTAACTCAGGAAGTACATCTAACATTGTATGGTTAGTATCTCCTGGTATCGATATGGATGCTCAAGAAAATGAAGCATTAAACTTTGTTGCAGCACAACATCACTTAGATTCTCCTGCAAATACTTTAGAGGTATTTGTTTCTACAGATTATGATGGATCTGATGTATTAGGTGCAACATGGGAGCCTTTATCAGTTAACTTACCAACACAATCTAACGATTGGTATGAGTTTGTTAATTCTGGTTTAGTTGATATCTCTAGCTATACTGGAACTTTATATGTAGCATTTAAGTTTACAGGTTCTGGTACTGATGAAACTTTAGATGGTGCTTACCAAATAGATAACTTTAGTATTTTTGCTACGGAATAATCCGTTTTAAATACTAAATTTAAAACCTGCTATGTGTTTCATCATATAGCAGGTTTTTTTTAATATTATATTTATACACTTATGACTTTTTTTGAAACACTTTATATGCACGTTTTTAAACGTTTTAAGACATCTAAAAAGAAAACAGCTAATCAATATGCTACGTTGTATGTTTCTTTTTTACAATGCGCCATTTTGTTGCTTTTAGGGGTGTTCTTTGCAGCATTTTTTAATCAAATGCATGTAAATACCTTTTCTCAAGATAAAGGCTGGACGTTGTTCATTATAGCATGTGCTTTCTTATTTTTTAATAATTGGATGCATTTTGCAGGGCGTAAACATCAAGTGCTTAATGCTAAAATGATTAGTAAAAAAACACAGAAATACCCGCTCTTTAAACTGGTATTAATGCCGGTGATTTGTATTGTTATGGCAGTTGTGTTTTGGCAAGCAGTATAAATTACTAGCCTTTTAATGTTATATAAACGGGGAAATGATCACTATAGCCACCTTTGTGATTTTCACCCGCATAAGTTCTAAAAGGCATGCCTTTAAAGCGTCCTTTTTCTTCTTTTAAAAAACTAGGATCAAAAATATCAGCCGAGCCAAAATCTAATTGTTTATAATTAGGATCAAAAAAGTTGGTTGATATAAGTATCTGATCAAATAAATGCCACTTAAACTGATGTACTAAACTACCTCTGTTATAAGAACGTAGTGTGTTCATAGGGTTGTATAATAAACTGTTTTCTGTAAGCTGTGTAATACTTAAGCAGTTAGGGTCGTCATTAAAATCCCCCATTACAATCAGTTTTACCTGCTCGTTTTCAGCTCTTAAATCAGCAATAATCTTACTGACTTTTGCTGAAGACTTTAAGCGTTTAGCTTCAGTAGCTTTTGCTCCTTCATGCCTAGAAGGCCAATGGTTTACTAAAACTGATATGGCTTCGTTGTTTAATAACCCGTTAACCAATAAAATATCACGTGTGTAATCATCTCCACCTTCAGGACGTTCAAAAACTGTTTGAAAAACTTCTGTATGACTTACCGTAAATTCGGTTTCGTTATAAAGTAATGCAACATCCATACCCCGTTCGTCTTTCGAGTTATAGTGAACAAATTTATAAGCTGTATTTTTTAAATGTTCCGAATTTACTAAGTCTTTTAATACCTTACTGTTTTCTATTTCAGCTAAACCAATAATACTTGGCAGTTTGTTTTGGTTTTCAGGACCAATTTGTGAAATAGCACGACCTAGATTTTCAATTTTATTTTGATAACGTTTTTTAGTCCATCGCCGCTCAGAATTGGGTAAATAATCCCGGTCATGCTTGGTTTGGTCGTTATAGATATCAAATAAGTTTTCGCTGTTATAAAAAGCTATAGTAAAAGTATCTGATAAACTTGGTGGTTTTGGGGTCTCGCTCATGCATAGGTCTATTTGGGTTAAAAATATGAAATAGGGCTGAATAAACAATATTTTAAGCAAACTTGGGCGCTATATAAAAAACCTATATTGCTTATAGAGGGCATATTTATGAGAAAACCGTAACGGTTTTTTAGGTTTTCGATGAATAGCACATAATGCATGAAAAAAGCTTGTGTAAATCACTTTTTTATGTTGAACAGAAATAGCAGGAAATGAAATCATATATAAACAATAGACCAATTTTTTCAGAATGAACTCCCATAGAAAAGCAGGTTTTAATGTTTTTCGATGACCCAGATCCAAACAAAAAACATTTAAGTAGTTATTTAATAATTTGGTAAAATAGCAGTAAAACTGAAGCCATCATGTTTTCATCTCTCTACTGCGTTTTTTTATCTCGCTCAAAAAATTCAGTAATCGTGTTAAAAATATAAAAAGTAAACTGCTTACAATTGATTAACTTTGTACTTTACAATACTTATGATAGAAAAAAAAGACATTTCGCTCGAACGTGCCGTTTTAATCGGTGTCGTTACTAAAAGTCAAAATGAAGAAGATTCTAAAGAATATTTAGATGAACTGGAGTTTTTAACTTTCACTGCTGGTGGAGAAGTTATAAAGCGTTTTACGCAAAAAATGGAAATGCCTAACCCTAAAACCTTTATTGGTACAGGGAAAATGGAGGAGGTGCGTCAGTTTATTGAAGATAACGCTATTGGAACAGCCATTTTTGATGATGAATTATCAGCAGCTCAGGAACGTAATATTAGTAAAATTTTAAACTGTAAGGTTTTAGATAGAACCAACTTAATACTAGATATTTTTGCTCAGCGTGCCCAAACAAGCTATGCTCGGACCCAAGTAGAATTAGCCCAGTGTGAATATTTATTGCCACGATTAAAAGGAATGTGGACACACCTGGAACGCCAAAAAGGTGGTATTGGTATGCGTGGACCTGGTGAAACTGAAATTGAAACGGATAGACGTATTGTTCGTGATAAAATAGCACTTCTTAAAAGTAAGATAAAAACTATTGATAAGCAGATGGCTGTGCAACGTGGTAACCGTGGTAAAATGGTTCGTGTAGCTCTTGTTGGCTATACCAATGTCGGTAAATCGACACTTATGAATACCATTAGTAAAAGTGATGTATTTGCCGAAAATAAGTTATTCGCAACCCTTGATACAACTGTTAGAAAAGTGGTTATTCAAAATTTACCATTCCTTTTAACCGATACAGTTGGATTTATTAGAAAACTACCAACACAGTTAGTTGAAAGTTTTAAAAGTACACTTGACGAGGTTCGTGAAGCCGATTTGTTATTACATGTTGTTGATATTTCACACCCTAATTTTGAAGATCATATAGAGTCTGTAAATAAGATTCTTGGAGAAATTGATAGTGCTGATAAAGAAACCATTATGGTTTTTAATAAAATTGATGCCTATACACCAGAACCTTATGATGAAACTGATTTAGAAGTAGAACGTACCGAAGCCCATTACTCATTAGAAGAATGGAAAAAAACATGGATGCATCGTGTAGGTAATAATGCCTTGTTTATTTCGGCATTAAACAAACAAAATATGGTTGAGTTTAAAAAACGTGTATACGATGAAGTTCGCGAAATACATGTAACCCGTTTCCCTTATAACCATTTTTTATATCCAGATTATGCCGAGGAGGAATAAAACCTATCAGTTCCTAATTTTTTAGCCCCTATGAATAGATTACAAAATTTTTTAAAAAAAGCTTGGGTAAAGTGGTTGCTTATTTTAGGGATTACGGGTGTTCTGAGTCTTGTTTTTTTATATGCTAGTATTTATTTTGGCTTGTTTGGTAAAGTTGCAACTCATGCCGAATTAGCCGAATTAAAGCAAGCCGAAGCTACTCAGGTTTTAGATCAGTCGGGTGAATTAATTGGCAAATATTATATATACGATAGGCAGCCGCTTACTTATACGCAGTTTCCAAAACACCTTATTGACGCTTTAGTTGCTACTGAGGATGTTCGATTTTATGAACATGATGGTATTGATAATGTAAGCTTATTGCGGGTATTCTTTAAGAGTTTGTTGTTACAGGATAAATCCGCAGGTGGCGGGAGTACCATAACATTACAATTAGCCAAAAACTTATATGGACGCAAAAACTATAAGTTTTTTAGCATGCTTATTAATAAGTTCAAAGAATCTATAGTTGCTCAGCGCATAGAAAATGTATATTCTAAAAAAGAAATTTTAACGCTTTATTTAAATACGGTTCCGTTTCCAGATAATACCTATGGTATTGAAAGTGCTTCACAAAAGTTTTTTAATAAATCGGCCATTCAATTAACCGTTGCTGAAGCCGCAACCCTAGTCGGAACCTTAAAGGCTACTAATTATTACAATCCCCGGAAATTTACCGAACGCAGTATGTCTAGACGTAATGTTGTTCTAGACCAGATGGAAAAATATAACTATCTAGGTTCTGAAGAAGTTGCTATTCATAAACAGGATTCTTTAATATTAGATTACCATTCCTTTAATCACGATTTAGGTCTGGCTCCCTATTTTAGAGCGCAAGTTAAGCAAGAGTTGGAACGCTTGTTAAAAACATATACAAAACCTAATGGCGAAGTTTATAACCTTTATAAAGATGGTTTGGTAGTTCACACAACCTTAAATGCTGCTATGCAAACTAAAGCTGAACAAGCTATGGCTGAACACCTTTTAAAATTGCAAGCAGCCTATGAAGCTTCTTATGGCAACCAAACTCCATGGGACACCAAAACTTCAGTTTTTAATAAAGCTATGCAAGCTTTGCCAGCGTATAAGCGTTTAAAAAAATCAGGGCTTTCTGAAGCTGCTATTAACGATTCGTTATCCGTTAAACATAAAATGGATGTATTTACTTGGCAAGGCGATTCTACACAGTTACTTTCAACAAAAGATAGTTTACAACATTATTTAAAACTATTAAATACAGGTATGTTAGCTATCCAACCTAAAACGGGTGCTATTCAAACATATATTGGAGGTATAGATTTTCGTTACTTTAAGTATGATCATGTTTCGCAGAGCGAACGTCAGGTAGGTTCTACATTTAAACCTTTTGTATATACTGCAGCTATAGAAAGTGGTATGGAACCATGTAAGTATTATTCCATAGATGCTGTTACCTATACCAATTATAAAAATTGGACTCCAACAAATGCAGGACAAAATCCTAATGCCAAAACAAATATTAATTATAATCTTGAAAAAGCCTTAAGTCATTCTGTGAACACTATTGCTGTAAAGGTTTTGAATGATGTTGGCATTTCAAAAGTACAGGAGCAAACCCAAAAGATGGGGATAACTAAAACATTACCATCTCAGCCGTCATTAGCTTTAGGAGTTGCCGAAATAAGTATCAAAGAGCTTATTGGGGCTTATGCTAGTTTTGTTAACAATAGTTATGGTGTTAAGCCTTATATGATTTCTAAAATTGAAGATAGAAATGGACATGTAATTGCGACTTTTGAACCTGAAATTTTAGAAGAACAAGCCTATAGTGATTATACGCGACAAGTTATGTTGGAAATGATGAAAGCTACTGTAAATTCTGGAACTGCTTCTCGTTTACGCGATTCGTATAAACTTAATAATGCTATTGCGGGTAAAACCGGTACTACACAAGATAATAAAGATGGATGGTTTGTAGCTATTACACCTAATTTGGTGAGTATTACTTGGGTTGGAAATGATAATTATAATATTGGTTTTAAAACAACTGGCTTAGGGCAAGGTGCTAATTCAGCTTTACCAATTTTTGCTAAGTTTTATGAGAAGTTAAATGCTGATAGTAACTTTAATATATATACTAAAAGTACGTTTGAAAAACCAAGTGAAGCCGTTTTAAAAGACTTAGATTGTAAGTTAGAAAAAGAAGATGGGTTCTTTAAAAGACTATTTAAAAGAAAGAAAAAAGTACAAACCTTTGGTGATAATTAAGTAGGTTGTCTTGATGGAAATAAAAAAGCCCCGACGTATTTATAATACCTCGGAGCTTTTATTATATAGTTATTACAGATGTTTAAAACGAGTAGCTTAAACCGAACGTAGTGTATACTTGTAAATCGTTATCTACGTTGTTAAAATCAGGTTGTGCTTCGGTAGTCGGTAAAGATGCTTCCCAATTGTTGAAAGCATAATTTAAGGCTTCTTGTTTGTTGTCTCTTAAACCAACTTCAAAACCTAAACCAATACCTTTCCATAACTTGTAACTAACGGCGTTAATCCAAGTCCAGTTAGATAAGTTTGAATCTTCATAACTCATAAAAGCAGATAAGTTAGAGCTAATACCTAAATCACCAAAAGAACGTGTATAGTTTGCAACCACTTTAGCACCTAATGATGAATCGAAAATAGCATCGTTATCAGCAAATACAAAATTATAGTTTAATGGGTGTACAACAACTACTAAATTATCTATAGGTGTCCAAGTTACACCAACCCCAACATCTAAGTAACCCGGGTCGTTAAAGTTGTTAATTAACGTTGTACGATATTCAGCTAATGTAGATGCTGCTAAATTTTTAGCAATTTTATAACCAAATAAAGACGTTACACTAAATACATCATTAGCTTCTTTAAAACTATCATCATCATTAGGGTCGTCTTTGTCATCAAATTTCACCCAACTTAAATTGATGTTTGCTGTGTTGTACCAAAAATATTTTTCACGGTCTAATTTAGCAAAAGGATTTACGGTCAGATTAATTGTTCCTGTACTGTTGTTAGGTGTTCCTTGTCCGTACCAATTGTTGAATTCAGAAAAGCTAGCACCTACTGTACCAAATGCACCAAATTTCCAACCTGGGAAGGCATCAATTTCACTTTGTAATGCATCAGCCTCTGCTTGTAGTGCATCTGCGGCAGCTTGTTTCTCAGCTTGTTCCGCTTTTAATTCTTCTTTTGTTTGCGAAAATGAAACTGTTGTAAGTAACATTGCGCCGATAATAAAAATTCTTTTCATGAACTTAAAATGTTAGTTTGTAATTAATAACATTGCAAAAATACTATTTTCTTTTAAATAATGGCACACTTGAGCAAGCTTCCCCAAACATTATAGATTTTGCAACAGGTTTCAGTTTGTCGGTCATTAGTAAATACGCATTTACAGGAACAGGTTTTTTTGAACACCCTTTAATAATTACGGGTTTATCCTGGTATTCTGATACGTCTAAATTGCTTATTATTTCTTGGTATAAAATAGTCTCTAATTGGTCTAGATTCCCCAATATTGTTTTTTTAGCTACCGACTCTAATGAGATGGTAATTAGCATATATGCCCAAGCCGGTACAATAGCATCGGTAGAACAATGTAAAGCAACATATGCATCTTGGTATTGCTGCCAGTCGTGTGCTTTTACGTAGTCTCTAAAATCTTTTTCACGCAAAACAATTCCCTCCATTAGCCAATCTTTTATATCAATTTGCTTTCGCGGACCTTTAGGGTAGTAATCTTCTAGGTCTAAGGTTGCTAACTTGCTGTTAGCGACGCGGTTAATTATTTCGTCTGCCATAGTATAAATATATATAATTATTGATAGCCTTCTGCCTGCATTTCAAACAACTCAGAATAGAGCGCTTTATTAGCCATCAGCTCTTGGTGGGTTCCTATTTCTAAAACCCTACCGGATTCTAATACTAAAATTCGATCGGCTTGTCTTACCGTGCTAAATCTATGAGAAATAATAATACTCGTTTTACCCTTGGTTAGTCCCATAAAGCGTTTAAAAACGGAGCTTTCTGCTTTAGCATCTAAAGCCGAAGTAGGTTCGTCAAGTATCATAACTTCGGCGTCTTTCATGTAGGCGCGCGCAAGTGCAACCTTTTGCCATTGCCCACCAGATAATTCTTGACCTTTGTAAAAACGTTTTCCTAACTGTTGATTATAACCTTGTTTTAGCTCCGAAACGACACCATCTGCTAGACTTAATTTGGCAGCATTTTCTATTTTTTGCTGATTATCTAATTCATCAATATTTCCAATGGCGATATTTTCACGTGCAGTAAATTCGTATTTGAAAAAATCCTGAAAAATAACCCCAAAAAATTTCTGATAACCCGATTTTTCAAATCGATTAATGTTTATGCCATCTAGAAGGATTTCTCCTGAGGTTGGTTCGTAAAAGCGTAATAAAAGCTTTGTTAATGTTGTTTTTCCAGCACCATTCTGCCCTACAAAAGCCATTTTTTCTCCTGCTGAAATATTAAAAGAAACTCCTTTTAATATTTCGGTATCGGAATCGGGATACGAGAAATGTACATCTCTAAATTCAAAGCCTGTTTTAATATGAGTTGGTACGGTATGGTCTTCACGGTGTTTTGGTGTTATAGAAATATCAATAAACTCAAAGTAGTCTTTTAGGTATAGGGCACTTTCTGTAATTCTAGTGAATTTAGAAAAGAAATCCTGAAGGTTTTTGGTAAGCCTATTAAAAGCTCCAGAAAGGAATGTTAATTCTCCTAAAGTTATGCTACCGGAAACTACTCTATAAATAATAAAAATATAAGCACCGTAATAACTTAATGTTCCTAATACATTAAATAAAAATCCTAAAGCCGAACGTTTTATAGCTAGCTTTTTATTCAATTCATAATAATCTTCTGAAAGCGATTTAAAGCGGTTAACTACAAAATCTGTTAGGCCAAATAATTTTATTTCTTTGGCTGTTTGATTATTTGCACCTATAAATCGTAAATAATCTAATTCACGGCGTTCGGCAGTCCAACCTCTAGCGAGTGAATATTGCTGTTGACTAAACCATATTTCGTTTACAAACGAAGGTATGATGCTCAGAATTAAGAGAATAATTAAATAAGGTTCAAAATATATAAGTCCCCCTATAAGGGTTGCAACAGATACTAAACTTTGTACTTCACCTAATACGTTCGACAATAAAGCAACACGACCGGCCGTTTGCGTTCGTGCGCGTTCTAATTTATCATAAAATTCAGAATCTTCTAAAAGACTGATATTTATCTGATTTGTTTTTTTTATGATTTTTACAGAAGAGTCAATGGAGTAGGCATCACCCAGTAAACTATCGGTAAGGGAAATAGCGCGACTCACCAAATCCGATAATACAATTAGTCCAAACTCGATACCAACGTAGGTCCAAATTTGAGTAAAATTGGCAGTTTCGACTGAAGTTTGAAGAATAATTTCATCAATCAGTAATTTTCCTACCCAAAGAATAATGACGGGTAAAACGGCTCCTATTAATCGGCAGGTAGCAGATAATAGGAAGCCTTTTTTGTTGGTTTCCCAAATTTCTTTAAAGAATCTGGGAATAAATATAAGGGCACTAAAAGATTTTTTTAAACTGGGTTTGTTTTGATCTTTAAGTGATTTTGGTGTTGGTCTTGGCATACCTCGGTTTTGTTATTAATACTGTACATGCAAGGTGGTTCTTGGCTTATGCTTATAAGCTAAGATGATGCCAAATGCATTACAGCATACCTAATTCTAATTTTGCTTCTTCACTCATAAGCTCTTGGCTCCATGGTGGATCGAATGTTATTTCTACTTCTGCCGATTTTACATTGTCGATAGATTTTATCTTTTCTTCAACTTCTAATGGTAAAGTTTCAGCAACGGGACAATTAGGTGTTGTTAATGTCATGAGTATTTTTACATCATAATCTTCATTTACAAAAACATCGTAAATTAAACCTAACTCGTATATATCAACAGGGATTTCTGGATCATAAATTGTTTTTATAACTCGAACAATTTGTTCTCCTAAAGCCGTGGTGTCTATTGTTTCGCTCATTTTTTTTCTATTTAATTTTAATTACAAGTAATTAAATTAATTAAGTTGTGTTTGATACGCAATTGCGTACATCTTTAATTGTTTAACCATGCTAACTAAACCGTTTGCACGTGTAGGTGATAAGTGGTCTTTTAAACCAATTGTATCAATAAAATCGGTATTAGCAGCCATAATATCTTTGGGTTCCTGATTGGAGAAAACACGGATAAGTATGGCTATAATGCCTTTTGTTATTATGGCATCACTATCAGCTGTAAATACAACGTGATTATCTTCCAGGTTGGCATGTACCCAAACTTTACTTTGGCAGCCTTTTATTAGGTTACTATCTGTTTTGTATTCAGGATTGATTAAAGGTAAAGATTTCCCTAAATCTATCATGTATTGATAGCGTTCTTCCCAGTCTTCAAACATAGAAAACTCGTCTATAATTTCGTCTTGTATGGCTTCAATGGTCATGGTTCTAATTTTATGCAAAAATACAATAAGTACAACAGCATTTCAACTAATTACTACTTTTCAGTAAGTGCTATTAATTCATTAATAATTCCTACGATTGATTCTGGTGGATTTCCATGATCAAAAGAAGGTGTTAAATATGTAGAGCCATTGTGGACAACACTTAATGAAGCTATAGGGGCGCCATCATGTTGAAAAGCCTTTGAAGGTGCTTCTAATACTTTTAACTCTTGTAAATTTAAAGCGTTAATCTTACTATCAAGTCGTGCTATTTCTTCGTCGCTTAATAGTTTTATAACAGGGTTTGAATCTTTAGATTTTTGATAAGCTAAACTCTTGTTTTGATATGTAATTACCATATAACTGCCACGAGAAATAGCTGTGTATTCCGTTTTGTAATCAGTTATTGTACTTTTTTTTGCAACCTTTTCTACTGGTATTTCTTTAGCTATAGTTAAGACAACAGCTCCTGAGTTATCAAGTAAACTAATTACCGTATCTGTTTGACTATATTGTTTGGTTTCTTTTAATGCTTTTAATATTTGTTGTTCCAAAGTGTTTATGGCTGGTGGACACATTTTTCGTGTGCTAGCCAAAGGACCAAACTCTAGTGCACTACCTTCTGACAGATAACTTCCTGAAAACTGATTGCAGCCTGAATTACCTGAAACCATTTTCTTTTCAATGTTAAATGTTATCTGTAATGGTGTATTTATTGGTGTATTTAAACCTATGGTTTTTAGTTGATAAGTCCCTACAAGTGGTGTTGGTTCGTTCATAGCTGTTGCTTCTTTGGCGTTGCCACAAGAAAGTATAAAAATACAGGTTACTAATAAGCTAATATATTTCATAATGATTGTTTTTATATACCATGCAAAAAGAAAGCCAAAATAATAATTTATGAATTATTATTTAATTGGTACTTCTGATTTTTCTATTGTCTTAATTAAACTATAGCTAATGTTATTAGCATCGGCAGGTACGTTTTTTAGCGTTTCTTTTAATACTTTTAATTTATAATAATATCCTGGTTTATAATTAAAGCCTTTAATATTACTATAGAAAAAAGTCCAATTTTCTGCTTCTGAGAATTTTATTTGTAAGCATTTCTGTGGAGCAACTCCTATGCAATCTACTTGTTGGTTATTCACATACATTATTTGGGAGTTTTCATTGTTTTTACATGAAAACAACAAGGTCAATACTAAGCCAATACCAAGTTTATGTAGAATCATAATGAGTTGATTATCCGAGCATCATTTTAGCTTTTTTCACACCCACAATTAAGGTATCAACTTCAGCTTTGGTATTGTAAAAGGCAAAAGATGCTCTTACAGTTCCAGGGATGTTAAAGAAATTCATAATAGGTTGTGCACAATGATGTCCTGTACGAACGGCAATACCCATTTTGTCTAAAAGTGTCCCAATATCATATGGATGAATACCGTCTAGGTTAAAGGATATCACAGATGTTTTTTGTTCAGCAGTGCCATAAATTGTGAGGCCTTCGATTTTTAGTAATTCTTGTGTGGCGTATTCCAATAGTTCTTGTTCATAATTTGCAATAGTATCAAAACCTATATGATTCATATAATCTATGGCTGCTCCAAAAGCAATACCGCCACAAATATTTGGAGTACCAGCCTCAAACTTATGTGGTAGGTCGGCATAAGTTGTTTTTTCAAAGGTAACTTCGGCTATCATTTCGCCGCCACCTTGGTAAGGTGGTAATTTTTTTAACCAAGCTTCCTTGCCATAAAGTAAACCTACGCCCGTTGGTCCACACATTTTATGTGCTGAAGCGACATAAAAATCAACATCTAATGCTTGCATATCTGCTTTTACATGCGGACAAGCTTGTGCGCCATCCACTAATACTGCAGCTTGTACCTTATGTGCTTTTGTAATAATTTCTTGTATTGGGTTGATTGTTCCTAATGCATTGGAAATATGATTTACAAAAACTAGTTTTGTGTTTTCAGATAGGAGTTCTTCGTAAGTTTCTAGAATCAGTTCACCTGCTGTATTCATAGGAATAACCTTTAAGGTTGCTCCTGTTTTTTCACATAACATTTGCCAAGGAACAATATTACTGTGATGCTCTAAGGCTGAAACAATAATTTCATCTCCTTTTTTTAATAATGAAGCAAATCCGTTAGCAACTAAATTAATACCGTGCGTTGTACCTGCAGTAAGTATTATCTCGTGAGCATGTTTGGCGTTGAAATGTTGCTGAATGGTATGTCTTGCAGCTTCATACTTATCTGTAGCTTCTTGACTTAATGTATGGACACCTCGGTGTATATTAGCGTTGTAGTTACTGTAATAATCTACAATTACATCTATAACCTGTTGTGGTGTTTGCGATGTTGCTGCATTGTCTAAATACACTAAGGGTTTGCCATTTACTTGTCTTTTAAGTATTGGAAAATCCTGTCTTATTTTTTCTACGTTGAACATAGCTTTGTTTTAAAAAAATAGCCCCGATAGGAGTGTCATCCTTTTTGCTTTTAATAGAAAGCAAAAAGATATAGCGGATAGCGGGAAATAGCTCCTAATAAATATAAGGAGTCCTAATTAAATAAGACTCCTTTTTATGTTTTTACTACAAATCAAAACCAATATTTACACCTAATTTATTGGCTATAATTTTGGTGATTCGTTGTTTTATTTCAGGAATTTTTACTGAACTTAATACGTTGTTACTAAAAGCAAACATAAGTAATGCTTTTGCTTCTTTTTCAGGGATACCTCTAGAACGCATATAAAACATAGCGCTCTCGTCTAGTTGACCAATAGTACAACCGTGAGAACATTTAACGTCGTCTGCAAAAATTTCTAATTGTGGTTTTGTGTTGATACTAGCTTTATCACTAACCAAAATGTTGTTATTGGCTTGAAAGGCATTTGTTTTTTGTGCCTCTTTATTAACTAATACTTTACCGTTAAAAACTCCAGTAGCATTATCTCCAAAAATACCTTTGTAATCTTGGTGGCTTTCGCAGTTAGGCTCAATATGGTGAACTAATGTATTATGATCTACATGTTGTTTATTGCCTATAATGGTAACACCTTTAAGGGTAGAGTCTATGCGCTCGCCATTTTGAAAGTAATTTAAGTTATTACGTGTTAATTTACCTCCGAATGAAAATGTATGTACCGAACTAAAACTTTCCTGTTTTTGATTGATAAAGGTATTATCAATTAAAGAGGCGTTTTCGTTATCATTTTGAATCTTATAATAGTCAACAATAGCGCGCTTGTTAGAATAAATTTCAGTAACACTATTGGTTAGTACCGGGTTGTCGGTTAAACTTTGATGACGTTCTATAATTTGTACATGAGAATTCTCGTCTACTACAATTAAATTACGAGGTTGTAACATTAATGCAGCTTCATTTCCGGTTGCAAAATGGATAATTTGAATTGGTTTTGCTACCAACTTGTTTTTTGGAATATGAATATAAGCACCTTCTTGAGCAAATGCAGTGTTTAACGAAGTAACACTATCTTTACTCGCTATTTTATTAAAATAGTTTTCTATAATTAAGCGGTACTTTGGTTTGTTTAATGCCGATGACATCAGGCAAACATCAATACCTTCATGTGTTGTTTCTGATAAATAAGATGAGTATTTACCATCCACAAAAACAATTTTATAAGTATCAATATCGTGAATGAAATATTTTTTTACATCTTGATATTCTAAGGCTTTTTCCTGTTTTGGGAATAAGCTATAGTCGTGTTTTAAAGCACCTTTTAAAGAGGTGTATTTCCAAGATTCATCTTTTTTGGTAGGAAATCCGTTAGACTCAAAAACTTTTATTGCTTCGCTTCTAATATCATGCACTGGCGAATCGATATCAATTCGATCTTCGAAAGCCATAAATGAGGATACTAATTTATCTTTTAATTCCATGTAATTCAATTTTCAGTTTTCTGTTGTGTTTTCTATTTATTAAAAACTAACAGCCAACTGTGTGCTATTTTATAATTTTAAAGGCTTGGTTTTATGGTGGTCAACTGAATGCCTATTCCCTGAGCAAACCAAGTAGAAAGTTTTAGGCGTCTACCTCTTCTTTAATCCAGTCATAGCCTTTTTCTTCAAGCTCATGAGCTAACTCCTTAGTTCCAGACTTAACTATACGTCCGTTATATAATACGTGTACAAAATCAGGAACGATATAATCTAATAAACGTTGGTAGTGTGTAATAACAATAACAGCGTTGTCTTTACTTTTTAGTTTGTTTACACCGTTAGCAACAATACGTAAAGCATCAATATCTAAACCAGAATCAGTTTCATCAAGAATAGCTAATTTTGGCTCCAACATAGCCATTTGAAATATTTCATTACGTTTTTTCTCACCACCAGAAAACCCTTCGTTTAATGAACGAGACAAGAATTTTCTGTCTATTTCTAACATTTCTGCTTTTTCACGAATTAGTTTTAACATGTCTTTAGCTGGCATGTCTTCAAGACCTTTAGATTTACGTGTTTCATTAATAGCTGTTTTAATGAAATTTGTAACAGAAACACCTGGAATTTCTACTGGGTATTGAAACGATAAGAATACTCCTTTATGAGCGCGTTCTTCAGCAGCTAATTCATCAATGTTTTCTTCTTCTAATAAGATAGAACCATCGGTTACTTCGTACTCTTCTTTTCCTGCAATTACAGAAGCTAGTGTGCTTTTTCCTGAGCCATTAGGCCCCATTATAGCGTGTACTTCACCTGGTTTAACTTCTAAGTTTATGCCTCTTAAAATGGCTTTGTCCTCAACACTTGCGTGTAAATTATTTATTTTTAACATGTTATTTGGATTCCAATTTTACTACATTATTGGTTTCAGGATTTGATGCTGAAACACTTACAATTTCTTTTATTTCAATACGAAAAGGCCAGCCTTCTTCGTTTTCTGGTTTTGGGATTACTTTACCTCTAACGGTAACAGTGGTATAGTCGGTAGCTTCTTTTTTGTAAGGTTCTGACATCTTACTAAGCTCCTGCATTTTATCATCTATTACAACGCCATAAACTTCTCGATTGGTTTGTAAAACAGCAGCATCTGCATAATAAACAAATTCCCCTTTTAATAGGGTTAGTTTATCGGTATTTGAGCTGTTGATATCTACCGTTTCCGATTTGGTAATTGTTTCTTCTGTTTTAGAATCGTTTTTACAAGCTGTAAATACAAGAGCTAAAATTAAAAGGATGGCTAGTTTTTTCATAAAAATGATGCTTAAAATGAATTTATAATTTTATCCTACAGAACCTTCTAAACTAATTTCTAATAGTTTTTGAGCTTCCACAGCAAACTCCATAGGTAGTTTGTTTAAAACTTCTTTACTAAAGCCATTTACAATAAGTGCGATAGCTTTTTCAGTATCGATACCACGTTGGTTACAATAGAATATTTGGTCTTCACCAATTTTACTCGTTGTAGCTTCGTGTTCTATAATGGCTGTTTTGTTATTCGCTTCAATGTAAGGGAAGGTATGCGCACCACACTCGTTACCCATCAGTAAACTATCGCACTGAGAAAAATTACGAGCATTTGTTGCACGCGGACTTATTTGTACCAATCCACGGTATGAGTTTTGCGATTTTCCTGCAGAAATACCTTTCGATATAATAGTCGATTTTGTGTTTTTACCTAAATGAATCATTTTGGTACCTGTATCTGCTTGCTGGAAATTATTGGTTACGGCAATTGAATAAAACTCACCTACCGAATTATCTCCTTTTAATACACAACTAGGATATTTCCAAGTTACTGCCGATCCTGTTTCTACTTGAGTCCATGATATTTTTGCGTTTTTCTCACATAAACCTCGTTTAGTAACAAAGTTAAAAACACCACCTTTTCCTTCAGCATTTCCTGGGTACCAGTTTTGAACTGTAGAATATTTTATTTCGGCATCATCCATGGCAATTAATTCTACCACAGCGGCGTGTAATTGGTTTTCATCACGACTAGGAGCTGTACAGCCTTCTAGGTAACTTACGTAGCTGCCTTCGTCTGCAATAACAAGCGTTCTTTCGAACTGTCCTGTTCCTGCTTGGTTAATTCTAAAATACGTTGATAATTCCATTGGACAACGTACACCTTTAGGGATATAACAAAAAGAACCATCACTAAATACAGCTGAGTTTAATGCAGCGTAAAAATTGTCTTTTTGAGGAACAACAGTACCTAAATGTTTTCTAACTAATTCTGGGTGCTCTTTGATAGCCTCAGAAATACTCATGAAAATAATACCTTTTTCACCTAATGTTTTCTTAAATGTTGTTGCTACCGATACAGAATCGACAACAACATCCATGGCTACACCAGCTAATTTCTTTTGCTCATCAATAGAGATACCTAATTTTTTAAAAGTATCTAATAATTCTGGGTCAACTTCGTCTAAACTATCATATTTAGGCTTGCTGTTTGGTGCCGAATAGTAAGAGATAGCTTGAAAATCAGGCTTCTTGTAATTTACATTAGCCCATTCTGGTTCTTCCATTTCTTGCCACACACGAAATGCTTGTAATCGCCACTCCGTCATCCATTCCGGTTCTTCTTTGCGTTTGGAAATAGCGCGAACAATATCTTCATTTAAACCATTAGGGAATGTATCAGATTCTATATCTGTATAGAAACCGTATTCATACTCTTTGGTTTTTAATTCTTCTCTTAAATCGTCTTCTGTATATTTACTCATATTCCGAGTTTATAATTTTAATCTAAGGTGTTTATCCTTAGAAGTGTATTCAAAATTTTAATGTTTTACAATGAAAAACTTTCACCGCATCCACAAGTTCTATTGGCATTTGGATTATTAAAAACAAAGCCTGTTCCGTTTAGACCACCAGAATATTCTAATGTGGTTCCAATTAAGTATAAAAAGCTTTTTTTGTCGATGATGATTTTTACACCATTATCTTCAAAAACTTTATCATCCTCTTCTTGGTCTTTATCAAACTTTAAGTCGTATGATAAGCCAGAGCAACCGCCACTTTTAACGCCAACACGAACATAGTCGGTAGCAACATTGTAGCCGTCCTCTGTCATTAACTCAACGACTTTCTTTTTTGCTGTTTCAGATACTTTTATCATATGCTTAATTAGCTTTACTCTAAATAGGTTGCAAATATACAATATAAGTCATGGATTACCATATAACCTTACATGATATTAATAGATAGATGTATAGAGAAAAGCTATGCTGCTTAAAGGGGCTTGTATGCTTGCGTTAACAGGCTTTTGTGATGTCTTTTTTATAAGACTATCTTATGTTTGTTCATTAGGTTTTGCTCCTGTTTTTGATTTGTTAAGAATTACTTGTTATACGCTCTAATATTATGCTACGTTATCATATCTAGTAATTAATTAGAATTTAATAGATTTACATACTTAAAAATAGAAGGAAGCTTCTTATTTTTGCACTATGATAGAAGATAAAAATCAACAACGGACACAACTTGATAGTTTAGGTGAATTTGCATTAATTGATCACTTAACATCACAATTTAAAATTACGCAAAAATCAACAGTAAAAGGTATTGGTGATGATGCGGCTGTTTTAGATTTCGACACTAAAGAGGTAGTAGTTACAACCGATTTATTAGTGGAAGGTGTGCATTTTGATTTGAGCTATATGCCTTTAAAACACTTAGGTTATAAGGCTGTAATGGTAAATTTATCGGATGTGTATGCTATGAATGCTATGGCTACACAAATAACGGTTTCAATAGCGGTTTCTAATAGATTTCCTTTGGAAGCCTTAGAAGAATTATATGCTGGTATACATACAGCTGCTGGCATTTATGATATTGATGTAGTAGGTGGAGATACAACATCGTCTACTTCTGGTTTACTGATTTCGGTAACAGCTCTTGGAGAAGTTGAGAAAGACCAAGCTGTATACAGAACAGGTGCAAAACCAAACGACTTATTAGTTGTTTCGGGTGATTTAGGTGGTGCTTATATGGGGCTACAAGTGTTAGAACGTGAAAAAGCCGTTTTCAAAGTTAACCCTAATAGTCAACCAGATTTAGATCCGTATACTTACATTGTAGAAAGACAGTTAAAGCCAGAGGCTAGAAAAGATATTGTTAGTTTATTGAAAGAGCTAGAAGTTAAGCCAACTGCTATGATTGATATTAGTGATGGTCTATCGTCTGAGGTTATTCACTTGTGTAAGAATAGTCAGGTAGGTTGTGATTTATATGAAGACAAAATACCATTAGACCCTCAAGTTATATCTACTTGTGAAGAGTTTGATATAGATAGTACCACAGTTGCTTTAAATGGGGGTGAAGATTATGAGTTGTTGTTCACTATTTCACAAGCCGATTTTCCTAAAATTCAGGCTAATCCTAATTTCAGTGTTATAGGTTTCATGCGTGAAGAAAGTGCAGGTATGCATTTGGTAACTCGTGCAGAAACAAAAATTCCATTAAAAGCACAAGGCTGGAAGAGTTTTAACGATTAAGTTAAAATTCGCCATGTTTCTTTTGTGTATTCTTTAGTGTTTAAACGCATGATACGATTGTTGTGAATGCGTTCCAATATGCTATTAATTTCGCGGTATTTTGGTGTAAGCTCCGATATGCCGCCATTTCCATTTGTGGTTGCTTGTTTTTTGCAGGTTTTACATTCGTATTCCTTAACGTGAAGCGTAACGTTTCTTGATACCCGAAAGTTGTGACCAAAAAGACTACAATAGAGTCCCGGTATGCGAGCAGGTTTAGTGTTGGTTGATTTCATGATTTAGATATTGGGTAGGTTAAATCTATCAAAAAAATCAATAAAGCCGATTAAAACACTAATTATTCGATGAAATGCATTATTTCTTGTAGGAAAATAGCTTCATTTTCAATATGACTCATGTGCCCATCTGGTAAAAGGGAAAATTCAGAATGAGTTTCTTCTGCTTCTGAAACGAGTTTTTTGTAAGGCATTACGGCGTCTTTCTGTCCTATTAAGAATAGTTTTGGGAAAGAGGCATTTTTTAAAACAAGGGTACGATCAGGTCTGACCTTCATGCCTTCAAGCGTAGCAATAATACCTTGTAAAGGAGTTTTTAAAGCTTCTTTTCTAACCTGTAGAATTTCATCTTTTAAAACTGCCTGATTTTTTATGGTAAATAAATTGGTGACTGCTAGTCTTACAAAAATCTCATGATTTTTTTTGACAGCTTGAATAGCGCGGTCTCTATTTTGTTTTCTTTCTGGACTATCTGCTTTAGAAGTTGAGTTTGCTAAGCATAGTTTTAAAACTTGAGAGGGGTATTTTTCAGCAAAAGCCAAAGCAACA
The DNA here is from genome assembly GCF_054031195.1 of Algorimicrobium bowmanii. The sequence continues at coordinate 638,590 of NZ_CM132929.1, forward strand.
TATCCACCCATGGAATGACCGATGAAAATACTTTTAGAAATTTGTAATGTATGCAAAACCTTATGGACTACATTTGCCATGAGTTCCATGTTGTGAATGTAACCCAAGCACTCCGAATTGCCATGTCCTAATAAATCGATGCTTATTACGCGATGTGTCTCCGAAAGTAATGGGGTTATATTTTTCCACATGTTGCTGTTTTCTAAGAAACCATGAAGTAACACAATAGGAGTGCCTTGTCCTTGGTCGGTATAAAAAACAGAGGAACCGTTATAATCTAATATCATTTTTAAAGTATCTTGGACAAAGATACGGGAGTTTTCAATGCTACATAATTTTATATGGCGTTGTTTTTTTAATTAGAAGAATATGCAAATAACCAAACAAACTTTAGTTGTAGCCTTCGCTATGTTTTCTTTATTTTTTGGAGCAGGAAACTTAATTCTGCCGCCTTATCTAGGTGCTCAAACAGCAAATGGTTGGTATGTGGTAGCTTTTGGTTTTTTCTTGACAGCTATTTTGGTGCCTATTTTGGGTATTTATGCGCATGCCAAACTTCAAGGGACTATGTATGATTTTGGGAAGAAAGTGTCGCCTTTATTTAGTTCGGTTTATTGTATATTAATGTATGTTATTGCCATTGCCTTGCCAGCATCACGTACAGCTTCTGTAACTCATGAAATAGCAGTAGCTCCCTTTTTTAATTCTTCAGCTTTTTTAACGAGTTGTATTTATTTTGTACTTGTTTTCATTTTTGTAATAAATCGTTCTAAGTTATTAGATTTAATTGGTAAGTATTTAACACCTTTAATGGTGTTGTTGCTTTTAGTTATAATTTGTGTCGGTGTTTATTTAGGCGATTATCAGGGGAGTGTAACAGATTCGTATTCTCCGTTTTCTTTAATAACCACGGGTGCCCTTGAAGGTTATCAAACATTTGATGCTATTGCAGGTGTTATAGTTGGTGCTGTTATTATTGTGTCTTTACATAATCAGGGTGTTAAAGATTATTCAGAAACAAAGAAACTTATTACACAAGCTGGAATTATAGCAGGCTTTGGTTTGCTTGTAATATATGGAGGTCTAATAGCAAGTGGATATTTGTTACGTTCTAATTTTTCAACTGATGCTTCACGAACAGAGGTTTTAACAGATTTGAGTGTGCTAACTTTAGGTTCTGTGGGGTCGGTATTTTTAAGTGTACTTGTGGCTCTAGCCTGTTTTACCACGGCTGTTGGGATTATAACGGGAGCATCCGATTATGTTAGTAGTTTGTTTCATGGTTCTAAAAAAGCGTACATAATTACGGCTGCTATAGGATCTGCTATTGGTCTTTTTATTGGTGGAAATAATGTCGATTTTATAATAACTGTGGCTTTGCCGGTATTAATGTTTATATACCCATTAACTATAGTTCTAATTGTTTTACATGCACTGCCAGAGAAAATGAGTTCTGTTTTGGTTTTTAGATGGGTGGTGTTAGTGACATTTATCTTTAGTGTTCCTGATTTTTTAAAATTTATGGTTTCGGAAGATTATTTAACGTCAATCACGCAATATATTCCGTTGTCGTCTGTAAGTTTAGGGTGGGTGATTCCTGCTGTAATAACAACTATTTTGGTTAATTTATTAACTAAAAAAGCCTTGAAAAATTAAATTCTCAAGGCTTTCTGTGATTTTATTTTCTGAATGTATTAAGCGTTCATCAGGTCTTCTATTTCATCCGCTTCAATAGGTATGTTGCGCATTAAATTGTGAGGTGCCCCTGTTTCTTGAATAACCAAATCGTCTTCTAAACGGATACCAAAGCCTTCATTTGGAATGTAAATTCCAGGCTCTACAGTAAATACCATATTAGCCGTCATTGGTTCGTGTAATAAACCATAATCATGTGTGTCTAAGCCTATGTGGTGAGACGTTCCATGCATGAAGTATTTTTTATATGCTGGCCAATCAGGGTTTTCATTTTGAACGTCAGCTTTATCTAATAAGCCAAGTTTTAATAGTTCAGAGGTCATTAATTTTCCAACTTCTACGTGGTAGTCTGCCCAGATAGTTCCAGGAACAAGCATTTTTTCAGCCTCTTTTTTCACGTGATTTACTGCGTTGTAAACTTCTTTCTGACGTTTTGTAAACTTTCCAGAAACCGGAATAGTTCGCGTCATATCACTAGAGTAGTTTGCGTACTCAGCACCAACATCTAAAAGGATTAAATCTCCAGCTTTACATTCTTGGTTGTTTTCAATATAATGTAAAACATTGGCATTGTTACCAGAAGCAACAATAGGTGTGTAGGCAAAACCTTTTGAACGGTTTCTTAGAAATTCATGCATGAATTCTGCTTCAATTTCATATTCCATAACACCAGGTTCTACGAAATTCAAAATTCGTTTAAAACCTTTTTCGGTGATGTTGCAGGCTTGCTGCATGATGTCTAATTCTAAAGGGTCTTTTACAGAACGTAATCGTTGTAAAATAGGATTGCTTTTAGCAACGCTATGTGCCGGAAATTGCTCTCTAAGTTTTAAGTTAAAACGGTCTTCACGTGTTTGTGTTGCCGAGCTAGCGCGGTAGTGTTCGTTAGTATTAATGTATACTGTTTCGCATTGCGACATGATTTCTTTAAAGACTCTATCAAAATCTTGTAGCCAATAAACAGTTTTTATTCCAGCGGTTTTAAAAGCTTTTTCTTTAGTCAGCTTTTCACCTTCCCAAACAGCTATGTGGTCATTAGTTTCTGTTAAGAAAAGAATTTCACGATGTTTTGGGTTTGGACAGTCTGGAAAAAGAACTAGGATACTTTCTTCTTGATCAACACCACTTAGGAAAAAAATGTTTCGATCTTGTTGGAACGGTATGGTGCTGTCGGCACCTATAGGATAAACGTCATTAGAATTAAAAACAGCCAAACTGTTTGGCTTCATGTTAGCCATGAAGTTTTTACGGTTTTTAATAAATAACTGGTTGTTTATAGCGTGGTATTTCATAATAATAGTATTAATTTCTTCAAAATTACATATTTCGTAAGCCTTAAAGAAAATATCAGCTTACTTTTGGGAAATTTTAACAAGACCTATTTTAGGTTTTGTGGTTGTAAATGGTTCATGTGGAAATATTTACTTTTTACGTTAGTGGTGATTTTTAAATTTCAGATGTAAAATAAATATGTAATTCTGTTTAAATTCATTCTAAATATATAATAATACGGTTTTGGTTTTGCCTAAAACTGATTGGAAGTGTATATTTGCGAGAATAAATATTAAACTTCAACAATGAGCGGAATATTGAATTCTTCGATTGGAAGAAAATTTGCTATGGCACTTTCAGCACTCTTCCTAATGATTTTTTTACTACAGCATTTTGTTATTAACATGTTATCTGTAATAAACCCAGATACTTTTAATGAGGTTTCACACTTCATGGGTACGAATTGGTTAATACAGTATGTTATGCAACCGGTGTTAATTTTTGGTGTAATTTTCCATTTTGTTATGGGATTTGTATTAGAAATTAGAAACCGTAATGCTAGAAAAATTAGTTATGCAAAAAATAATGGTAACGCCAATTCATCATGGATGAGTAGAAATATGATTTGGAGTGGAGCTGCTATTTTAGCATTTATTGTGCTTCACTTTATCGATTTCTGGTTTCCAGAAATAAACACCAAATATATCCAAGGGGATATGTCTGGGCTTTTAGCCGATGGCGAAGGGTTTAGATATTATGAAGAACTGGTGCACAAATTTGTAAACCCATTACGCGTGGCTGCCTATTGTTTAGCTTTCGTGTTTCTAGCTTTACACTTACTGCACGGTTTTATGTCGGCTTTTCAATCGGTTGGCGCAAACAATAAATATACAAAAGGATTACAAGGTTTTGGTAAAGCATATGCTATTATAATTCCATTAGGATTTATATTTATTGCTGTTTTCCATTTTCTTAATCACTAAAAAACATATCTAATATGGCTTTAGATTCAAAAATACCAAAAGGCCCACTTAAAGATAAGTGGACTAACCATAAAAATTCAATTAACTTGGTTAACCCTGCCAATAAGCGTTTAATAGACGTTATTGTTGTTGGTACAGGTTTAGCTGGTGGTTCTGCAGCAGCAACGTTAGCAGAATTAGGTTATAATGTAAAAGCATTTTGTTTTCAAGATTCTGCCCGTCGTGCGCACTCTATTGCGGCTCAAGGGGGGATTAACGCTGCTAAAAATTATCAAGGTGATGGTGATTCAACTTACCGTTTATTTTATGATACTGTAAAAGGTGGTGATTACCGTTCTCGTGAAGCTAACGTTTATCGTTTAGCTGAGGTTTCTGCTAATATTATTGACCAATGTGTAGCGCAAGGTGTTCCTTTTGCTCGTGAATATGGTGGATTATTAGATAACCGTTCTTTTGGAGGGGTATTAGTTTCTAGAACATTTTATGCAGCAGGACAAACAGGACAGCAACTATTATTAGGTGCTTATTCGGCATTAAACCGCCAAATAGGTCGTGGTAAAGTTAAAATGTATAGTCGCCATGAAATGCTAGACGTCGTTATTGTTGATGGAAAAGCACGTGGTATTATTGCTCGTAACTTGGTTACAGGTGAAATAGAACGTCATTCTGCACATGCTGTAGTTCTTGGAACAGGTGGATACGGAAACGTATTTTTCCTATCTACAAATGCTATGGGTAGTAACGTAACAGCAGCATGGAAGGCTCACAAACGTGGAGCTTACTTTGCTAATCCGTGTTATACACAAATTCACCCGACATGTATTCCTGTATCAGGTGATCATCAATCAAAATTAACCCTAATGTCAGAGTCATTGCGTAATGATGGACGTATTTGGGTTCCAAAACATAAAAAAGACGTTGAAGCTATTCGCGCAGGAAAATTAAAGCCTGTTGATTTAGCTGAAGAAGATCGTGATTATTACTTAGAGCGTCGTTACCCTGCTTTTGGTAACTTAGTACCTCGTGATGTTGCATCGCGTGCAGCTAAAGAGCGTTGTGATGCCGGTTATGGTGTTAATGCTACTGGTGAAGCAGTTTACTTAGATTTCGCTTCTGCATTTATGCGTTATGGTAAAGAGCAAGCTCACGTAAAAGGTTTAAATGAAAGCGACGAAGCACTAGTTAGAAAATTAGGGCAAGAAGTTGTGAAAAATAAGTATGGTAACTTATTCCAGATGTATGAGAAAATTGTAGATCAGAATCCATACGAAACACCTATGATGATTTACCCAGCAGTACATTATACTATGGGAGGTATTTGGGTAGATTATAACCTACAAACTACAGTTCCTGGATTATATGCTATTGGAGAAGCTAACTTCTCTGATCATGGTGCTAACAGACTTGGTGCTTCTGCATTAATGCAAGGATTAGCTGATGGTTATTTTGTATTACCGTATACAATAGGGGATTATTTATCTCATGATATTAGAACAGGTGCAATACCTACCGATTCTGCAGCCTTTGATGAAGCAGAAAAGAATGTTCGTGATAATATTGAACACTTAATAAACAACAACGGAACACATTCTGTTGATCATTTCCATAAGCGTTTAGGGAAAATTATGTGGAACAAGTGTGGTATGGCTCGTAACGAAGCCGATTTAAAATCCGCAATTACTGAAATAGCAGAACTTCGTAAGGAGTTTTGGAAAGATGTTCGCGTTCCTGGTACTAATGATGAATATAACGAAGAGTTAGCTAAAGCATTACGTGTAGCTGATTACTTAGAACTAGGTGAATTATTTGCTAAAGATGCTTTACTACGTGAAGAGTCTGCTGGTGGTCACTTTAGAGAAGAGTATCAAACAGGTGAAGGTGAAGCACAACGTAGAAAAGAATTCCAATACGTAGCAGCTTGGGAGTATAAAGGTGAACCAAAAGATGCTGTATTGCATAAAGAAGATTTGGTTTACGAAAATATTGAAGTGAAAGAAAGAAGTTATAAATAATAAGGAAAGCTATGAATTTAACGTTAAAAATATGGCGTCAAAAAAACGCTAACGATAAAGGAAAATTGGTTGAGTATCCCGTAAGTGATATTTCTCCAGATATGTCTTTCCTAGAAATGTTAGACGTATTAAACGAGGATTTAGTTAGTAAAAATGAAGAGCCGGTAGCTTTCGATCACGATTGTCGTGAAGGAATTTGCGGTATGTGTTCTTTATATATTAACGGAGAAGCTCACGGACCAGATCGTGGTGTTACTACATGTCAGTTACACATGCGTATGTTTAAAGATGGTGATACGATCTTTATCGAACCATTTAGAGCAGCTGCATTCCCTGTTGTAAAAGATTTAATAGTTGATAGAGGAGCTTTTGATCGTATCCAGCATGCTGGTGGATTTATCTCTGTTAATACCTCAGGAAACACTATTGATGCTAATGCAATACCAGTAAATAAACATGATGCAGATGATGCCTTTAGTGCAGCAACTTGTATTGGTTGTGGTGCTTGTGTAGCGAGTTGTAAAAACTCATCAGCAATGTTATTTGTTGGTGCTAAAGTATCACAATTTGCACTTTTACCTCAAGGTAAAGTAGAAGCAACTGATCGTGTTTTAAATATGGTTAAGCAAATGGACGAAGAAGGTTTTGGTAATTGTACCAATACTGGTGCCTGTGAGGTTGAATGTCCAAAAGGTATTTCATTAGAAAATATTGCCCGTATGAACCGCGAATATTTAAAAGCGAGTTTTAAAGGTTAATTATTTTTAAAATAAACTATAACTATCCCAAGTGTAAGCTTGGGATTTTTTTGTTTCTTTATATTATATTTATAAAAATGAAGAATACAGCTACACGTACCTTATTGGTTTCTTTCTTATTCTTGTCGAATCTGTTTTTCGGTCAATCAGATACCAAATTCAGTTTCAATTCAGATAACTTATTAGCGCATGTAAAAGAACTAGCATCCGATTCGTATGAAGGCCGACGTACCGATACACGTGGTGCTGAGAAAGCTAGGAATTATATTGTAAACCAACTACAAGTTTTAGATGTAGCAGCGCTTGTTCTAAATTTTGAACAGCATTTCTCATTTGAAACCCCCAATAAAACCTATAAAGGAACTAACATTCTTGGCTATATAAAGGGTAAAACTGAACCAGAAAAATATATTGTAATAAGTGCACATTATGACCACGAGGGTATTAAAAATGGCCAAATATATAATGGTGCTGATGATGATGCTTCTGGGGTTAGTGCCTTATTTGCTTTTGCCGAATGGTTTCAAAACAATCAACCTAATTACTCTGTTATTTTAGCTTTCTTTGATGCTGAAGAGTTAGGTTTACAAGGATCTAGATATTTTGTTAATAATTCTATTGTGCCTTTAAAATCAGTTATATTTAATATTAATATGGATATGATTTCCAGAAATGTTTCTAAGGAGCTATATGTAGCGGGTGTAAAGAGTCATAAACATTTTCAGCACGTATATGGAAAATTAGAACCAACCGATGATATACGCATTATTTCAGGACATGATGGTACAGATAATAAACAAAACTGGACTTATTCTTCCGATCATGCTCCTTTTTTCATGAAGAATATTCCTTTTTTATATTTTGGAGTAGAAGACCATCAAGACTACCACAAGCCTACAGATACATACGAAAATATACACCCAGAATTTTATGCCTATGCTGTAGAAAATATTATAGGCTTCTTTAAAGAATTAGATACGCTTAAATTTTAGAGTTTTTCACATAATGACAGAACAATCCACGTTATTTTACACCAATCAATTGGCGGTTCATAAAAATGCTGTAAAAAAGTACAATAAAACCTTGTTTCAATTTAGCATGTTACGATTAGCTATATTTATAGCTGCTGCTTTAGGCGTGTACCAAACTATTAATAATTGGAAATTAGCAGTTGGTGTTGGTGTTTTAGGTATTATAGGTTTCATATTTACAGTATCAAAATATACAGATATAAAATACCTTAGGAATCTTCACAAGGCATTGTCTAAAATTAATGCCGATGAATTAGCTATTGCTTCAGGCGATTTTCATCAGCGTTTAGATGGTTTAGATTATCAAAACCCAACACATTTTTATAGTCTAGATATTGATTTATTTGGAAAAGGCTCTTTCTTTCAATTTATAAATAGAACAGCTATTGCTGAAGGAACCAAAAAACTTGCCGATGCATTAATGGCTAATGATATTGAACAGGTTGAAAAGCGTCAGCTTGCTATTAAAGAATTAGCAAGTAAACCTGAATGGCGGCAACAGTTTTCGGGTGTTGCTACGTTAATAACGGTTGAAACACCTGCCGTAAAAATTATTGAATGGCTTAAAAGTCACCAATTGTTCTTACCTAAAGTTATGACTTGGTTGCCAATGGTTTTTAGTATTGCTTCCTTAGTTATTGTGGCTTCAGCTGTGTTTCAAATTATAGCACCTATTTTTGCTTTATTATGGTTGGTGTTTGGTTTATTGTGTACAGGTTTTTACTTGAAAAAAATAAATGTCCTGGCAGCTAATACAGATAAAGTTAAAGATACTTTTAGGCAGTATGCTACGCTTCTAGATCAAATAGAAAAAGAAACATTTACATCGGAATTACTAAAAGAAAAACAAACGCAAATACAATTAGAGCATGAAAAGGCATCTGATATTTTCGCGAAATTTTCCAAATGTTTAGATGCTTTGGATAATAGAAATAATCTTATTTCTGCCATTTTTGGTAACGGTCTCTTACTTACGGATTTAAAGAATAGTTATAAAGTTGAAAAATGGATTGCCGAATACCACGAAACCGTAGCAAATTGGTTTGAGGTGGTGTCCTTTTTTGATGCCTATAATAGTTTGGGGAATTACACTTTTAATCATTCAGAATATGTATTTCCGACTATAGTTTCTACCAAAACAACTATTCATGCAGAAGAATTGGGACACCCTTTGTTAGATGCAAAAAAACGTGTAGCTAGTAATTTAACCATCAGTAATCAGGAATTCTTTATTGTAACCGGTGCTAATATGGCGGGTAAAAGTACCTTTTTAAGAACGGTTTCCTTACATATTGTTATGGCTAATGTAGGATTGCCTGTTTGTGCTAAGGTTAGTAATTACCAACCTATAAAATTAATTACAAGCATGCGTACCAGCGATTCTCTAACAGATGATAGTAGTTACTTCTTTTCCGAATTAACACGCTTAAAATTTATTGTAGATGCTATTCAGAAGGAGCCTTATTTTATTATTCTTGATGAAATTTTAAAAGGTACCAATTCAACAGATAAAGCCATTGGGTCTAAAAAGTTTGTTGAAAAATTAGTGGCATCTCATGCTACCGGAATTATTGCTACACATGATTTGAGTTTGTGCGAAATAGAAACCGAGTTGGAACCCGTAAAAAACTACTTTTTTGATGCGCAAATTATTAACGATGAACTCTTTTTCGACTATAAATTTAAAAAAGGTATTTGTCAAAATATGAATGCTAGTTTCTTGTTAAAGAAAATGGAGATTATATAAATAGCCATAAAACCTAACAGGTTCTGAATACGTTTGCTTTTTGTATCTTGCAGATAATATATAACGTTTCATAACCAAATTTTTATTTTATGATTATAATTAGCCCAACTATTTTAGTTGTTGTTACGCTTCTGATAATTGCTTTATTTATAACCAGCTTAGTGTTTGTCTTTAAAAACGAACAACAGCCTATATTTAAACTGCTTTGGACCTTGTTTATTGTTTTTGTTCCTGTTTTGGGATCTATAATTTATATATTAAAATATATTACAGAAGTTAAACCTAAAGTTAGTAGTTATTAAATTGAATTTTTTAGATTAGAATTTAAACACAAGCTTTAGTTGTTTATGAAAATCAAAAATTGGGTAGTAACGATTTTAATATTGTTTGTATTAGGGTGTGGTTCTGTAGATTTAAAACCGAAGTCGTTTGTATGTTTAGACGAAGCGAAGGTTGAATCTATTATGAAGGGATATGAGTTAATTATTCCTGAGAGTTGGTGTTCCTTTTATGGGTTAGATAATATTTTGCTCCATTCACCAATCCTAGAAAAGGACTTAGAATTAAATTACAGTAGAGGGTTTGTTTATGTAAATGCTTATGATATTGAATCCTATAAAAATAAAAATATTGAAGAAAGTATAGCGCCTTACTTATCAAGTTTAAAAGAAAATGGCAATCCTAACCCGAGTTATGATTCGGATTACCATCCGCTTTATGGTAAATATTATCTTATTAAAAATAGTCAGGTGCATAATGATGTAACTTATTACACCTTAGAAGTTCTATTTAACTACCAAAATCAAGATTATATTATAAACTACCAATCTAAACAGGATTATTTTGATACTTACTTGCCTGAAGTTCTTCAAATAATTACAACTTTTAAAATAAAGGAAGATTAATTTTCTTTCTGGTGGTAGGATATATCAATTGTATCTTAAATTTCACTGTGGAAAGTGAACGTGTAGAATAGGAGCAATCTTCATAATTTTGGCTTAGATAAAGCCATAAAAAAAACCTCACAAACTAACTTTAGTTGTGAGGTTTTTTATTGAAAAAGAAGTTAAATTTATCTCTTACTCCTTTTTTTCTTCTTGGATTTAGATTTTTTATTCTCAGACTTAGGGTGTACTAAAGTCATTTCATCAATTAAATGATCGGCTCCAGCAAACTTGTCAACAATAAATAATACATAGCGTAAATCCACCATAATATTTCTACAAATTTCAGGATCGTAATTCATATCACTCATAGTACCTTCCCAAACACGGTCAAAGTTTAAACCTACTAAATTTCCGTGTGCATCAATAGCAGGACTTCCTGAATTACCACCCGTAGTGTGGTTGGTTCCTAAAAAGCAAACAGGTACTTTCCCGTTGCTATCTGCATATTGGCCATAGTCTTTAGCTTCGTATAACTCAATTAATTTTTCAGGTACATCAAATTCATAATCACCTGGAATATATTTTTCAATAACACCATCTAAATAACTAACAGGGTTGTAGTAAACCGCATCTCTAGGCGCATAACCACGAACTTGACCGTAAGTTACACGTAAAGTACTGTTAGCATCCGGAAAATAACGCTCATTAGGTAATGCTTCCATTAGTGCTGTCATGTACTCCGTTTGAAGGGTTGTTATTGGTTCATTTTTTTGTTGGTATTCAGCATTTAAATTGTTGAAGAAATCTTCAATAAATGGTTTAGCATAAATATAGGCCACATCGTTATTTAATTTTTCAATAACCTCATCAGCAGATCCTTCAAATAACGCTTTGGCTGAATCTAAACTCGTAAAAGCTGTTTCGTCGTAAATTAAAGAATTAACCTTATCTGTATAGAATGGCATCACGTTTTCAAAAACACCTCTATCTACTTTTACATCGTAATTTTTATGGATACCTTCTAGTACGCCTGTAATATACGCACGACCATTATCAATACCAGCAGGGTTTTTCAATAAAGATTGCTCTATTTGGTAGGCTCTAAAGGTCATAGTCATAAGCTCGTTGGTAACTAAAAACACTTCAATAAAGTTTCTACGCTTAATATTTATATCAGCATAATCTTTATAAAGGGTTTCAAAATCAGGTAGAATATGTCCGTATTTATCTTCTAGTCCGTTTTCCTTTAATGCTTTTGTAAACGTAGCTTCAAATTCGCGGCGTTTTTCAATGGCATTACTCTTTTTGATACCTAAGTTCTCACCAATCCATTTTTTCCAAGCGTTAGCAATTCTTGCTTGCTTAGATGCATATTTAATACGTACATCATCGTTTACTTTCATTTCCGCATCAATAACTTTTAAAGCGGCTTCACGAATGGCTATATTACTTGGGTTGAATTCTTGAGTAATGTGCTCAATAGCAACGGCTGGTAAATACTCGTCAGTTGTTCCTGGAAAACCAAAAACCATAGTAAAATCACCTTCTTCAACACCATCTAATGAAATTGGTAAGTGGTGCTTTGGTGTGTAAGGTACGTTGTCTTTACTATATGCTGCAGGACGGTTGTTTTTGTCAGCATAAATTCTGAATAAAGAAAAATCACCTGTATGTCTTGGGAAGACCCAGTTGTCTGTATCACTACCAAATTTACCAATACTTGTTGGCGGTGCACCAACTAAACGGATATCGTCAAAACGTTCTGTAACAAATAAGAAATACTGGTTACCCTTATAAAATGACTTTACTTTAGTGTCTTGCCAATCCTCTTTTGTTACTTGAGTTTGTAGTTTGTTGGTGTTTTTATCTATTGTAGATTGTTTTTCTGTTTCAGTCATGCTATCGGTAACACCTGCTAATGCTTGTTCCGTTACATCTTCTATTCGTACGATAAATTCAATATACAAACCTTCATTTGGAAGCTCGTCTTCCAAATTCATGGCCCAAAAACCGTCTTTTAAATAATCATTTTCTAATGATGAATGTGCTTGAATTTGTCCAAATCCACAGTGGTGGTTGGTAAGGATTAAACCTTTGTCCGATATAACTTCACTCGTACAGCCACCATTAAAATGCCCAATGGCATCTTTAAGACTAGAATTGTTAACATCGTAAATGTCTTTTGCGGTAAGTTTACTACCTAAATTGGTCATTTCCTCTTCATTCATACCTTCTAAAAGTGAAGGAATCCACATGCCTCCTTGCTGTGCAGAGGCTTGGAAAACAATAAAGAGAACTAATAATCGTAATATTTTCATACTGTTTAAATTTTAATCTGTAAAGATAAAAAAAGTTATTGCTACTTCTTTTGTTTGTAGTTGCTTGTTCTTGTTAAAATTTCCTTTTATTATAAATTATAAAGAGTGGTATTAACACAAAGCAATTAAAGAATAAAAATACTTATTACCTTTACCTGTATGAAACATATTTCAAAACTCCCGGAAGTAGAAACAAGTATTTTTTCAATTATGAGTGCTTTATCACAAAAGCACAATGCTATTAATTTAGCTCAAGGTTTTCCTAATTTTAAAAGCGATCAGCAATTAATAGATTTAGTTACTAAAGCAATGCAGTCTGGTTTTAATCAGTATGCACCTATGGCGGGTAATTTAGAACTTCGTCAGGCCATAGCCAATAAGTTTGAATTGCTTTATAAAAGCGCTTATAATCCAGAATCTGAAATAACGGTTACAGCAGGAGCTACTCAAGCTATATATACTATTATTTCGGCATTTGTTCATGCCGGCGATGAAGTACTTATTTTTAAACCTGCTTACGATTGTTACGAACCTGCTATTCAGATTAATGGTGGGAAACCCATAGCCATTCCTTTGTATGCACCGGATTATTCGGTAGATTGGGAATTGGTGTCAGATAAAATATCATCTAAAACAAAGATGATTATCATCAATACACCTCATAACCCTAGTGGTACAATTCTTTCGGAGTCAGATATGCTAAAGTTGCAAAGTTTAACAGCTGATACCGATATTATTGTGTTAAGTGATGAAGTTTATGAACATATGGTTTTTGATGATTTAAAACATCAAAGTGTGTGTATGTTTCCAAATTTAAAAGCACGTAGTTTTGTAGTGGCATCTTTTGGTAAAACGTTTCATAACACGGGATGGAAAATGGGCTATTGTTGTGCTCCAGAAAATTTAATGGCTATATTTCAGCAAGTACACCAGTTTAATGTGTTTTCTGTAAATAGTGCCATGCAGAAAGGTCTTGCCGATTATTTGAAAATGCCTGACAAGTATTTACATTTGCCCGATTTCTATCAGCAAAAACGCGATTATTTTTTAAGTCTTATTAAAGATTCTAGATTTCTATTTACACCATCACAAGGTACCTATTTTCAGGTTTTAGATTTTTCGCAAATAACAGATGAAACTGATGTCGATTTCTCAAGACGTTTAACAATCGAAAAAGGATTGGCTTCCATACCCATGTCGGTTTTTAATGATAGAGCTAAAAAAGAACAGGTTTTACGATTTTGTTTTGCTAAAACGGATGACGTTTTAGAAGCGGCAGCTACCATTTTAAACAAGTTATAGCTTACTTGTTTTATTAAATATGTGACTTTACATACTATTTTGTGTATATATAATGTATACTTTTTATAAATAAAAATACTAATTATGAAATATATTAAAAGCCTATCTTTAGCTGTAGTTATAAGTATGAGCTCATGCGGAACGAAGCACCAAGTTATTACAAAATCTGGTGAAATTTATGAAGTTCAAGGTGATAAATACTATAAGGAAGGCAAGGAGGTAACAGCGGTTATTTCTATGGAAGAAAAAGACCGTATTAATGCCAAATTAAATAGACAGCTTGAAGCTGAAGCTGAACTAGAGGCGCAACAAGAAACTTTAGAGCAAGCGCGTGAAGAAGCCGAACAAGCCTTGGAGGAAGCATCTGAAAAAGCAGCTGCTTTAGAAGCTGAATTAGAAGCTAAACAACAAGCTCGTGAAGATTTTCTTGCAGCTAATGAAGATTTAAAAGACGCCCAAAAAAAGTATCACAAACTTCGTAAAAAAGGAAAGCTTTCTCCTTCAGATGAAGCGAAGTGGACCGAAAAATTAAACGATTTATCAACCGAGGTTAAGTTGGCTGAAAAAGCACTAAATGCGATGTGATTTATGAGTGATTATTTAAATGTTGCCATTATCCAAACAACTCTAGTTTGGGAGAAACCAGCTATTAATCTAGCACATTTTAAAGATAAAATTGCTAGTATTAAAAAACCGGTTGATTTAATTGTATTACCTGAAATGTTTACTACAGGTTTTACTATGAATGTAGAAGCCGTAGCAGAGACTATGTCTGGGGATACGGTTGTTTGGATGCAAGAGCGTGCAAGAGAAACCAATGCGGCAATAACAGGAAGTGTTGTTATTGAAGAACAAGGGGAGTATTTTAATCGGATGATATTTGTTTTCCCTGACGGTGGTATTAAAACCTATGATAAACGTCACACTTTTTCATTGGCAGGTGAAGATCGTGTTTATAGTTCGGGGTCCGAACAGGTAATTATAACTTATAAAGATTGGAAAATTTGTTTGCAGGTTTGTTATGATTTGCGTTTTCCAGTTTGGGCTAGAAATGCAAGTGATTATGATGCACTTGTTTATGTTGCTAATTGGCCAAAATCGCGTGTGGTAGCTTGGGATGCTTTATTAAAAGCTCGCGCTATTGAAAATATGAGCTACTGTATTGGTGTTAACCGTGTGGGGGTGGATGAGGCACAAAATGAATATTCAGGGCACTCAGCCGTTTATGATGTGTTAGGTAATAATATAACGCCTATTCGTCCTAACAAAGACCATATTGAGGTAGTTGCTTTAGATAAAAAACACCTTTCAAGATACCGTAATAAATTAAAATTTTTAAACGATAGAGATGATTTTAAAATAATGTAAACGTATAAACCTGATCAAAATTAGAACGAATTTCTAAAGGGTCTTTGTAGTAACTAATACGTTCTGGTTGTTTGTTTTTAAGAAAATTACCTGTGTCATATTTACCGTTTTCATTGGTGTCATAAATAACACGTAAATAAAATATACCCGTTTTTAAATGCCTAAAATCTATAGGCTCGGGTTTAGTGCTATATTGTTCTGCAATAACAACGCCTTTCTCATCTGTAATTTGGGCAATAATTGGATAGGTTGCGTTTTGCAGTTCTACACGGGCATTTCCGTAATCAGAAAAGGTTTTGGTGGTAAGTTGGTAATTTAATGTATCGTTTTTATTATCAAATAAATCTGTTAGTGCTTCAGGTAATAATTGAATGTTATAGGAATCGTCTTCTTTCTTCTCAAAATCAATGCTGTAACTATTGGATAAGGAGTCTAGTTTTACTTCAAAATCTACCGGGAACGAATCTTTATCAATAATCTGTACTTTCTCCTTATTGAAATTTGTAAACGGTACCGTACTAGATATTTTAAATGTTTCATTAAAATTAAGAACGCCACTAGGTTCAGAGCTAATGTTCATTGTATCACGTTTCTGCTCGCTTATTTTTACTGTAAAATCTTGTTTGTAGTTTTTGTTTGTTACTGTAAATAATAAGGAGTCTGCTTCTAATCTTGGTTTATACCAATAATACAAGGTATCTGTTTTTGTATCTTTTGTAATTCGTGATGTAAATTCTTCAGGAACATCAGACGTTGTGTTTATTTTAATGTCTTTATAGTCGCCTTCAAAGGCAAAGCCAATTTTCTCACCAGTAAACAAGCGCGGTCTTACAATTTTAGGGTCTAGTTCTTCTTTAAATAATTTTAAACTAAATGATTCGGTTGAATCTACAGGAACAGTTATAAACTCCTCATAAAACCCAATTTTATCAGATTTAGGCTGAAACTTATAATCTAGGTTTTCATCCTTCAAAGCAACTAGTTTGTATTTTCCTGCTTTTAAGTTTTCTAAAGAAAATGTGGTTGTACTATCTAGTGTGTTTGTAATATATCGTGGTTTCTCGTTAAAAACAATAGAGTCAGTATAGGTTGAGTCTGCTTCATAAAGCATTACAGAAATAAAACTTTCTGGCTTTTGCATTGTAGCGTCTAGAGTAATACCTTTTATAGATAAAGAATCTATATAATTGCCTGTAGAAAATACATATTTAAAGTAAGGATATGGGTTTTCTTCATTGTTATCTACAATACTGTTCCCGAAATTAAAGGCGTAGGTTGTATTGGGTTTTAGAGTATCCTTTATTATAATACGGATGTATTTACTTGCAGCAGAAAGCGGTGTTATAGCAGGGGCTGGGTCCATAGGCGGAGAGATTATCAGCTGCCTAGAGATGTTGTTTATTTTTATAAACTCATCAAAATAAATTCTAATTTCCTTTTCTGAAAAATTAGTGCTGTAATTGGCCGGTTCTGATTTAGTTATTTTTGGTGGAATAACATCTTTTACACCACCGCTAGGAGTACCACGATTGGCACAACTTATTATAATAAAACCTATAAATACTACTAAAAATATATTTGAAAGTGCTTTAGGCATACTGATTCTTCTTTTTGCAAATAAACAACATATTTATCATTAACGAAACACTCTTTATGCTATTGCCATTGTGGCAATGCTAATTTTAACTTGCTTGCTTTTCAAGAGTTCCAAACCGCAAGCTTCTAGCGTTGCTCCTGTAGTTATTATATCATCTACTAATAATATATGTTTGTTGTGAATGCGGTTTGTGTTAACGGCTTTAAATACTTCTACATTGGAGAGCCATCTTGTGAGGCGGTTTTTAGTTACTTGTGAACTGGTGTTGCTTACTTTAATAAGCACATCGTCTACATACTCTGCATCTAAGTAGTTAGCTAATTCTTTACCGAATTTTGTAACCTGATTATAGCCGCGCTTGCGTAATTTCTTTTTGTGAAGCGGAACAGGTATGACCATGTCTATATCTTGATATGCTGGTATTTTCTGTAGTTCAGAGCCTAACCAGCTACCTAAAAATGTGCCAATCTCTTCAAAACCTTTGTATTTAAGATTGTGAATAAGGTTCTGTGTCGCTCCCTTTTTCTCGTATCGCAAAAGTGCCGTTCCTAATTCTATAGGAATTCGTCCGTATAGGACTTTCAAAACAGTAGGATCTTGATTTAAATGGAAGTTAGTTAACGGTAGGTCGTGTCTGCATTTTGTACATGCATACTTTTCATTATCAAGTAACAAGCCGTTACATACATAACAAATCTTAGGAAAAAATAGATTTAAAAGTGCCTGAATCAAAACTAAGTATTTAGTAATAAATATATTACATCTTTTTGGCTCCTGCGATATATTTTGAATTTAAAATTTTACTTTAACAAATTTTTTTCCACTTCAACGATTAAAAAACAGTTTATGCGTTTTCTGTTTTAGCTTTGCACTTTAATTTAATCTAAATGATAGTTAACCCTCAAATATTTAACTATAAATTGATTATAGGTTCTTTAATCATTGCTATTGCTGTGCTTGGATCCTATAGTTTATCAAGTTATAATACTATAAAAGAGCAGAAGGAGTTCACGGAGCAAGAAATACAACTTGTTCAAGGTGAATTGTCTAATGTTATTTCATTGTATGATCACTCCCGTGTTCATAATGCAGAGCTTACTTTTCAGTTGGATCAGGCTAAAGCACAATTAGTAAGTAGTTCTAAATCTAAAAATGCAAATTTAACTTCCGTATCAGAATATGAGAGCTTAGTTTCTAGTTTAAAAACAGAGCGTAAGCATTTATTAGATAGAATTGCGAATGTGTTATTAGAAAATGAAAAACTACAAAAGGAAGTTGTTTTAAACTCCGAAAATTCGCGCGACTATAAAAACGAAATGGTTTTACTAAGGTCTCAAAATGATAAACTTCTAGACCTTGTGTCTGAGGTTTCCGAGTTGGAGCTTGTAAATCTAAAAGTGCGAGCTATTAAAACCAATGGATTAAATGCCGATGAAGTAGCGGAGCATGCACTTGATATGGACAATATGGAAGTGTGTTTTAAAATTTTAGAAAACACCAATATTAGCGATGGTTATAAAGATATTTATGTTCAGATCATGAACCCTGACAAAAAAACCTTAGCTAACAAAGGTATGGTAGAATTTATGCATGACTCTATTAGTTATAGTGGAAAAACAGCTATAAATTATAGAAATAAAGACCTAAGTGTTTGTGTTAAGGTTAATTTTAGCAGAGAAGAAACACTTCCAGAAGGCGATTATCTTGTGTCTGTTTTTCATAAGAACCATATGCTTGGTACCTCCAAAATAAAACTTAATTAAATAGTACGATATATTTTTCTTAAAACCGCTCATTTAGTTGATGCGGTTTTTTTATTTTTGTCCTATGGCAAAAAACGACGATCAATTCAAAAAAGTAATCTCTCATGCAAAAGAGTATGGTTACGTATTTCAAAGTAGTGAAATCTACGATGGATTAAGTGCGGTTTATGATTACGCACAAAATGGCGCAGAGTTAAAAAAGAACATTCGTGACTATTGGTGGAAAGCCATGGTACAGATGCATGAAAATATTGTAGGTATTGATGCCTCTATTTTTATGCACCCAACTACATGGAAAGCTTCTGGCCACGTAGATGCGTTTAACGATCCTTTAATTGATAATAAGGACTCTAAAAAACGCTATCGTGCCGATGTTCTTATAGAAGATTATTGCGCTAAAATAGAAGCTAAAATAGATAAAGAAGTTGCTAAAGCTAAAAAACGTTTTGGTGAGACTTTTAATAAAGAAGAATTTATAACGACCAATCCACGAGTTGTTGGATATTTTGAGAAGATACAAACTATTTTATCCCGAATGGGTAA
Organism: Algorimicrobium bowmanii; assembly: GCF_054031195.1. Next base: position 657,866 of record NZ_CM132929.1, read on the forward strand.
GTCTTTAGAAGCTGAAGATTTAGCAGATGTTAAAGCACTTATTGAGGAGTTAGAAATAGCAGATCCGCTTACAGGTTCAAAAAACTGGACAGATGTTAAGCAGTTCAACCTTATGTTTGGTACTAAGCTAGGCGCTTCTGCCGAGCATGCTATGGACCTATATTTACGTCCAGAAACCGCGCAAGGTATTTTTGTTAACTTTTTAAACGTTCAGAAAACTGGACGTATGAAAATTCCATTTGGTATTGCTCAAACAGGAAAAGCTTTTAGAAATGAAATTGTTGCAAGACAGTTTATTTTTAGAATGCGTGAGTTTGAACAAATGGAAATGCAATTCTTTATTAAACCAGGAACACAAATGAAATGGTTTGAGTACTGGAAAGAAACCCGTATGAAATGGCATATGTCATTAGGAATGGGCGAAGATAATTACCGTTACCACGATCATGAAAAACTTGCCCACTACGCAGATGCGGCTACTGATATAGAGTTTAAATTTCCATTTGGTTTTAAAGAACTGGAGGGTATTCATTCTCGTACAGATTTCGATTTAAAACAACACGAAGAATTTTCTGGTAAAAAACTTCAGTATTTTGATCACGAAGATAATGCGAGCTACACACCGTATGTGTTAGAAACATCTATTGGTTTAGATCGTATGTTTTTAGCGGTTTTCTCAAATTCTTTAATGGAAGAAGAATTAGAGAATAATACAACCCGAACGGTCTTAAAATTACCTGCTGTATTAGCGCCTGTAAAAGCTGCTATATTGCCATTAGTTAAAAAAGATGGCTTGCCAGATGTAGCGCGCCAAATTTTGGAAGATTTAAAATGGGATTTCAATGTGGTTTACGATGAAAAGGATGCTGTAGGTAGACGTTACAGACGTCAAGATGCTAATGGTACACCATTTTGTATTACAGTAGATCATGATACCCTAGAGGATCAAACGGTAACTATCCGTCATCGTGATACTATGGAGCAAAGTCGAGTTAAAATTTCCGACTTACGCGATATTATTAAAAAAGAAGTTGATGTTAAGGAGTGGTTAATGAAAATGAAGTAATCATTTTCATTAGTCAAAAGGAATCTTATAAATTAAACGCTTAAGTATTTTTACTTGAGCGTTTTTTTTATTAAAAATAAGCCTTCAACTGCACGTTTCCGGTGTGAATAACCTGGCTAGTTTCACTCTTTCTTCCATAATACGTGAGGTTTAAATCTAAAAAGCTAGTTAGTTTTTTTTGGGCTAATATGCTCCATGTGAAGTTTTTGCCGGGTTGTAAGCCCTCCATCATTTGGTAAGCCACAGCTGTGTTAGCACTTCCTGTAAAATCATTATTAAAATAATTAAACTCGCCACTTATGGCAGCCTGCTGAAAATTAGCAAAGGTAAATGCTGCACCATATTTTTGCTGCTTTAATGTTTCAAAATTACTAATGGTGTTTTCTTTGCTTGTATATTGGTAAAACACATCAAAACGTGTGTTGTCATTTAATAAATAAGATATTTTAGGATTGATGTTGGATTCGTCAATATCAAAATTCTTACTCGCATAATTCTCACTAATACTGATGTTGTTGTTAAAACTAGACTCTAAATTAGCTAACCAACTGGCGGCAAACTTATGAGTGAATTGGAGTTTATGGCTCTGTAAATCGTTTTCAATAAAACCAAACGATAAGGTGTTCTGTGATTTATTACTTAAATAGGTGTAGGAAGTTGTGTAATGCTGTTTGCCACGGTTAAAAAATAAAACATTTCTAAAGTTTAGTTGCAAAGCTAACTGGTCGGATTCATTGCCTTCAAATGGGTTTAGATTAAAATCATTTCCTGTTCGTCTTTCTTTTCTGTCTACCAAATAGGAGGTTTGGTTATGAAAACGCGATAGTATTTTTTTAAAGCCGTTATCACTATTTATCCATTGTTGTGGGTTTATGGTTAGTAATTGACTAAAACGATTCTGATGTGTTTTTATAAATACTTGGTTTGGTAATAATACACGTATATAGTCTGCTTCATCTGGGAATTGTGAAATTTCAAATTCTTCTAACTCTTGAATGTCATTATTATTATAATCAATCCATGTGTAAACACCTTGTCCCGATTCAACTTCTACATAAGTGAATTCTTGCTGAGGTAATGTGCCCGAGTTGGTTTCGAAAACGGTATTCCAATATATTAGTTGTTTAAAGAAACGTTGACTGAATATTAGTCGGGAGTTTAATGAGTTTTCGTTATTCGTTTCGTTTTCGGCATCTTTTAATGTTCTGTAATTGGCATAAACAGATAAATTGGTTCTGCTATTCTGAATAATCCGAGAATCAATATAAAACGTGTTGGATGTGTTTACTTTTTGCAAGGTATTATTTCGTACACTATCATTTACGCGATATTTGTAACCAATTTCAGTAAAAATTTTTGTGCTATCACCTATACCTGCAAATATTTCGTAGGATTTATAACGCTGACTCAATGCGGTAAAAGTGTCGGTAGCTTTGTTTTTTTGTTTATTGTCTTCAACCGAAAGGCGTGTGCCTACCCAGGCTTTATTTAGGCTATAAGTAATGCGGTTGTAAGAGCGTAAAAAATTAGATGTTGTAATGGTTGAATTAGCTTTAAGGTAACTTGAATTTGAGAGTATTTGCCACTTGTTTAAATTCAGGTTGGCAAAAGTAATATGACGATTACCATTAAAATTTTCTGAATAATTTAGATGTTCAAATTGGTAATATGCGAGTCCTTTTTTTGCATGAAAGCTACGTAAACCAGTTTTAAAAAATAGTTGGTTACCAATATCTTGAGTTAGTTGACTGCTTGAAGTTGTTGTGTCTTCCAGTAGGTTCCAATCTCTATTAAACTCGGCGTTATAAATACGTTCTACCGATTGGAAATTTTCCTGAATATAATCCGTGTCTATAACGGCATTTAGGTTCCAAAGGCTATCATTTTTTTTAAGAGCCTGATTAATAGTTAACTTTCCAGCAAAGCCATCGTTGTCATCTTTATCTAAATCTGAAAATAAGTTGAGGTCGTTTTTACTTCCAGCCAACTCAAAAGCAATATTTGTTTTCTCGGTGGGAGTATAGCTTCCGTTTACAATGGCCATTTGTAGTTTTGTTGGGGCTATTAATTGTGTTATGGGCTCGTAGTTTCCTTGAGGTTCTCCAGCAATTGGTTCCACATATTTATATATAGTTGAAATGGCATTAATTTCTTCACCATTTACATCATTATCAATAATGTAATTTCCTAAGTTATCACCAACGTTTGAGAAGCTAACACTGTATAATTGATCGTCTGGGTTGTTTGAAAAAACAAAAATTTCCACACCGCTAACAACGTTCTTTCTATATAAAATTCTATTTTCATTATACGCTTCAGGGGTGCTTGAAGGTGCTACCATTAAACTCTGATCATCACCAGCATTTGCTAAAATTGCCACTTGTTCTTCAGATAGGTTTTGTTGCAATGGGCTGTTTTTTGCATCATTTTCGCTATATATAGAAACGCCTAATTTTAATTTTTCACTATTGTAATTACCGCCCCCAAAAACAACTAATCGTGAATAGTTTCGTTCGCTAAACTGATAGTCTACCGTAATTCGCATTTCAGAAGTAATTGGAAAAGTAGGGTTAAAAATAATTTCGCCAGCATTGTAGTTTATAATGTAATCTTTGTTTTCTCCACGTTCTAAGGCAACACCATTTACATATACTGTTTCGCTTCCAGAAACAATAAGTACATATAGTTCGTTATTGGGTCCTTTTAGTTTGTAGGGGCCCTGATTTCCTTCTTGAGCATTAAACTGGCTCGTTGTAAACTGCCCTCGTACTAAGGCACCGGCAGCAAATAAATTGGTGGTGGACTCGGTATGATTTAAACGTGCATTTACTGATAAACCTTGTACACGTTTACTGAAATTTCCAAAGTAGGATGTGGTGTTTTCTAAATCGACATCACCAGCACGAATTTTCCAATTGTCGCTAAATAATTCAATAAAAACTTGGTCAAATTCATCTAAGCGTTGTGAGTATCCAGCTTCTTGTAGTGGAACATTGGCATCCTGAATGGATGCGCGCAGTGCAATGTTTTCGTTTAGTTTTCCTGTAATTTGTAAGTCTAATTCACTGTTCAAAACCGAATTTTGGTTGTTACCTATTACCACACCCCGCGAAATACTACCGGTAGTTGTTAGGCCGTCAAAAGGTTTGAAATTCGATTTTTCACTAGGTTGCGATAGTTTGTATAAACGCTGTTGTTTATCTGTGTTTGCTAAAATTATTCGGTCGTCTAATTGTCTGTATGTTTTTGTTATAAAATCTGGATATGCTAAGTAGTTTATAATAATAGAATCGCTTGAAATGGGCGTTTTAAACTTAAGAGTAGCTTTTGCAAAATCAACGTCATAATAAGATTCGTCAATAAAAACGCTATCGGTTGTTTTAAGTGAAAAGAAGCTGGAATTAATACTCACGCTATCTATTACTATAGAATCTGATACAGCTACTCGTTTCGTTTTATAATTTGAACCTGTCTCTTGAGCAGTAGCCCAAAAACAGATAAAAATAAGAAGACAAGTAAAACCGTATTTCATGTAAATCTAAACTCTAGAATAAAGGATTTATTTTGTTGATAGTTTTTGTTAAAAGGGCATTAAATTAATAGCGTAAAAGTAACGCATTATTTATTTTAGCTGAAATTAAATTCAGTAAGCCTTAAAAAGCAATCGTATTGTGGCTTAATAACTACTTTTAAAATATATTTTTCATGAAAATTATTTCATACAATGTAAACGGCATTCGTGCGGCACTAAATAAAGGATTTATCGATTGGCTTTCAGCTGCCGATCCCGATGTAATTTGTTTACAGGAAATAAAAGCCATGAAAGAGCAACTAAATATTGAGCTTTTTGAAGAAGCTGGCTATAAATATAATTACTGGTTTTCAGCTCAAAAAAAAGGCTATAGCGGTGTTGCTATTTTGAGTAAAACAGAACCAAACCATATAGAGTATGGTACAGGAATAGAGTCTATGGATTTTGAAGGTCGTAATATTCGTGCTGATTTTAATGGTGTGTCGGTTATGAGTTTATACTTACCTTCCGGTACTAATTCAGCACGCTTAGAGCATAAGTTTGAATATATGGACATGTTTCAAGATTATATAAATGCCTTAAAAACCGATATTCCAAACCTCGTTATTTGTGGTGATTATAATATATGTCATGAAGAAATAGATATACATAACCCTAAGATGAAAGGTGTTTCAGGTTTTTTACCAGAAGAACGTACTTGGTTAGGGAATTTTATAGGTAGTGGGTTTATAGATTCGTTCCGATATTTACACCCAGAAAAACAAACTTTCAGTTGGTGGAGTTACCGCGCTAATTCTAGAGCTAATAATAAAGGTTGGCGTTTAGATTATGCATTGGTTTCACAACCACTACAAGAAAAAATAAAAAGAGCCGTTATACTTACAGATGCGGTTCATAGTGACCACTGTCCAATATTAGTAGAAATAGAAAATTAATGCCCCAATTATAAAATATAAAAGAATGAAAAATTATTTAATAGTATCTGCACTTTTACTGGCTTTATCAACTTCTTGTGTGTCTCCAAAAGTATATAAAGACCTAGAAGGAAAATATAATACCTTAAAAAAACAGAATGGCGAATTGTCTAGTGAGAATTCGACATTAACTACGGAGAAAAACCAAGCGCTGAATGATTTAGATGCCTTGCAAAAAAACTACGATCAAACTTTAGCAGAGCGAAATAAACTTCAGAAGGATTACGATGAATTGAAATCGAAATTCGATGTTTTAAAATCATCATACGATGCTTTGGAAACAAATAGTTCGGCTGCCATAGCTGAAAACACGAAAAAAAATCGTGAATTATTAGCGCAGTTAGAAGCAAAAGAACAAGCCTTGGAAGCTGAAAATGCTCGATTAGAAAAGTTAAAGCAAGAACTTGGTGATCGTTCAAATCGTGTAGCAGAATTAGAAGGTATGATTGCTGCTAAAGATGCCGATATGAAACGTTTAAAAGATGCTATTTCTAATGCATTAACCGATTTTGAAGGCAAAGGTCTAACTGTTGAACAACGTGGAGGTAAGGTTTATGTTTCTATGGAGAATAAATTATTGTTCCAATCAGGTAGTTGGGCAGTTGGTACACAAGGAAAGAAAGCTGTTAACCAATTGGGTGCAGTACTAGCGGATAATCCTGAAATAGCTATTCTTATTGAAGGCCATACAGATAATGTACCATACAGAGGTAATGGTCAATTAAGCGGGAATTGGGATTTATCTACAAAACGCGCTACAGCTATTGTAAATATTTTACGTGACAATGCTCAAATAAAACCTGAAAATTTAACAGCAGCAGGGCGTGGAGAGTATGCGCCAATAGCAACAAATGATACAGCTGAAGGGCGTGCTAAAAACAGACGTATAGAAGTTATTTTAACGCCTAAGTTAGATGAGATTTCTAAATTATTAAATGACATATAGGTAGTAGTTTTATTCCTGAAACCTATTTTTTTATTTTTAAGTTATGATTTATACCAATTTACCACATACCGATATTAAAGTTAGTAAGCTTTGCTTGGGTACTATGACCTGGGGAAATCAAAACACCCAGGAAGAGGGGTTTTCTCAAATGGATTATGCTTTTAATCAGGGAGTCAATTTTTTTGACACCGCCGAATTATATCCTGTACCTGCGCAAGCTGACACCTATGCTGAAACAGAGCGTATAATTGGTAATTGGTTTAAAAAATCAGGGAATAGATCAAAAGTTGTTCTAGCTTCTAAAATAGCGGGGCCGGGTGATTATACGGTACATATTAGAAATAATGGTTTTAGTCCTGATGCTTTGGTTGATGCTGTGAATCAAAGTTTAAAAAGGTTGCAAACCGATTATTTAGATCTTTATCAGTTGCATTGGCCAGAACGGCAAACCAATACATTTGGTATTCGGGATTATAAGCATCATTTAAATGATCCGTGGGAAGATAATTTTCAGGAAGTTTTACAAACCTTAGAAGGGTTAATAACTGCTGGTAAAATTAGACATGTAGGTGTTTCAAATGAAAAGGCATGGGGCACTATGCGTTTCCTAGAAGAGTCAAAAAAGCACAAGCTACCACGTATGATTACCATACAAAATGCCTATTCTTTATTAAATCGGGTTTTTGAAGGCGATTTAGCTGAAATTTCTATACGTGAAAACATTGGATTGTTGGCTTATTCTCCAATGGCTTTTGGTGTGCTTTCGGGGAAATATATTAAAAATCAAGATACCCCTAACTCCCGATTAAATTTGTTCTCTAGATTTTCACGTTATAGTAGTGAGCAAGCAACTAAAGCCACTGCATGTTATTTGAAAATTGCAGAAGAGAATAATATGAGTTTGGCACAATTATCTTTAGCATTTGTTACGCAACAACCATTTGTTACGAGTAATATTATTGGGGCAACCAATTTGAAGCAACTTGAAGAGAATATTAATAGTATTCATGTGCAAATAAATAACGATGTACTCGAAGCATTGAATGCTGTCCATAATTTATATCCAAATCCAGCTCCCTAACAGCTAAATTTCTTAAAAAAACCGTCTAAATGTTAAAATTTGGCAATTCACTTTTCATTTCATCGATGAAATATGTATTTAATCTATTAACCTTATGTTAAAGGTTTCTTGACATTCTTTTTTTATAATTTTAGGAATTGAATTAATAAACAAGCAACCCTTAAATTAGCAGGCTTATTTCTTTTAGAAAAGTGAATTTCATAATAGAAAAACAGGTCTTTTTGTTTACGGGTTGATAGTCAAATGATTAACTAACCTAGATTTAAACAATGAAAAAAATTACTTTATCTATTCTTTTTGGTTTGATATCCTTACTAGGATTTTCCCAAATCGGATTAGTTGAAAACTTCGATGCTGGCTTAACTTTGCCTCCAGGATGGACTGGAGAAGGTTATACTGGATCTGTATTCCAGCCGTGTACCGTAGTTTCCTTGAGAGCCAATTTAAGTGATACCAATTTCTCTGATTTTTTGATTTCCCCAAATATTGTAGGGGACTCAAATGGTACAGACCTAACAGTAGCATTTGACTATAAAATTGTTGATTGGTCTGCTGCAGTTGATGCAACAGGTCCTGGTTGGGGAGAGTTAAATATTCAGTACTCTACTGATAACGGTGGAAGCTGGGTAACTATGGGAACCGTAAACGATACAAATCATGTTACATCTAATACGTGTAATAACATTAGTTTTGTATTGCCAGCTGCTGATATACCTACAGGCTCAGATTTTAAATTAAGATTTGAAAACAATTACTTTTCAGGAAATTATTATTTCTATATAGATAATGTAACAGCTACTCAAGTAGTTGTTGATCCGCCTTCTTGTATTTCTTTAATAGAACCAACAAATGGCGCTTCAGGTGTTTCTATTAATTCTAATTTAAGTTGGACAACAGCAACAAATGTTCCTCAAGGTTATACATTATCTGTTGGTACAACGCCAGGAGGAACTGAATTAGTTGATAATTTAAATGTTGGTTTATCTACAACTTATGATTTACCAGTCTTAGAATATTCAACAGTTTATTATGTAAGTATCATTCCTTTTAACGGTAATGGTCCTGCTTTAAACTGTCCTGAGTTCTCTTTTACAACTGGTGCCGATCCAAATGCTCCGGTTGATTGTGATTCAGGTATTCCGGTTAATACTGTTTTTTGTTACACGAGTAATGAAACAACAACATGGAGTTTCCAAAGTTCTTCAGGAGGTCCATTAAATGTGTTTTTTAATTCAGGTACTATAGAAGCTTGTTGTGATGAGGTTACCATCTATGATGGAACTGATAACACAGGAACTGTTTTATACGATGGAAATAATGGTGGTGATATGACAGGTGTTTCTGTTAATAGTACAACTGGTTTCCTTTTTATTGAAATTGATAGTGATAGTTCTGTTAGTTGTGCTCAAAGTAGTACGTATGAATCACTTGATTTTGATGTGTCTTGTCTAGACTTAACAGCGCTTCCTAATTGTAATGCTTCTTTAACAGAGCCTTTAAATGGTGCTATAGGCGTAGGTGAAAACACCAATTTAACTTGGAGTGCAGCTTCTATACTTGTTACAGGTTATACTATAAACATGGGTACAACTCCAGGTGGTACTGATGTTTTAAATAATTTTGATGTAGGTAATGTTTTAACTTACGATCCAGGTGTGTTAGTTTACGATCAAACATATTATGTAACAATTATTCCTTACAATGATAATGGTCCTGCAGAAGGATGTAATGAAGAAAACTTTACAGTTAAAGCTGATCCAAATCAAGTTGTAGATTGTGATATAAATGAAGTTATAAATACAGTACACTGTTATGAAAACAATGAAATCACAGAGTGGTGGTTCGCATCTTCAAACGGTAACCCTATTTCAATTACATTCAATGCGGGTGTTTTAGATGAGAGTGCTTTTTCAGGAAACTCTTGGGATGATTTATTTATATACGAAGGAACTGATAATACAGGAACTTTACTCTATGATTCTAATGATGGAATTATTGGTAATAGTGATTTAACAGGACTTACTTTTGTTTCTAATTCTGGAAACTTATACTTATTCTTTGATTCAAATGGATTTACAGATTGCGAATCTAGTGACGATATCGTTCCAATGGATTTCGATGTTGCCTGTGTAGATACTACAGCATTACCAAACTGTAATGCCTCTTTAGCTTTGCCAGCAATAGATGGTGCTATTGATATTGATGAGGATCAAGATTTAAATTGGACAGCAGCTAGTGTATTAGTTACTGGATACAGAATTAATATGGGTACTACTCCAGGAGGAACTGATGTTCTAGATAATGTAGATGTTGGAAACGTATTAACTTACGATCCAGGAACATTAAATTATGAAACTACTTACTATGTAACTATTATACCTTACAATGATAATGGTTCTGCTACAGGATGTACAGAAGAAAGTTTTACAGTAAGAAATAATCCGTTCCAAATAGTTGATTGTGATATAAACGAAATAGTAAATACTGTTTTCTGTTATGAAAATGGAACTAATACGTTTATTGAAACTTTTAGTTTTGAAAGTTCTAATGGTAACCCATTAAATATGTTCTTCAACTCAGGAACTATAGAATCTTGTTGTGATAATATTAGAATAACTGAAGCCGATGGTACGGTTATTTATGAAGGTAATAATGGCGGTGATTTAGCAGGTTTATCTCTTACATCTGATGGCGATACAATGATTATGTATTACGAATCTGATAGTTCAGTTAGTTGTGAAAGTGGTAGTCGTACACCATGGGATTTTGATGTATCTTGTGTTGATGTTGATGCTGTGCCAAACTGTAATGCTGCTTTATTAGAGCCGTTAAATGGAACTTTAGATGTTAATGAAAATATGGACTTAACTTGGAGCGTTGCTTCAGTATTAGTTGATGGTTACACATTATATATGGGTACTACTCCAGGAGGAACAGACGTTTTAGATGGTGTAGATGTTGGCGATGTGTTAACTTACGATCCAGGTTTATTAGCTTATGGAACTACTTACTACGTAACAATTATACCTTACAATGCTAATGGTCCTGCAACAGGTTGTACAGAAGAGTCCTTTACAGTACGTGCCGATCCAAATCAAACAGTAGATTGTGAAGCTGGTCAAGTTGTAAATACAGTACATTGTTATGAAAATGGAAATAACCAATACGAAGAAATTTACAGTTTCCAAAGTACTTCAGGTTACCCATTAAATATTTTATTCAACTCAGGTACAATCGAAACATGTTGTGATACTATTAGAATTGAAGATGGTGCTGGAAATGTACTTTACCAAGGTACAGGAAATGCTGGCGATCTTACAGGTTTAACATTCACGTCTAATGATGACAGAATTGTTGTATTTGCAGAAGCAGATGGTTCTGTGAGCTGTGAAAGTGGTTCTCGTGATCCATGGGATTTTGATGTTTGGTGTCAGACATGTGTTCCACAGACTGTTACCTTCGATGTTATTAATGGTGACTGTACTACCGATCCAGATAACCCAGTTTTTGAAGTAGCAGTTGATGTTACTGATTTAGGTGATGCTAGTTCTTTAACAATTACTGATAACCTAGGTTCTGCTCCTACTAATGTTACAGAAACAGGTGTAATTGTGTTAGGCCCTTTTGCTGCCAATTCTAATGTTATTGTAACTGTAGCGAATTCAAATGATCCTAACTGTACAATAGAAAGTAATCCAATGGCATTCTTATGTCCTCCACCACCAAACCCATGTTCTATTGTGTTTGCAGGTGAAGATGCAGGTGTTGATTGTGATACTCCAGAAACAACTTTAGAAGCTAACTTCCATTTATATGGTCAAGATACAACTAACTATGAAATTAATGCCATAGATACTTGTCCTACACCTCCAGTTGATGGTGCTACGCCTACAAGTATTAATACGGATGATGTCTGGTCTGAAGTAGTAGACTTAGGTTTTGATTTCTGTTTCTATGGTGGTGTTTACAACCAAGTAATAATTGGTTCTAATGGTGTTCTTAGTTTTGAAATTGAAAATGCAAATACGAACAATGGTTGGGCTATGGATGATGATGATACATTACCAAATTCAACCAATGCAACATTAAGTGAAGCAAATATATTTGGTGTGGCTCATGATATTGATCCATCTGTATGTGGTAGTATTGATTATGTGGTATTAGGATCATCTCCTTACAGACAGTTTGTAGTTAATTATAACGGAGTTTGTCACTTTGGTAGTGCTTGTAACTCTAATACATCTACGTCCCAAATAATTTTACATGAATCATCAAATAACATTGATATTCATATATTAAGCAAACCAACTTGTACAAGCTGGAATGACGGTTTAGCTGTAGTGGGTCTACAAAGTGTAGATGATTCAGCAGCTACAACGCCTCCAGGTCGTAACACTGGTGTTTGGACTGTAACAGAATCAGAATCATGGAGATTCTCTCCTTCTGGAACACCTAACTATACTTTACAATGGTCTGATGAAGATGGAAATGTAGTTGGAACTGAAGATACTGTAACGGTTTCTCCAACTGAAACAACAACTTATACGTTTGAAGTTACTTATGATTTATGTACTGGCGGTCAAGCAACAGTATCTGATGATGTTGAGGTAGTTTACACTAACTTATCAACTTTTGATGCTTCTTTTGAAATGACTGCAGGTTGTTCAACTGCAACAGCAACAGTTTTAGGTGATGTAGGTGGTGAATTTACATTTAACCCAGATCCTGCTGATGGCGCTGTAATTGATGCCGATACGGGTGAAATCACAAATGGTGTTTCTGGTACAACTTATACAGTTGTATATACTGTAGGTGCAGACAACTGTCCAGCAGCAACTACTGAAACTGTAACGTTAGATACTGCAGGTGACGCGTCATTTACATTAACTGCTAATTGTGATGGTGCGGTAGCAACAATATTAGGTGAAACAGGTGGAACATTTAGTTTCAACCCAGATCCTGCTGATGGTGCTGTAATTGATCCTGCAACCGGTGAAATATCTAATGGTGTTTCTGGCGCAACTTATAATGTAGCTTATACTATTTCTGGTACTTGTGATGCTACTACTACAGAAAGTGTAACAGTATTACCAAGTGGTGATGCTTCATTTGCAATGACCGCTAACTGTACAGGAGCAACAGCAACAATCTTAGGTGATGTTGGTGGTGTATTTGAATTTGCTCCAGATCCTGCTGATGGTGCTGTAATTGATCCTGTAACAGGTGAAATTACTAACGGTGTTCCAGGTGCTTCATATACTGTATTGTATACAGCATTAGGAACTTGTGCAACGTCAACAACACAAGATGTAACTATTCCTGCTCTAGAGGATGCTACTTTTGTAGTTAATACTCCAGAATGTGACGGTGTAACAGTAACTGTTACTGGTGATGCGAATGGTACGTTTACCTTTAACCCGTTACCAACTGACGATGCTACAATAAATGCAAATACAGGTGCGGTTTCAAATGCTGAGCCAGATACAGAATATACTATCGAGTATACTACTGCTGGTCCTTGTGCTGTTTCTTCAACTGTTACATTTACAACAGATGCTTGTATAACACGTGTTATTCCTGAAGTAATTACTCCAAATGATGATGGGTTTAACGACACATTCGACTTAAACGGTTATGAAGTAAGTAGTCTTGAGGTATTTAACCGTAATGGTATTAAAGTATTTAGTAAAACGGACGGATATACTAATGAGTTTAGAGGTATTGCTGACAACGGCGATGAATTACCTGTTGGAACTTATTTCTACGTTATGAAGTATCAAGGTGGTAAAGTTAAAACGTCATGGGTATATATCAACAAGTAAACTAACACAACCAAAATTTTATAATGAAAAAACTATATATAATTATCGTATTCTTATTGTCGGCATCGTTCATGCACGCACAACAAGATCCGCAGTACACGCAGTATATGTATAATATGAACGTGATAAATCCAGCCTACGCTGGTTCTTATGATGGGATTGCCGTTGGCGCCCTTTATAGAAGCCAGTGGGTGGGACTAGAAGGCGCTCCTAACACAGGAACGCTTTCTATAAGCGCGCCAGTTGGAAAGCGCGTAGGTTTAGGTTTGTCTTTTATTAATGATGAAATTGGACCTGTAAGAGAAAACAATGTATATGCAGATTTCTCATATACTTTACCCTTAGGTAGTGATAATAAGTTAGCATTTGGTGTTAAAGCCGGTGCTACTTTTCACAAAATTGGTCTTATTGGATTAGATGTTATCGATCCAAATGATCCTTTTTTACAAGAAAACGTTGATGGAGCTACACCTAATGTAGGTGCCGGTGTGTATTTCTACAAGCCTAATAAGTACTATGTGTCGGTTTCTATGCCTAACATGCTTAACTCTGTGCATTTAGATGCTACAAATGGTATTAAAGTAGGTTCTGAAACTCAACACCTTTTTGCAGGTGCTGGTTATGTGTTTAACTTATCAGAAAACTTTGCATTAAAACCACATGCAATGATGAAAATGGCGTTTGATGCGCCTGTAAGTTTTGATGTAAACGCAAACTTGTTTATGTTCAATATTGTTGAAATTGGTGCAGGTTACCGTTTAGAAGATTCGTTTACTGGAATGATTAATTTCATGGTTGCTCCTAACTTAAGAATTGGTTATGCTTATGATAGTATTCAATCAGACTTAAATTATACAACAACTTCATCACACGAGATTTTTATAAACTTTGATTTCAGTTTCTCTAAAAAAGTATCTCGTTCACCACGTTATTTCTAATCACTTAAGCTAAACATAATGAAAAACATTAAAATATTTATAGCACTTATATTAATGAGTAGTTTAAGTGCGACTGCTCAAAATAAAGCAACACAAGCTGCTGATAAGCATTTTGCTAAATACGAGTTTATTGAAGCAATTAAAGACTATACCAAACTTGTAGAGAATGGTAAATCAGATGCCTATGTATATGAACAATTAGGTGAGTCTAATTATAACATATTCAATACGCTAGAAGCAGAGCGTTGGTATGCTAAAGCTTTAGAAACTTCTGATAGTGCCGAATTAACTTATAAGTATGCACAAATGCTTAAAGCTAACGGTAAATATGAAGAGTCTAATGCTCAAATGGCTCGTTTTGCATCTATGCGTCCAGGTGACGATCGTGCAATTGCTTTCAATGAAAATCCAGACTATTTACCTAAAATTTTAGAAAAAGGTAAAAAGTTTAATATTCAAAATTTAGAAATTAACTCTGAAAACTCTGATTTTGGTGGTACAATCAATAATGATCAGTTTTACTTTACATCTGCAAGAAATAATGCTAGACGTAATTATGGTTGGAATGATCAGCCATTTTTAGATGTGTACGTTTCTACTATCCTATCGGATGGTACATACCAAGAAGCCGATCATGTTGAAGGTGATGTAAATACCAAGTATCACGAAGGAACTGTAAGTTTTACTCCAGATGGTAATACAATGTATTTTTCACGAGAAAGCTTCTTTGAAGGTGAATTTGAAAAGGATACACTATCTAACACAAAATTTAGTGTATTACATATGTTTAAAGCTACAAAAGATGGTGATAAATGGCGTAATGTAGAAGCATTATCATTAAACAGTCCTAATTACAATGTAAGTAACCCTGCTGTAAGTTCTGATGGAAAGACTTTATATTTCCATTCTAATATGCCAGGTGGTTTTGGATTATTTGATATCTATAAAGCAGATATCAATGATGATGGAACTGTTGGAGCTCCTGTAAATTTAGGACAGAAAGTTAATACAGAAGGAAATGAGAAATTCCCGTTCGCTAGTTCAAATGGAACTATATACTTCTCTTCTGATGGTCATTTAGGTCTTGGTGCTTTAGATGTATTTTACACGAAAGAGATAGATGGTAAAATGGCTCCAGTACGTAATGCTGGTGTACCTGTTAACAGTAATGCAGATGATTTCGCTTTCTATATGAACGACGAAACAGGTGAAGGTTATATTTCTTCAAACCGTGAAGGAGGTCAAGGTAGTGATGATATTTATATGCTTAAAGAATTACAACCTATTTGTGATGTATTAATTACAGCAACAATTGTTGATGCTAATACAGGTGAGGTTTTAAGTGGAGCAATGGCTTCTATAGTTGATGGTGAAGGCAATAAAATGGCTTCAAAATTAACAAACGAAGAAGGTATAGCTGAATTTATTGTTGAGTGTGAAACAGACACTGAAATTGAAGTAACTTTAGATGGTTATGAAAGTAATAAAGTCGCCGTTGAAGGAACAAGAGATGAAGAAACAGATATTAAGATTCCTTTAGTACCAATTGAAGAAATTGTAGTAGCAGACCGTGTTGAATTAGAACCTATTTACTTCGAGTTTGATAAGTCTAACATTACATCTAAAGCAGCATTTGAATTAGATAAATTAGTTCAGGTAATGAATAAATATCCAGAAATGGTTATTAAAGCAACATCTCATACAGATAGCCGTGGTCCAGCTTCTTATAACGAAGCTTTATCTGATAGACGTGCTAAAACAACTGTTCAATATGTTATTTCTAAAGGTATAGATGCTAGTAGAATAACTGGTAAAGGTATGGGTGAAAACGAACCTAAAGTTGATTGTGGTTCAAACTGTACTGAAGCAGAACACCAATTAAACAGACGTTCTGAATTTATTATTGTTGAATAATAAGACTTTTAAAAAGTCAAACATATAAGCAAAAAAAAAGCTCCGAATAAATTCGGAGCTTTTTTTATTTAATTTGATTACCATCTTTATCGAAAAAGTGGTACTCTAGATATGTGTAAGCATCTCTTGGTAATATTTTTACCCATTTTTTATGTTCAAAATACCATTTTGAACGGATGGATGGAAAGCCTTTTGTTAAAAAGGCTGCTATAAAAGGATGTGTGTTTAAGGTCACCTTAGTATAGTCTTTCTTTAATAGTTGTTCAAGATCATGAGTTATTTTTGGCACAATATTGATTGGTGCTTCTACCTCGACACCATTTTTGGCATCCGGATTTTCCTCACGCGTTTTAATGTTCATTTCTGGACGTACACGCTGTCTTGTAATTTGTACTAAACCAAATTTACTTGGTGGTAGTATTTTGTGTTTCGCTCGGTCATCTTTCATTTCATCACGAAGATGATTGTAAAGCGTTTTTCTGTTTTCAGCTTTTGTCATATCAATAAAGTCGACTACAATAATACCGCCCATATCGCGTAAACGAAGTTGTCTAGCAATTTCTGTGGCGGATATCATATTAACTTCCAATGCTGTTTCCTCTTGGTTTTTTGCTTTGTTGGAACGGTTACCACTGTTTACATCTATAACATGTAATGCTTCCGTGTGCTCTATTACCAAATAAGCGCCTTTTGCCATAGATACAGTTTTACCAAAAGAGGTTTTAATCTGTCTTTCTACACCAAATTTCTCGAAAATGGGAACATTGGATTGATATAATTTCACTATTGATTCTTTTTTAGGTGCAATTTCCTGCACATAATCTTTAATTTGAAGATAAAGCGCTTCATCATCTACATGGATATTTGTAAACGTATCGTTAAAAATATCACGTAATATGGAAGATGCTTTATTCAGTTCACCCAGTACTTTACTTGGATGTTTTGCTTTGTCTAGTTTTTTACACATGGCGGTCCAACGACCTAGCAAGTTTTGTAAATCTTTATCTAGCTCTGCTACTTTTTTGCCTTCAGCTACAGTACGTACAATAACCCCAAAACCTTGAGGCGCAATGCTCTTTACAAGGCGTTTTAAGCGATCTTTTTCTTCTTTGTCTTCTATCTTTTGAGAGATAGAAATACGGTCGGAAAAAGGCACTAAAACAATATATCTACCAGCAATGGAAAGCTCGGAACTAATCCGTGGTCCTTTGGTTGATATGGGTTCTTTAACAATTTGTACTAATGTAGACTGGTTTGATTTAATAACGTCGGTAATTTTACCGTCTTTATCAATGTCTTTTTCAAATGGGAAATTCTTTAAAGAATAATCTTTTAATTTACCTGTGCTTACACGTTTTGTGAATTTTAATAGGGAAGGAAGTTTAGGTCCTAAATCATGATAATGTAAAAAGGCATCTTTTTCATAGCCCACGTTTACAAATGCAGCATTTAAACCCGGAATAGCTTTTCTTATTTTGGCAATAAACACATCACCAACAGAAAAATTATTACCGCCCTCATCCTTTTGCAATTCAACTAGTCTTCCATCCTTTAATAAGGCAAAATCAACAGTATCTGAACTAGATCGAATAATCAATTCTTTATCCATTTTGTTAATTTTAATCTATCATACTTAATAGTATAATAGATGGATTAATACTATTTTCTCTATTATTTGAAAATGTTAAATAATAGAAAGAATACCAAAGCTGTAAACAATACTTGCGTTTACAGTTTTGGTATCTCACAGGATTTTTTAAATCCGAAGAATAACGACATACATTTACATGTAATTCTGTTATTCAATTTCAAAGAACTTGTTGTTTTAAAAACCAAAAAAGTAGTTAAATAACTACTTTTTTTAGTTTACTTCTTCTTTTTGTGACGGTTAGCGCGTCTTCTCTTTTTACGCTTATGCGTTGCTACCTTGTGTCTCTTTCTCTTTTTACCACTTGGCATAAGTTTACTTGTTTTAAGTTAATAATTTAATGTTTTTACTTGACGTCAACATTCGTTTTAACACCTTCCACAAAAACCTTGGCAGGTTTAAATGCAGGTATATTGTGAGCTGGTATTTTAATTGTTGTATTTTTAGAAATATTTCTACCAGTTTTTTCTGCTCTTGTTTTAATTATAAAGCTTCCAAAACCTCTTAAATAAACATTATCTCCACTCTCTAAAGAAGTTTTCACTTCCTCCATAAATGTCTCAACAGTTGCCTGTACATCGCCTTTTTCAATTCCTAATTTTTCAGAAATTTTTGCTACTAAATCAGCTTTTGTCATGTTAATTATTTTAATGTATTGCTATTAATCTAATAAGGGATGCAAATATAGGAATTTAAAATTCAATATTTCAAACCTAATTCATTAAAATTTAAGAATATAAACCTTTACTTTTGTCATTAGCCCATTTTATAAATGCAAATAACTGAAACTTTAATAGCTTGGTACTCAGTGAATAAACGTGAGTTGCCATGGCGAAATACGAATAACCCATACTATATATGGTTGTCAGAAATTATTTTACAGCAAACACAAGTCAAGCAAGGATGGCCTTATTACGAGTCATTTATCACCCAATATCCAACTGTTTTTGATCTTGCGAATGCTCCCGAAGAAGCCGTTTTGAAACTTTGGCAGGGTTTAGGATATTACTCTAGAGCTAGAAATTTGCATGCTACCGCTAAACATATTGCCGAAAACTTGAATGGTGTTTTCCCAAATACATATAAGGAACTATTAAAACTTAAAGGTGTAGGAGATTATACTGCTAGTGCTATTGCTTCAATTTGTTTTAACGAAGTTGCAGCAGTTGTTGATGGAAATGTTTATCGGGTGTTGGCTCGTTTTTATGGAATTAACACACCTATTAATAGTACACAAGGGAAAAAAGTGTTTAAGGCATTGGCTTCCGATATTATAGATCCTAATAATCCGGCCGATTTTAATCAAGCTATTATGGAGTTTGGTGCTATTCAATGCAAACCTAGTAGCCCAGACTGTTCTGTATGTCCTTTAATAGATAGTTGTACTGCTTATATAAAAGGTGAAATAGCTCTGCTGCCAGTTAAAATTAAAGCTAATAAACCTAAAAAGAAGTTTTTTAACTTTCTTGTTTATATAAATGCTTCTGGAGAGACAGTTTTAGAACAGCGTAAAGGAAAAGGTATATGGCAAAATTTATTTCAGTTTCCTTTGGTAGAATCGGATGTCAGTTTAAATGCAGCTAATTTTTCAAAACACATAACTTTAAACACAGACCAATCAGAGGTTACATTATATAATGATACGGATATTGTTCATAAATTATCTCACCAACACCTTTATACTAAGTTTTGGATAATTAAAACAAACCATTTACCTAGTGCAGGTGTGCCAATAAATAAAATAGATACTTACGCGGTACCGGTTTTGATTAAAAATTTTATGGATGCTTTTAATTTTGAAGGTGAAATTTAGCCGGCTCATATTTTTTTACTAATTTTAAGTTTATGAATAGCAAAAGCGTAATTTTGCAGCAAATAGATTATCATGTCAGGAACATTAAATAAAGTAATGCTAATTGGGCATTTAGGTGATGAAGTAAAGATGCATTATTTTGAAGGTGGTGGTTGTATAGGACGTTTTCCTTTAGCTACGAATGAAACCTATACAAACAAACAAACAAATGAGCGCGTAACTAATACGGAATGGCATAATATTGTTGTTAGAAATAAAGGTGCTGAAATTTGTGAAAAATACTTAGGGAAAGGTGATAAGGTATACATAGAGGGACGTATTAAAACTAGGAAATGGCAGGATGAGAGCGGAAATGATAGATATTCTACTGAAATACAATGCTCGGACTTTACATTTTTAACAACTAAAAATGAAAGTGCTAATAACGCATCAAATCCTATGCAACAGCAGCAAGCAGCTCAGCCTAGGCAAGAACCTATTACGCCAAAACCTGAAGTGCAATTACCCGAAGACGATTTACCTTTTTAAAACATTATAAAACCAGCAGTCATTGGATTTAGAACCTCCCAGTTTTTTACCGTTATTTTTCTCCGTTGATTACTCCGTAATTCTTGGAATTATATTATTGTTTCTATTATTGCTCTGTTCTGCTCTTATTTCTGGAGCCGAAGTAGCACTGTTCTCTCTCAATAGCACAGATCTTGAAGAAGGGATAGAAACAAATGAAACCGCTGTAACTATAATTTCCAAATTATTAGAACGCCCTAAGAAACTACTAGCAACTATTTTAGTTGCCAATAACTTTATAAATATAGCCATTGTTATACTCTTTGCTTTTTTAAGTGAAATATTCTTTGAAGGTCTTCAGTCTGCTTGGCTTAAGTTTTTAATAGAGGTGGTGGTCGTTACATTCTTAATACTGCTATTTGGAGAAATATTACCAAAAATTTATGCCAGTCGTAATCGAATGAAGTTTTCGATTTTTATGGCCTATCCGCTGCGAGTTTTAGATGTCCTTTTTTCGCCACTAAGTTTGCCTATGCGAAGTATAACTTTAGGTATCCATAATCAGTTAGGTAAACAGAAATCTAATCTAAGTGTTGACCAGTTGTCGCAAGCACTCGAGCTAACAAGTGAAGCCGATACAACCAAGGAGGAACAGAAAATACTTCAAGGTATTGTTTCTTTTGGTAATACAGATACCAAACAGGTTATGCGTCCTAGAATAGATATTTTTGCGTTAAATATTAATCAGAAATATTTAGAAATTATTCCAGAAATTGTTGAGAACGGTTATTCTAGAATTCCTGTTTTTGAGGAACATATTGATCGTATTAAAGGAATTCTTTACGTAAAAGATTTATTACCATATATAGATAGGAAACAATTTGATTGGACAACATTATTGAGAGAGCCATTTTTTGTTCCAGAAAATAAAAAGCTTGATGATTTAATGGTAGAGTTTCAAGAAAAGAAAGTGCATTTGGCTGTGGTGGTAGATGAATATGGTGGGACATCTGGATTAATTTCTTTAGAAGATATTATTGAAGAAATTGTTGGAGATATTAGTGATGAATTTGATGATGAAGATTTAATTTTCTCTAAATTAGATAACAATAATTACGTTTTTGAAGGAAAAACAGCCTTAAAAGATTTTTATAAAATAATAAAAATTGAGGATGATAGTGCTTTCGAATCTGCTAAAGGAGAAGCCGAAACCCTAGCCGGTTTTATCCTTGAGCTATCTAAAAGTTTTCCTGTAAAAGGGTCTGAAATTCAATTTGAAAATTATGTTTTTATAATTGAAGCTTTAGACAAAAAACGCATTACCCGTGTGAAAGTAACCTTACCTTAGGCTAAAATTAATAAATATGCATTATATGAAGTTTAATAAACTAGTGGTTGTAAGTATTATTCTACTTATTGTGGCTTGTAAAGATGATGTTTTACCTAAGCCCGCAGCTAATTTACGCCTTGAATATCCAACGGCTACTTATAAAAAGTTTGATGCTGGTTTTCCGTTTACTTTTGATAAAAATGAATTAGCTACAGAAATTACTGCTCGAGCTTTAACTCAGGATTCTGGGAGTTATGGTATAGATATTAAATATCCTATGTTGAAAGGCACGGTGTATTTAACCTATAAACCAATTGGGAACAATACACAACGTTTAACAACTTTGCTAAAGGATGCCCAAGGGTTTACACAGGAACACACAGTAAAAGCGGATGAGATTGTAGAGCAAATTTACGAGAATAAAGCGCGAAAGGTGTACGGAATGTTTTATGAGGTAGGAGGAAATGCAGCATCGCAATCCCAATTTTACGTAACCGATAGTATCAACCATTTTTTAACGGGCTCATTATACTTTTATGCCAAGCCTAATTTCGACTCCATATTACCAGCTGCTAAATATCTTCAAAAAGATATCCAGCAAATTATGGAAAGTGTACAATGGAAATAAAAAACAACACCTAATAGTATTCAACCTGACTTTATTGATGGCGGTAATAATACAGACGGCTTTATAAGAAATGTGTTTATAGTACGTTTTGAGCCTTTACCATTAAGTGTGGAAGCGTTTGCAGCTTCCAATTTTGAGGTGTATCCGAATCCAAATCAAGGCAGTTTTAATATTAAAAACCCTAATAATGAGACGTACACAGTTCAAATTTACAATATGCTAGGCCAATTGGTTTTAGAAACTTGGTTTTAGAAACAGGGAAGAAACAAAATTCAGTAGAGCGCATTGAAACACTTAATTTAAGCAGTGGCTCCTATCTTTTAAGCATTACAACAGATAGCAATGCTACGTATACACAAAAGATGTTAATTACAAATTGAAGCACTTAATTTTTAAACGTAAAGCTTTTGTATAAAAAAACCAGAAAAATTAATTTTCTGGTTTTTTTATTTTTAGTCCATATTTTAATGGATTCATTTATGCTTTGGCTTTATCAGCACAGCAAGCCATTTTACAGTCGTCAGCACAAGCTGTTTTTTCAGTATCTGTTTTGTCTGCACAACAGGCTTTTTTGCAATCTTTATCGCAAGTTTTTTTAGCGTCATTTTCTGTAGCAGCTTCCGAGTCAAAGCTATCAACTGTTTTCATGTCTTTTACAGAATACATATCGCCAGCTTTCTTAACCACTTCTTCTAAAGTAGTAGGTGTTACTTTGGCTTCATCATATTCTACCATAGCCATACGCGTGTCAAAATCCACTTTAGCCGACTTTACGCCTTCCATTTTAGCCATTTTCTTTTCAATGGTTTTAGCGCAACCCATGGCGCAGGTCATTCCTTCAATCATAAACTCTGCTTTGGCATAGGTAGCATTCGGATCTAATTCTGCAACCGCTACTTCAGTAGATTCTTGTGTTTCTACAGTTACAACCTCAGGAGTTGTTTCGTTTTTACAGCTTACAAATGCTAATGCTAGCACTATAAGTGCCATTATATTTTTTAAGGTCTTCATTATTATTAAAATTTAGTTCTTTACAAAATTACTAAATATTGCTATTTATTGGGTTTAAAATTGGAGTTTTGTGCTCTTAAAGGTTTTTGATATGAAACAAATTGATAATAAGTGGTTGTATTTAGTGGTGCTTTCCGTAATTTGGGGAACCTCATTTATCTTAATCAAAAAATCACTTTTAGGGCTAACACCTTTTCAATTAGGTGCTTTAAGGACATTAATTACCGGTGTTTTCCTGATTACTGTAGGTTTTAATAAACTCAAAACTATTGAAAAAGGACAATGGAAATGGATTGGACTATCTGGTTTATTAGGTTCTTTTATTCCTGCTTTTTTGTTCGCGATTGCTGAAACAGAAATTGATAGTGCAGTAGCATCCATTTTAAACTCATTAGTCCCTTTAAATACTATTTTATTGGGCTTTGCTATTTTTAAAATTGCGTCTACCAAACGTCAAGTATTAGGTGTTATAATCGGGTTTATTGGAACAGCTATTCTTATTTTAAAAGGAGCGGAGTTAAATCCAGAGCAAAATTACTTGTATGCAGGTTTTGTAGTCATTTCTACATTAATGTATGCGGCCAATGTAAATATTATAAAAAGGTATTTACAGAATGTAAAACCGCTTGCTATTGCAACTGGTAACTATACTATAATTAGTGTGCCTGCTTTGGTAGTTTTAGTGTTTGCCGATTTTTTTACTACAGAGACATTTCAACATCCAGATTTTAAGATGTCTTTGGTTTATGTGGCTATTCTGGCCTTTTTTGGTACGGCTTTAGCAAAAGTGCTTTTTAATAAACTAGTGCAAATGTCCACACCTGTTTTTGCTTCTTCTGTTACCTATTTAATGCCCGTTATTGCTTTAATGTGGGGCGTGCTAGATGGTGAGGGGTTTAGTGTGTGGCAGAGTGTGGGGTCTCTTATAATTCTTATTGGTGTTTATTTATCACATAAACGTAAAAAATAAAAGCCCGAAGTTTCCTTCAGGCTTTTAAGTATTAGGTAATAATATTATGGGTTATTCAAAATCAGCATCGGTAACACCTTCGTTTACTTTAACTTCTTTTACAATAAAATCAATTTTTCTTGGTCCCATTGTTCTTGACGTTTTAAAAGGAAACTTAATTCCAGAAACCTCTTTATAATCACTATAGAAAGTAGCCGATTGTCCCATTTCAGAATCTGTTACTTCTTTAATTTTTAAACCAGTTTCAACGCTGTAGTAAACAGATGTTTCTTCGCTAACTTTAATTTTATAAGCCGCTTCGCCATCAATTTTTTCAATTTTTTCTAACGTTACATCGTTGTTCAGGTAATTTGTTTCGGCAAAAGGCGCAGACTTAACTTGTGCTTCTTTAATCTCTTCTTCAGTCATATCTTTACGTTGACCTTGAGCAAATGTATAACCTGTATCACCATTTAAAACTTGTTTTTGGGCTTGACCCATAACCTCAATTTGTTGAAGTGACTGTTTTTTGTTCGTTTTTTTGGTTTCGAAATTAATAACAACACCAGGTTGTAATTCCGCTTCTGCAGTAACAGCAACTGAGTTTACTTTATTTAAAGCTTCGGCTCCACCAATGGCTGTAATATAGTTGTTAAGTACTTTGTTTGCACTCATATCAGCTGGCATTGGAATATCGTACTCTGGCTTTTTAGTTAAGTCGGCATACTTATCATAATAACGAACAGGTAAACCTACTTTTTCTAAGTTTTCAAGAACTTCGCTTCCGTTTCCTACAACAATTACACGTGCATTTTCTGGGCGCATGTACTTTTTAGCAGCAGCTTGAACATCAGCTACTGTTACATCATTAACTTTTTGAAGGTAAGTTGCATAAAAATCTTTAGGTAGTTTGTTAAGTTTAATGTTTAAGGCGTAGTTAGCAATTGTTTGCGGACGCTCTAAAGCCATTACAAAGTTACCAGTATATTTTGCTTTTACATTACGTAAAACAGCTGGATCTACAGGTTCGTTGTTTATACGCTTAATTTCTTTTAAGGTTTCAACAACAGCACTATCTGTTACCATGTTTCTAACTTTAGCAGATGTGCTAAAACGAGACATTCCGTAACGGTTAGCTCCTAATCTAGAGTAAGAACCATAAGTATAACCATGTTGCTCACGAAGGTTTAAGAATAGGTAACCTTCACCGCCACCACCAAGAATTTCATTGGCCATTAATGCCGCGAAATAATCTGGGTCATTCATTTTTAATGATACATTATTTGTCACAGAAATGTTAGACTGTGTAGCGCCTGGTACATCAACAAAATTAATTTGAGGTACAGGTAAGCTTTCTGCTGGTTTAGGGATAGTTGTGGTAACACTAGCAGCTGTTTCCCATTTTTTGAAATACTTTTTAACTTGCTTTTCAACCGTTCTAAAATCTACATCACCAATAACAACTAAATAAGCATTGTTAGGGTTCATATATTGTTGGTAGTAAGCTTTAATATTATTAAATGTAATATTATTAATAGTTTCTTCGGTAGTAAACTCTCCGTAAGGATGTGTTTTTCCGTAAGATAATGCGCTACCAACACGTCCTGCTATAGCATCAGGGTTTTTGTCGCTATTTTTTAAGTTTTCAATAAGCTTTGTTTTTTCAGCTTCAAACTCTTCTTCTGTTAATAAAGGATTTATAACAGCATCAGCCATTAATTCTAATATACGCTCAGAATACTGTGTTAATGAACTTGCGTAACCACTACCAAAACCTAAATTAAGACTTGCGCCTAAAAAGTCAATTTCTTCATTAAAAGCATCTTTAGGAATAGAAGTTGTTCCATTTCCTAACATAGCGCCTAAAACACTTGTTACACCAGCTATATCACCTTCAAAAATAGGATTGTTATCTATACGTAAAGAGTAAGATACACGTGGTAGTTTATGATTTTCAACAACTAAAACTTTTAAGCCGTTTTTTAATTCAAATTCTCCTGGCTCTTCTAAAGTTATTTTAGGAGCAGGGCCTGCTTTTGGTTGTTTAGAACGGTCTATTTGTGCGGATACACTTAAGCCGATAAAGAATAAAACAACAAACGCAGCTAGTTTGGTTTTTAATGTATTGTATGTATTCATCTTATTGATCATCTTTTTTTGGTAAGTATTCAATTTCTACACGTTGGTTTGTGTTTAAATATTTTTTAGCAACGTTTTGGATGTCTTCTCTTGTAATTGAACGGTAAATTTCAATTTCATTATTAATAAGGTTAACATCACCGTATAATAAATAGTATGTGGCTAAAGACTGTGCAATTCCAGAAATACTTGAGTTAGAGTTTACGAATTGGTTTTCAAATTGATTTTGAAGTTTTTGGTAATCACGCTCTGTGATTAATTCGTTTTGAATTTTAGAAATTTCTTTATCCATTTCATCTAATAATGTTTGAATTGGCACATCGCCTAATGGTAAAGCAAATAAAGCAAAGATGTTATAATCAACTTGAGGCAAGTTTATAGCTTGCACGGTAAGTGCTTGTTTGTTTTCGTCTACTAACTTCTTGTATAATACAGAACTTTTTCCGCCACTTAAGTATGTAGATATCATATCTAAAACACGTGCATCTTTTGTTGCCATTCCAGGAGCTCTGTAAGCTGCAATAATAGCTGGTGTTTGGATGTTTTTATCGTAAGTAGTAGCTTTTATAGTTTCGTTAATTGGTGTTTCTTTAGGGAAGTTACGTACAACGTCTGCTCCTTTTTTAACTTCACCAAAATAATCTTTTACTAATGTTTTAGTTTTAGCAATATCAATATCACCTGCAACAACTAATACCGCATTGTTAGGTACATAGTATTTGTCAAAAAATGCCATAAACTCTTCTAGAGTTGCAGCATCTAAGTGTTCCATTTCTCCAATGTTAGAGTCTTTGTATGGGTGTAATTCGAATAAGTTTTCACCTATAGCGTTTAATATTTGCCCATAAGGTCTGTTATCAAAACTTTGACGCTTCTCTTCTTTTACAACCTCATTTTGAGTATCTACACCGGCTTGGTCAATTACTGGGTGAAGCATACGTTCCGATTCTAACCAAAGACCTAATTCTAGTTTGTTAGAAGGAAAAACTTCAAAATAATATGTTCTATCCTGTGATGTATTGGCATTGAAAGTACCGCCGTTCGCAGGAATAATTTTCATAAATTCCCCACGACCAATGTTTTCTGAGCCTTCAAATAATAGGTGTTCAAAAAAGTGCGCAAAACCAGTACGATTTCTGTCGCCATCTTTACCACCTACGTCATACATCACGGAAGTAGATACTACCGGTGCTGTATTGTCTTGATGAAGAATAACGTGTAATCCATTATCTAAATCAAATTCTTCAAATTTCACTTCTTGTGCTACACTAGTAAATAAACCTAGTATACATGCAGAAAAAGTTAATAATCCTTTTTTCATGTGTGTTAGTTTTTGTTAATGACATTTAATATGTCTGTTGTATTCCGAATTTGTTACAATTTGTCAAAAATAAAAAATACTTATTGTTTTTAAGCGGATTGTAATGAAAACATCTTTTTTAATTAGGTGGAAGTAACTTTGTTCTTGGTTTTGGCTGTGTATGTGTTTAATTTTTTGTTAATGAGCTTTTTATGATGTTGTTTGGTGTTTCTATTATTTAGTTGAAACTTAAATTACTAGAGAATGCATTAAAAGGTGTTGAAATATTTCTTAAATTAGCTAAAACGTTTGTAGTTTAATTAATTAGGAGTATATTTGCATCCGCTTATTGAGAGATGAGTGTATTTTTAAATAAACTAATTTAATAAAAACGTTACGCTATGTACGCAATTGTAGAGATAGCAGGGCATCAATTCAAAGTTGAAAAAGACCAAAGAGTTTTTGTTAATCGTTTAGCAACAGAAGAAGGTAAGGAAGTTTCTTTCGATAATGTCCTTTTAGTTGCAGACGGTGACAATGTTACTGTAGGCGCCCCAGCTATAAACGGAGCTCAAGTAGGAGCAAAAGTTTTAAAGCACCTTAAAGGTGATAAAGTTATAGTTTTCAAAAAGAAAAGACGTAAAGGTTACCGTGTTAAAAATGGACACAGACAAGCTTTAACTGAAATCGTAATTGAAAGCATTGTAACATCAGGAGCTAAGCCAGCTGCTAAAGCTAAAAAAGCTGCTCCTAAAAAAGCAACTGCTAAGGCAGATGATTTAAAAAAGATTGAAGGTGCTGGACCTAAAGCTGCAGAAGCTTTAGTAGCAGCAGGACTTGATACTTTTGCTAAAGTAGCAAAAGCTAAGCCTGAAGCTTTAAGTACTATTTTATCTGAAGCAAGTTCAAGATTATCACATATTGTGACTGACACTTGGCCAAAACAAGCGGCTTTAGCTGCTGATGGTAAGTGGGATGAACTTAAAGAATTACAAGACAGATTAGACGGCGGAATTGAAAAATAATTCTGTTATAATTAATAACATAAAACCTTAAGACAATGGCTCATAAAAAAGGAGTTGGTAGTTCGAAGAATGGTAGAGAATCAGAATCAAAACGTTTAGGCGTTAAGATTTTTGGTGGTCAAGCTGCTCTTGCCGGAAATATCATCGTAAGACAAAGAGGTAATACACATCACCCAGGTGAAAATGTGTATGGTGGTAAAGACCACACGTTACACGCTAAAGTGGACGGACTTGTTAAGTTTACAAAGAAAAAAGATAACAAATCTTATGTTTCTATTGAACCTTTCGAGGCTTAAGAAACATTTTCTTTAACATAAAAAAACCCTTTCTGTATCAGAAAGGGTTTTTTATTTTATGCTAGTATGGTTTTTATTATTTTTAAATGATGTGCTGTATGTAGTTCTAAAAATCGAAAAATCCGTTTCTTATTTATATTTCCAAAAAAAGGATGTTTGAAGTGAGCATTTGTTTCTAGTTCGGTTATTTTTAATACATTTTGTTGTGCTTTTTCTAATTGAGATATCAAGTTCTCTTTTAAAATAACATCAGGTGGTAAAACGTGTTTTGGTGCCTTTGCTTTTCCTCTTGGAAAAAAACCTAGCGTAAAAAATACCTTTCCTACAAAACTAAAGTTATTGGTATATAAGGATGGTTCCGATTCTATTAGCGCTTTTGAGACTTGATTTATAACTTTACAACTATGATCTATATGCCAAGCTATATTGGCATCAGAAACTTGTGGGTTGGAAGTTTCTGCATTTTCTAAATAACTAGCTAGTGAGGTTATTAGGAATTGGGTTTTTGTTGGATTCATAGGGTGTTTTTAATTATTCTTATAAACTAAGTTATGCTTTTTGTGTGGGATGTAGCTCTTATAAACTGAAAAGCGTAATGTTTCTAATAGTTGATGGCAAAAAAAAATCCCAAACAAAATTGCTTGGGATTAAAATTAACTAGTTTTTAAATAACTAATTAGTATCTGTAGTACTCTGGTTTAAATGGACCAGAAACTTCAACACCAATATATTGGGCTTGATCTTCTTTAAGTTCTGTAAGTTCTACACCAATTTTTTCAAGGTGTAATTTTGCTACTTTCTCATCTAAGTGTTTTGGTAGCATGTATACATCGTTTTTGTAAGCATCTTTGTTAGTCCATAACTCAATTTGAGCTAATGTCTGGTTTGTAAATGAATTACTCATTACAAAACTAGGGTGACCTGTTGCACAGCCTAAGTTAACTAAACGTCCTTGCGCTAAAATAATAACGTCTTTTCCGTTTACATTGTATTTATCTACTTGTGGCTTAATTACATTTTTAGTTTCACCGAAATTAGTGTTTAACCAAGCCATGTCAATTTCATTATCAAAATGACCAATGTTACAAACTATAGTTTTGTCTTTCATGGCTTCAAAATGCTCACCACGAACAATATCTTTATTTCCTGTTGTAGTGATAACAATATCAGCATTACCAACAACAGTTTCTAATTTCTTAACTTCAAAACCATCCATAGCAGCTTGAAGAGCGCAAATAGGGTCTATTTCAGTAACAGTAACAATACTTCCTGCTCCTTTAAAAGATGCAGCTGTACCTTTTCCAACATCACCATAACCACAAACAACTACGCGTTTTCCAGCTAACATAACATCGGTAGCACGGCGGATAGCATCTACAGCACTTTCACGACATCCGTATTTGTTATCAAATTTCGATTTAGTAACCGAATCATTTACATTAATAGCTGGCATAGGTAATGTTCCTGCTTTTACACGTTCGTATAAACGGTGAACACCAGTTGTTGTTTCTTCAGATAAACCATTAATACCTGCAGCAAGCTCAGGGTATTTATCTAAAACCATATTTGTTAAATCACCACCATCATCTAAAATCATATTTAATGGCTTTCTATCTTCACCAAAGAATAAAGTCTGCTCAATACACCAGTCAAATTCTTCTTCTGTCATATCTTTCCATGCATACACTGCTGTTCCAGCTGCAGCAATAGCAGCTGCTGCTTGATCTTGTGTAGAGAAAATGTTACATGAACTCCAAGTTACTTCAGCGCCTAAAGCTTGTAAAGTTTCAATTAAAACAGCCGTTTGGATCGTCATGTGTAAACATCCAGCAATACGAGCTCCTTTAAGAGGTTGTTCATTTTTATATTCTTCACGAAGACTCATTAGTCCTGGCATTTCTGCTTCAGCTAATTCAATCTCTTTACGCCCCCAGTCTGCAAGGGACATGTCTTTTACTTTATTCGGTGTGTAAGCAACAGTGTTTGTACTCATAGTATTTTTTTTCTTATTGTTTTATGGCCTAACAAGTTTGGCAATAGGACTTAAATGGTTAAATTCGCTTGTCCGTTTTGTAAAACCTGTATTAGGTTATGCAAAGATAACTAATAACTTTTAGAATATTAAATGCCGCTTTATAAAACCCTTATTCCCAACTCACAAACTACTGTTAAAATCTGGAAAATAGAGGAGGACTATGATGTACTGTTGGAGCCTTTATCACTTAGACCAGAGAGTTTAACTCGTGTATTAGGAATGAAAAGCGACTTGCATAAACGGGGTTTTTTAAGTGTTAGGCATTTACTTGCTGAATTTGGTTATACCGATGCCGATTTGTTTTATGATGAAAATGGAAAACCACATTTAAAAGATGGTAAGCATATTTCTATAACTCATTCGTTTACTTTTTCTGGAGTTGTAGTAAGTAATCAGGAAGTTGGTATAGATATTGAAAAGCAACGTGATAAAATTGGTGTAATAGCTCATAAGTTTATGGAATATGAAGCCCAATATCTGCAAAAAAACACGCCAGATTATATTAGGAAATTAACGGTTATTTGGTGTATTAAAGAGTCGCTTTATAAGCTTTTTGCAACACCAGGATTAAGCTTTTTACAGCATACTCTAGTTATACCCTTTGAGTTAAACGATAACAAAACTCGTGCATGGATAGATTATAAAACTCAAAAGCATGCCTATGAAACGACTTTTTTAGAGTTTGAAGGTTTTACTTGCGCTTATGCATTGCCTATTTTTTAATGGAAACACACTATCAGCATATTTTAAAAGCTATTTCTAGGGGTAAAAGATTACTAGCTGTACTTATTGATCCGGATAAAATGCCTGTTGAATCGGTTGCTGATTTTATGCAACATGTTAATACATCTAAAGCAACGCATGTTTTTGTTGGCGGAAGTGTTGTAGCCGATCAACTAACTGAACTATTGGTTCTATCCATAAAAAAGCACACCACATTGCCTGTCGTTTTATTTCCCGGCGATGTGAGTCAGGTAACAAATTATGCGGATGCTTTGTTATTCTTGTCATTGATATCTGGGCGTAATCCTGATTATCTCATTGATAAACATGTGCAAGCGGTTTCTAAACTAGATAGTAATCGTTTAGAAGTTATTCCAACAGGTTATGTACTTATTGAAAACGGCA
This sequence comes from Algorimicrobium bowmanii, assembly GCF_054031195.1. The sequence continues at coordinate 689,948 of NZ_CM132929.1, forward strand.
AAACAACAGCTGTTCAGCGTGTAACGGGGACAAAACCATTAGCAAATACAAATATTCAGCTTATAGCAGATACTGCAAAAGCCGGTGCCTATTTAGGAATGAAACTTATTTATTTAGAAGCGGGGAGTGGTGCTTTGTTTCCTGTTTCCGAAGCCATTATTAAAAAGGTTAAGGCTGCAGTTAACTTACCATTAATTGTAGGTGGTGGTATCCGGAGTGCTTTAGAATTAGAGAAAGCCTATCAAGCTGGAGCAGATTTAGTTGTTATAGGAACAGCTTTTGAAACAGATATTAATTTTTTCAAGCATATAAAAAAGTAACAAAACCTAGTAAAAATATTACTTATGAAAATATCAGTAGAATTAACATTAACACCTTTACATGATGATTATGAACCCGCAATTATTCATTTTATTAAAAAATTACGCGCTGCTGATGTAACCGTTTTAGAAAATCCTTTAAGTACTCAGGTTTATGGTGATTATGATGTGGTTATGAGTTTGTTAACCACGGAAATCAAAGAGGCTTTTGAGCTTATCGAGAGCGGTTTACTGTTTATGAAAATCGTTAAATCTGACCGTCAAGACTATGAGCCTCATTTTTGATTATCTTTTTGGGCAGTATAGTGGTTACGAAACAATTGATATTGTTCTCGAGATAGTAGCTGTACTCTTTGGTGGCATTTCAGTATGGTTTTCTAAACAAAATAATATATTGGTGTTTCCAACGGGAATTATTAGTACGAGTATTTTTGTTTATTTACTTTTAAAATGGGGCCTTTTAGGAGATATGATGATAAATGCTTATTATTTTATAATGAGTATTTATGGCTGGTATATATGGACTCGAAAAACGGGAGATACTCAAGAAACACCAATATCGAGAACAACTCTAAGTGAAAAAAAAATAGCTATTGGAATAGGTGTATTAACCTTGCTATTTGTAGCTATAGTTTATGAGGTTTTTGATAAATGGAGCGCATGGGTTTCCTATGTAGATATTATTACAACGGCTATATTTTTCGTTGGAATGTGGTTAATGGCAAAACGAAAAATAGAAAATTGGTTGTTTTGGATTGTTGGCGATATTATTTCGGTGCCTCTATATTTTTATAAAGGTTTTACATTTACAAGTTTTCAGTATTTAGGCTTTACAGTTTTAGCAATTTATGGGTATATAGCATGGAAGAAACACTTAAACAACAAGCAAGTAATTGCGTAAAAATTGTGCTTTTTGGCCCTGAATCGACAGGAAAAACAGTGTTGGCTAAAAAATTGGCAGCCTATTATGAGACTATTTGGGTACCTGAATATGCTAGGTTATATGCTGTGAAGAAAAATAAATTAGATCTGAAATTAACGCAAAATGATGTATTGCCTATAGCAAAAGGGCAAATGAATTTAGAAAATAAGCTTGCCAAACAAGCTTCTAAATTGCTCATTTGTGATACCGATTTGTTAGAAACAAAAGTGTATAGCGAGGCTTATTATCAAGGCTTTATTTCTAAAGAACTTGATAAATATGCTGCTGAAAATTACTATAATCTTTATTTTTTAACTAATATTGACATACCATGGGAACCCGATGGTATTCGAGACAAACCTCTTGAAAGAGAAGCCATGTTTCAGGCTTTTAAAAACGCCTTAGATGCGTATAAAAAGCCTTATGTACTTCTAAGTGGTAGTCTAGATGAAAGAATGGCGTTAGCTATAAAGCATATCAACCAATTATTAAAAACCAAAACATGACTTTTTCCAAAAAAGATATAAAGCAATTTCAAGCCAAAGGATTATCTGTAGATCAAATTGAACAACAGTTAGATGTTTTAGCTTCAGGATTGCCTTTTTCTAATTTGGTTTCTGCTGCAACCGTTAATGATGGAATCCTTCGTTTATCTGCTTCACAAAAAGCTGAAGCCATTACTTTTTTCAATTCACAGAAAGATAGTCTTGATATTTTGAAGTTTGTTCCTGCATCTGGAGCCGCAACAAGAATGTTTAAGTTTTTATTTCAATTTTTGGAGGAGTACAATCCTGACTCTGAAACCTTAAATGCCTATTTAAATAGCAGAAATATTAAAGATCTACATGTGTTTTTTGTAGGTATGGAAAAATTCCCTTTTTATCAGGAGGTAAAAAAGCAGATAGAAATATCGCATCCCAATTACGCTGAATTAAAGCCCGGTATGCAATCTTTGATTTTTGTACAAACTATGTTGGATGCAGATAAACTTAATTATGGAAGTTTTCCAAAAGGTTTGTTGCCATTTCACGAATATAAAAATAACAAAATTGCTACCGCTTTTCAAGAACATTTATTTGAAACGGCGTTATATGCTTCGGGGAATAAGCAGGCCCGTTTACATTTTACAATTTCTGAAAATCATAAAGATAAATTCAGTAATGAATTTGATAGAATAGTTGATAAAGTACAGGCCAAAACAAATACCCAATTTGATATATCGTTTTCTTATCAGAAGTCCAGTACCGATACCATTGCAACAACCCCAAAAGGTAAGCCATTTAGAATTGAAGATGGTAGTTTGTTGTTTCGTCCCTCTGGTCACGGCGCATTGATAGAGAATTTAAATGATTTAGATGCCGATATTGTTTTTATTAAAAACATTGATAATGTAGTCGTCTATAAGTACAAAGATCAGGTAGCAGAAAACAAACAAATATTAGCTGGTATCCTTACCAAAATTCAACAGCAAGCATTTCAATATTTAAGAGAAATAGAAAAAGGCGATTTATCGCAAGAAACTATTATTGAAATTGCCGAGTTTATAACTCAAAAAATGCAAGTTAGAATTTCAATAGAATTTGAAAAATATGCGCAAAAATATCAAATTGAATACCTATACAATAAATTAAACCGTCCAATACGCGTATGCGGTATGGTTAAAAATGAAGGCGAACCAGGTGGCGGACCGTTTTGGGTGAAAAGTGAGAATGGTCAGGTGTCTTTACAAATTGTTGAGTCGGCTCAAATAAATCAAAAAAATAAGCATCAAAAGAGTATTTTAAAAAATGCCACACACTTTAATCCTGTCGATTTAGTTTGTGGAGTAAAAGACTATAAAGGCAATAAATTTAATCTTTTGAAATTTGTAGATCATAAAGCTGCATTTATTACTAAAAAAACACGGTTAGGGAAGAACCTTAAAGCTTTAGAACTGCCAGGACTTTGGAACGGTAGTATGGCTAATTGGAATACCATTTTTGTTGAGGTGCCACTAATTACTTTTAACCCTGTTAAAACTGTTAACGATTTACTTAAGGCTCCCCATCAAATTAAGTAATATGTTTAATGCCCCATTATTAATTTCGGAGTTATCATTCAAAGCTGTTAGAAGTTCTGGTGCCGGTGGTCAGCATGTTAATAAAACAGCTTCTAAGGTTGTATTGAATTGGAACTTGCTAAACTCACAAGTTTTCTCTGAATCACAGAAAATGCGACTTCAATCAAAACTTCAAAATCGGTTAACTTCAGATGGGGTTTTGATACTTACAAGCTCCGATAGTCGTAGTCAGCATAAAAATAAAGACTTGGTTATCAAACGGTTTTTAGAACTTATTAGAAAAGGGTTGACCGTTACTAAAAAAAGGAAAGCGACTAAAATCCCCAAATCTGTAAAGCTTAAGCGGCTTTCAAATAAAAAAAAGCAGTCGGATAAAAAAGCCAATAGAAAACCACCTGAACTTTAGCAGGATACAATTTTCTTTCAAATTTTAAGTTAGCAAAGCTTTGTCATAATGAAAAACTCGCCTACCTTTGCGCCGTTCTCATAAAGGGGTGCCTAATATCGGCTGAGATCATACCCATTGAACCTAGAACAGGTAATGCTGTTTAGGAAAAATACAAACGTTTGTTATACCATACTTAATAAGTGAGGTAGCAAAAAACAACTAATTTTTAATCAGAATAATCACCTCTTTTTATTCGCTAAATTTATTTTATCGGATGAAATTTTTATTCAACAATGCGTCAGTTTTCCGCTGGCAACACATTCAAAAGGCAGGACTGCTATCGCTATTTTTATCAGCATCATTCAGCGGTTTTTCTCAAGAAAAAGAAAAAGATTCAACAAAGGTCGAGACGCTTAACGAAGTGCTTTTGTCTGCTACAAGAGCAAAAGACAAAACACCTGTAGCATTTTCAAACATCACCAAGGAGGAGCTAGAGTCAACAAACCTAGGTCAAGACTTGCCTATTTTGCTAGATCAGCTACCTTCTGTAGTTACAACTAGTGATGCCGGAGCAGGTGTTGGTTACACGGGTATTCGTGTTCGTGGTACCGATGCAACACGTGTAAACGTTACAATTAATGGTATTCCGTATAACGATTCGGAAAGCCAAGGAACTTTTTGGGTAAATATGCCTGATTTTGTTTCTTCTGTAGAAGATATTCAATTGCAACGTGGTGTTGGTACGTCTACCAATGGTTCTGGAGCATTTGGTGCTAGTTTAAATTTAAAAACTTTAGAGCCTTCAAAGGAAGGATATGCAACAACTACCAATGCTGTTGGTTCATATGGTACTAGAAAACACAATGTGAGTATTGGTTCTGGACTAAAGAATAATTTTTATGTAGAAGGTAGGCTTTCAAAAATTCTTAGTGATGGTTATATAGATAGGGCTTCCTCTGATTTATCATCCTACTACACAGAAGCGGGCTATTTGGATGATAAAACATCTGTTAAAGCAATTGTTTTTGGAGGGAAAGAAAAAACGTACCAATCTTGGTATGGTACTCCAGAAGCTGTTGTAAATGGCGATTTAGAAGGGATTCAGGCTTTTATTGATAGAAATTACTCATCGGATGCTGAAGCTGAAAACATGTTGAATTCAGGACGTACTTATAACTACTATACCTATGATAACGAAGTGGATGATTATGAGCAAACTCATTATCAGTTGCATATTTCACATCAATTTAACTCTTATTTTTCTGCTAATATTTCAGGGAACTATACGCGTGGTAAAGGGTATTTTGAACAATTTAAAGACGATGAGGAGTTAGGAGATTATTTTCCAAATAGTGTAAATGCTGATGAAGCTGGTGATGTTGTAAGAAGACGTTGGTTGGATAATCATTTTTATGCTTTTGTATACTCGTTAAATTATAACCGAAATGGTTTGAATGTTTATTTAGGTGGTGGTTATAATAAATATGACGGTGATCATTTTGGTGAGCTAATTTGGGATTCTTTTGCTGTTCCTGTGCCAATTAGAACCGATTACTACCACAGTTTAGGTAAAAAGCGTGATTTTAATACCTACTTAAAAGCTGAGTATACGATTAATAATAATTGGTTCGCTTTTGCAGATGTTCAATACCGTCATGTAAATTATTCGTCTTACGGTAATAGTTCAGATTTAGTGCCAATTGACGTTGATGAAAAGTATAGTTTTTTTAATCCTAAGTTAGGGTTAACATATTCTATTAATAATTTTAGTAGTGTATATGGTTCTTATGCGGTAGCTAATAGAGAACCAAATAGAGATGATTTAACTAAAAATCCAATATTACCAAACCCAGAAAGACTTCACGATTTTGAGTTTGGATACAAGTTGAAAAAAGCTAAATATTATGCTAATGCTAATGTGTATTATATGAACTATAAAGATCAATTAGTATTAACAGGTGACTTAGATAATGCTGGTGATCCTATTAGGATGAACGTAGATAAAAGTTACCGTGCTGGTATTGAGTTACAGGCAGGCTATAAGTTTTCAAACAAATTACGCATAGATGCCAATGCAACATTTAGTAAAAACAAAATTGATGCTTTTGATTATGTAGTTTATGATACACAATACGATCCTAACACGTATGATACAGTTTCTTATGAAGGCGTAACAACACGTTATGAAGACACAGATATCTCTTTTTCTCCAAACGTAATAGCGGGTGGGACCTTAGTATATTCTCCAATTGAAAATTTAAATTTAGGTTTGATTGCTAAATATGTTGGTAAACAATACTTAGATAATACATCTAGTGATAGTAAAAGTATGGACGCTTATTTTGTAAATAATTTTAATGCATCATTTAAAGTATATCCATCATGGATGAAAGAAATTGCTTTTAATCTACTTGTAAATAATATTTTTAATAAAAAGTATGTTTCTAACGGATACACGTATAGCTATTATTACAGACCGGAAGGATCTAACGACCCAGCAATAACAGAAAATTTTTACTACCCGCAGGCAACTACAAATTTCTTGATGGGAGTGACGTTGAAATTTTAAACCATATCAAAAACCTTATTATTACTTATATTATATTTTTAATGTTTTTGACAATAGGAAATAGCCTAAAAACAAATTATTGTTTTTAGGCTGTTTGCGTTTACAGGGTGTTTTTACGGGAAAACCGTAATGGGTTTTTAAACTTTTCGGTAAATGGCACAAATTTGTTAAAAAATGTTGCTCCAATAGTTTTTTTTTAAGTTTGATTTGTCCAAAGACAATTTGAGTTATTTAAGAAGTCTCTTAATGCGTTTTTAGACAGCTTGTTGCAACATAACTAGCGCTAGTTTTTATTTATTAATCTATATTTTAGGTTGAAAAATACTTCTTATTAAAAGGCTTCTAAAATTTAGACTTCTTAAACAACCTTTTGTTTAACCGATTAGTTATATAAGCTAGTCTAAAGTTTACAAATTAATTTTTTTAGTATTATTAACTATTAAAAAATACTATAGATATGGAACAAGAAAAACAAAGAAAGAACTTAAGGTCAAAATTCGGTGGCGCATTCTTAATATTTTATATACTAACATTTTTCATTTTTCTTATATTTCCTAAAAAATTAATGGGAAATATATATATTCTCAGTTTATATTTGTTAGGATGTATAGTCTTTATTTATATATTTTATCGTTATAAAAGTAAATTAAAGAAGTAGAATATCAACAACTAAGGCTAAAAAATAGCAGAAAACAGTAAATCTAAAACTAAGCTCTTTTCTGTTATATTACTTTATAATCTAGAACCTGTTATTATTCAAAGTAAAACGGACTCATGCGGAAATAAACCACTTTTGGAATGTGCTTGTCCCAGTGGAACCGTTGCGCAACAGGCAACCTGTGGTTTTGCGAGCACGGATAACGGTGACGGAACATGCTCTACAACCTGTGAGGGTGTTACATGTTGCAAAATGGTGGTAACAGCTGAGTGTACTGAAGGTAAAAACCCATTTAAAATTTTAAGAATTTTAAATGGTGTTATTGTTGCAGCTGAAATGATTACGTTTAACAATAAACAATACACTTCTATTTAATTTTAGTACTTACGTCATGTTCAAAAGTAGATCATGATGTAAGTGCTATTTTTAAAAAAAATGAAAACTACCTATCAATATCATATTTGCTTAAAACAAAAAACAAAGCTCTTTTTGATAAGGATACAGTATCCTATACCTATAAAGTTAATATATCAAAAAATCCAAATGATACTATTTATGGTTATAATTTTAAAATAAGTAGAAATACAGATGAGTATTTAATTTATCATTATAATAATATTACTTACCAAATAGATAGCTTGAATAATAGGCTGGTTAAAGAAAACAAACAAAATTATTTTTACAAACAAATGCTATTACCATTATCAACTTTTGATGACAAAAATGGTAGTGTTTCTATTCGAAATAAAAGGAACAATTTAATAGTAACTAAGAACATTGAAGATACTGAAGAATTAAAGAAAGTGCATTGGACTTATATGATTTCTTTAGATTCTCAACAGATTTATAAAAAAAAATTTTACGCTGAATTTCAAGATACCAATCAATATGATAGTTGGGAATTTCAGGATATAGATTATTTAGTTCATGCCAATATTAAAGATGAAATCGAAAATTTAGAGAAGAATTCTCAAATAATTTCATTTTCTGATTTAAAAAATAATTTTAAAAAACAAAACCCAGTCTTAAGTGGTAAAGCTCCGACTCTTTTGGGGGTAAATTTAAAGAATTCTGAAGATTTTAATCTGAATGAATTAACGGCAAATTACGTGTTATTAGATTTCTGGTTTATGGCTTGTCACCCTTGCATTAAATCAATCCCACATTTGAACAGAATTCATGATAATTTCAACAATGAAGATTTACAAATTATTGGTGTTAATTTAAAAGATAAAGAAAGCAAGCGTGATTTATTAGAAGCCTTTGTTTCTGCTAGAAATATTGACTATCCAATTGTTTTATCAGATGAAAATAATTTTAAAATACAATCGTTTCCAACAGTTTTATTATTAAATGAAAAAAGAAAGATTATTTACTCTCATATTGGTTATTCAGAGGAAAATGAAAGAAAATTAGATAGTATTTTAAAGCGACTTAATTTCTAATTATTATAAACTCGAATTATATTCCCTGTTTTCTCAACAAAATAGCGTTTTAGTCCGTACTTTCCAGTGGTGCCTTCTTGAGGTTGTCCTGTTAAAATATCGTAAGATTTTCCTTCGTCACAACTACAAGTAGCAATAACACCATTTACAGTAAGTTTAGAACAGTCACGAATTGCATGATTTGGATCTGTTAATTCAAAAGCACTATAGTTACTTCCGCCAGCATAAAATACAACAACACCATTTATACCATAATTGCTATTAAGAATGATAAAATTGTTTGGGTATTGCATATCGCTGTACTGAGGCAAATTCGTATTAATTAAGTTTCCTGTATCAAAACCATAATTAGGTAAAAACTCATTTTGTTGTGTTGCGTTATCATCATTATTGCTGCATGAGCTAATTAGGAGTAACGTAAAAACTATATAAACTAAATGTTTCATAAACATGATTGTTTTGGGTGCAATTTACAACAAAAAGCAAGCCTATTAAAATAAATTGTATCTTTAGCATACAGGTGAACTGCTATATTAAAAGGATCGTTTAAAGTGTTTTATCCTATTAATATCAAAAGGTAAACTCACGGGAATCAAAAAAAATGTGTAGATTTGTATTTATATCTCGTGCAAGCGGGATTTTTTTATGCTGAATAAATTTTGTGATGTTACAAGGTAGTTTTCAGTATCTTTTTATTACTAAAAATGAAGAAATTATGAGTAAAGTATCTTATTATACTGCAGAAGGACTAAAGAAATTACGTGATGAGTTACGCCAATTAAAAGATATTGAGCGTCCACGCGCATCTCAAGCTATTGCTGAAGCCCGAGATAAAGGGGATTTAAGTGAAAATGCCGAATACGATGCAGCTAAAGAAGCACAAGGAATGCTAGAAATGAAAATTTCTAAACTTGAAGGCGCCTTAGCTGGAGCCCGATTAATTGATGAATCGCAACTAGATACCTCTAAAGCGCTAGTGCTTTCTAAGGTAAAAATAAAGAATCAAACTAATGGTATGGAAATGACCTATACCTTGGTTGCCGATGGTGAAGCCGATTTGGCATCCGGTAAAATATCTGTAAATTCACCTATTGGTAAAGGACTATTAGGAAAATCTGTTGGCGAAGTTGCCGAAGTACAAGTGCCAAATGGCGTTATGAAATTTGATGTTTTAGAAATATCAAGATAAGCAGGAACCAGTTTCCATTTGGGATGTTTTCCTTCCTATAAATTAAATTATTCTTAAAAAGATTCCCTTAAAACCGGAATCTTTTTATATTTACAAGTATATCAATTAGTAAGCTATGGCAACAATATTCACAAAAATTATTAATGGCGAAATCCCATGTTACAAAATTGCGGAAACAGACGATTATTTCGCTTTTTTAGACATAAACCCTAATGCTAAAGGACATACACTTTGTATTCCGAAACAGGAAGTTGATAAGCTATTCGATTTAGATGAGGTTGCCTACCACGGTTTATTAGAATTTTCTCGAAAAGTTGCTTTAGCCATTGAGAAAACAATTCCTTGCAAGCGTGTTGGTATGACTGTTATTGGTCTAGAAGTGCCGCATGCTCATGTGCATTTAATTCCTTTAAATACAATGGAAGACGCTCGTTTTATCTCAAAAGAAAAGTTAACGGAACAAGATTTTCAAGCTGTAGCAGAAGCTATTCGTGCTAATCTGTAATTTAGGTTAAGAAAACAGTAGCTATAATTGCTATAATAGCAAGGGCTACAAAGCTTCCTATAGCTATCCATGCTGCCTTTTTTAATTTTAAAGAAGCTTTTTTGGGTGTAAAAGCTCTTTGATGGTAGGCAAATACACGATCAATATCGTCGGTCCAAGTAGCTGGGTATACTATGGTTTCACAGGTTTTACAAAATAACTGATGAGCCGTTTCGGTGGTTAACGATTTATAAAACCGAGCATCTATAAATTTTTGCTTAAAAGTAAAGTGCAAGCCTGTGGTATTGTAGCACTCTGGGCAATTGTTATTTATAGCAACTTCTTTGATAGTAATAAACTGATCAGTCATTTAATGGCATGGTTTTAAAAATAATTTGCATACTGGTGCCCCGATTAATTTCCGACTCAAGGACTTGAATTTTTCCGTTGTGAAATTCTTCAATAATCCGTTTGGCTAAGGATAAACCTAAACCCCAACCGCGTTTTTTGGTTGTAAATCCAGGTTCAAATATACGCTTAAATTGATTTCTATTCAGACCTTTTCCAGTATCTGTAATAGTTATTTTTACATTGTTTTCTAGTTGAGAAATATCTATCGTTAATTTACCCTTGCCACGCATAGCATCAATAGCATTTTTAACAAGGTTTTCAATCGTCCAACTATAAAGTTGTTTGTTTAATGGAACGTAAATAGGTGTTTCAGGAGCTAAAATTTCAAATTCAATTAATTTAGACGAGCGTGTTTTTAAATAGCTATAAGATTCTAGTGTTTCGGCTACTATATCCGTCTTTTCAAGTTTAGGTAAAGAGCCTATTTTGCTAAAACGTTCCGTTATAGTTTGCAAGCGGGTTATATCTTTCTCAATCTCTAATATATATTGCGGATTTACATGCTCAGTTTTTAATATTTCAGTCCAGCCTATTAAAGATGATAATGGGGTGCCTATTTGGTGAGCGGTTTCTTTAGCCATTCCTGACCATAATTTATTTTGTGTCGCTATTTTGGTGCTTCTGTAAAAGAAATATGCAACAGCCCCAAATAATATAATAATTAGAAGTAATGCTAGCGGGTAGTATTTTAGTTTGGTAATTAATGGTGAGTTCCCGTAATATAAGGTTCCCATATTTACCTTTTTATTTAGTTCGGCATCAAAATATGATAACTCAATAGGCGTGTTTTGCTCTTGTAGTTCGTTAATAAGCCTATCCACATAGGAGTTGTTTTCTAGTTTGGTGCTATCTATGTTTCTAAAAGAACTTACGCTGTTGTCTTCTCCAATAACAACCATGGGATTATCATATTTGGTATCAAAAAATACTTTAGATGAAACCATATTCAAATCATCATCCAAATAATTTTGTGTTATATCGCTTTGCGCAGCTGCCCAGACATCCATTTTTATGCGTTCTTCTTCTTTAAAATGCTGAAAAAACACATAAGTATTCCAAAGAATTAACGATATTATTATAAAACTAGCGGCTATAATAATCCACCGCGTTAAGTTTCGATATTTATAAAAAAGCATAGGTTGAATTTTATTGTTAATATAATGGAATTCTGTTGATAATATTGTGCGATATGATATGCAAATCGTTTTTAGTTGGTTATTAGATTAATTACCTTTGTGCAAAATAATAAAGTTCCCATGATTTCATACGAACCTAATGAGTTATCCACAGCTAAATTACATAGCTATTTACTTAGTGCTGTGGCACCTAGGCCAATAGCTTTTGCAAGTACTGTAGATGTAAATGGAAACCCAAATTTATCGCCTTTTAGTTTTTTTAATGTGTTTAGTGCTAATCCGCCTATTATGATATTTTCGCCTGCACGACGTGTACGCAATAATACAACAAAGCACACATTAGAAAATGTATTAGCAACAAAGGAAGTCGTTATTAATGTGGTGAGTTTTGATATGGTTCACCAAATGTCATTGAGTAGTACTGATTACCCTTTAGGCGTTAACGAATTTGAAAAGGCTGGTTTTCATATGTTGGAATCCGATTTAGTAAAACCATTTCGTGTTGCTGAATCACCTGTACAATTTGAATGTAAGGTTAATGAGGTTGTTCAATTAGGCACTGAAGGTGGCGCTGGGAATTTAGTAATATGTGAAGTTGTTAAACTTCATATAGACGATGAGGTTTTAGATACAGATGGACAGATAAATCAAGAACGTTTGGACTTGGTTTCTAGAGCTGGAGGAAGTTATTATAGCCGTGCTAAAAATGGCTTTTTTGAAATACCAAAACCCCTTACAACACTTGGTGTGGGTGTAGATGCGTTACCCGATCATGTGAAAAACAGCATGATATTAACAGGGAATGAGTTGGGTATGTTAGGAAATGTAGAACATTTGCCGTCAGCGGAATCAGTACAGGCTTTTTTAGAATCGGTTAGTGAAAATTATCCGAATATTAAAAATGCCTCACATAGAGAAAAACATAAGTTAGCACAAAACTATTTAAGCTTCGGCGATTTAGATAGTGCGTGGAAAATATTATTATCATAAAACAGTAAATTAAATTTTAAGATGGAAGTACAAGGAAGAATTAAAGCTATAGGAGAAACACAGTCGTTTGGTAGTAATGGCTTTAGAAAAAGAGAAGTAGTTGTAACAACGGAAGAGCAGTACCCACAACATATAATGGTAGAGTTTGTTCAAGATAAAACAGACTTATTAAACAGTTTTCAAGTAGGACAGCAAGTTAAAATTAACATTAACTTACGCGGTAGAGAATGGGTTAACCCACAAGGTGAAACTAAATATTTTAACTCTATTCAAGGATGGCGTATTGAAGCAGCTCAAGCAGATGCTTCTAATCCAGAAATGCCACCTGTACCTCCTGCACAGGCTTTTGCTCCAGCAAACGACCTAAAAGAAGAAGATAACGATGATTTACCATTTTAATTAATGGTGATTAATTTTTATAAAAAAAACCTCAATGTTTCTAGCTTTGAGGTTTTTTTATGTTCTTATTTTAAGTTTAACTAATTCCTAATAGGACTTCTAACTATTCTAATTACTTTCATCCTTTTTTTGCACGTAATATGATTCCGTATTTAACTTCAGAAATTGTTTTCCCACCTGTAGAAGAAGCCGATTCCGATGGTTTATTAGCTTTGGGTGGCGATTTGTCCGTGGCACGTTTATTATTAGCGTACAAAACGGGTGTTTTTCCATGGTTTGAAGACGGGCAGCCCATTTTATGGTGGTCTCCAGATCCACGGTTTGTCCTATTCCCACAAAAACTAAAGGTTTCCAAAAGTTTGAAACAGGTACTCCGAAATGCGGATTTGACAGTTTCTATGAATCAAGATTTTAATCAAGTTATCCATGCGTGTTCTCAAATTAAACGCAATGGTCAATCAGGTACATGGATTACCCATACAATGATAGAAGCATATAATAAATTACACGAATTGGGCTATGCTAAGTCTGTAGAAGTCTGGCAGAATGATAATTTAGTTGGTGGTTTTTATGGTGTAGATATTGGTAATGGTGTGTTCTGCGGCGAAAGTATGTTTGCCAAAGTAAGCAATGCTAGTAAAGTAGCTTTTGTTAGTTTTATTCAAAACACAGACTACCAATTAATAGATTGTCAGGTTTATACAGATCACCTCCAACGGTTTGGTGCCGAAGAAATTTCACGATCCGAATTTTTAAACTATTTATAATAAGCAGAATGTCAAACCCTTTTTATATTAAGTAGTTAATAAATCATACCAATCAGTATGTTTTTGTATATTTGAAACAGATCTAGAATAGCATTATAAAAATTAATCAGGATCCTTTTAAAATTGAATACCCTATGAAAATTAAATTTTTACCAATTATTGCTTTAAGTTTAATGGTTTTATCTTGTAATAACGGCAAGACGGAAAGCGCAGAACCAGCAACCATTGAAACTAATGAAACCCCAAAAGTGTTTAAAAATAAAGCGCATGAATTGGTTTTTAATATGGTTGAAAAAGTAGGTAGTTATGCCGATTTATTAGAAAAGCATGATGTGGTTTATACGTATACCTATGAAATGCCAAATGGTAAAAAGGATGTTATAACTGAAAAATATATTTTTGAAGGTGAGCTTTCATATGGAGCATTTTCAGAGCATGGAAGAACGTATCCAAAACTTGAAGGTCTTATAGAGCAAGGTTATGATGGTACTGAATATTGGCTAAAACACAACGGTGTAGTTTTAGATAATTCTATGATGCTGAAACGTGTGGCTTTTAGCAGACCAACTAACTTTTATTGGTTTACTATGATGCAGAAATTACTCGATCCATCTGTGAATTATGAGTATGTAGGTGAGGATGTAGTTGAAGATAAGAAATATGATGTGGTTAAAATATCTTTTGAATCAGAGAAAAACATACCAACTGATATTTATCAAATTTATATTAATAAGGAAACTTTGTTAGTTGATCAGTTTTTATTTACGGTTGCCGATTTTGGTGTTATGGATACGCCAAACTTAATGCGTTTAACTTACGAAGATGTGGATGGGATTCTGATTCCTACAAAACGATTATATAAAAAATCAACATGGGATGCCTATGTTAGTGAAAAGCCATGGATTCAGGTAACTTGGTCTGATATACAATTTAATAACAACCTGAAACCTGAATATTTTAAAAAAAACTTTAATATGAATACTATGAAACCTGTTTCTCTTAAATCGCAATTAGATGCCAAAAAAGCTAATTTTGAAGTGAAAGCCGATGCTCACAAGAAAGAAGTTTATGCTGCTGGCTTTGAGTCCGTATCCAATAGTGGTGTTCTAGATCAGGCAAAAAAAGTAAATGAACAAGCACCTAATTTTTCTTTAAAAAATGCCACAGGCAATACGGTATCGCTAGCCGAATACTTAGAAAAAGGTCCTGTGGTTTTAACATGGTACCGTGGCGGTTGGTGCCCTTACTGTAACTTAACATTAAGTGCTTTACAAGCCGAATTGCCAAATTTCAAAGCAGAAGGAGCTAACTTATTAGCATTAACACCTGAACTGCCAGACAAATCGATAAGTACTGCAGAGAAAAATAATTTAGAATTCGAGGTTCTAAGCGATGTTGGAAACAAAGTAGCAGAAGAATATGGGATTGTTTTTAAGCTAACAGAGGATGTGGCTACTATTTATAATAATTCCTTTGATATGAATGCTTATAATGGCGACGACTCTAACCAATTACCGTTAGCAGCTACTTATGTTATTAATCAAAATGGTAAAATAATTTATGCCTTTGTTGATGCCGATTATAGAAACCGTGCTGAGCCTTCTGAAATTACAGCTTTTTTAAAGGCTAATAAGTAATTACACCTCATTGTACCTGAAACAGTTCTGTTCATGGTCGTTTACAAGCCCTGTGGCTTGCATAAAGGCGTACATTACAGTCGAACCGACAAACTTAAATCCACGCTTTTTTAAGTCCTTGCTAATGGCATCCGAAATAGCGGTTGTAGCAGGTGCTTCTTTATAATGTGGTACTTTATTTTTTAGGGGTTTGTTGTCCACAAACCTCCATATGTAATTGCTGAAACTTCCAAATTCATCTTGAATTTTCATAAATAATTTGGCATTTGTTACGGCCGCATTAACTTTTAGTTTGTTACGTATAATACCAGCATCTTGCAATAATGTTTCAATTTTATCCGATTGATACAGGGCAATTTTTTTGTAATCAAATCCATCAAAAGCGCTTCTGAAATTTTCACGCTTTCTTAAAATGGTTATCCAGCTTAATCCTGCTTGAAAGGTTTCTAAAATTAAAAATTCAAAAAAGGTACTATCATCATAAACGGGAAGACCCCATTCCTTGTCGTGATAGGCTTCATAAAGGCTGTCTCCAACACACCAACCACATCTGTGCTTTGTCATAATTACCAATCTGTAAGTTTTCAAACTAAAGATAGACATACTTATGACATATATCATAACTTAATAGTAAGATTCCTTATATTTTTGATAAGCAAATGTTACAAAAGTTACTGTTAGCAACTATTAAGTAATATATATTTGAACTAAAATAAAGTAAACCTATGGAAGCAATAAGCAATACACAAATATCGGATATCATTAAAACTAGTTTAGAAACGAGTATGAGTTATCCGGAATATCGAGAACTTGTTAAGGATTTAGTTGCTACAGAATCTGCAACTGGAGCAGATCAATCTGCTGCAATGGTAAACTATACCATGCTAAATGATAGAAGAATGAAGCGTTGGGATAAAACCATAAAAGTATCGGATGAGGCTTTACAGCGTTTAGCAAATTTTAAAGATCAAGTAACTTGGGTAGTGCTTACCGAGAGTTGGTGTGGTGATGCAGCACACGTTATTCCTGCAATGGCTAAGCTAGCGGCATTAAATACAAATATTACACTTAAATTAGTACTACGTGATTCTAACGATGCATTAATGAGTCAGTTTTTAACTAATGGCGGAAAGTCTATTCCTAAGTTAGTGATGGTGGATTCTGAAATTCAAGAAGTGCTTAATACCTACGGACCTAGACCTGTAACTGCAACTAAAATGGTTGCCGATTATAAAGCAGCTCATGGAACACTAACCCCAGAATTTAAAGAGGACCTGCAGGGTTGGTATAATAAAGATAAAGGGCAGAGTGCGATTAACGATTTACTAAATTTACTAGGCGTTTAATTCTTGCCTTTAAACTGAAAAGTAATCGAACCCAATTGCGTTTTTTTAGAGCGATCTATATTAAAACGTGATTGGTTTGCATATTCAATAGCATGGTTTTGAAGACATGCGTTAGCTGTCGAAGCTGCTTTGTTAATGGTTGATTTAATGACTTCTCCCTGACTGTTTACCGAAATATTAACAACAATTTTTCCGCCTGTATTACACAAATAGATGGGAGTAGGGAGATAGCTATGTGTACGATTTACTAAAGAATAGTGCATGCTACTTTTAGTGTTAACCGATTGTTCCGATATATTATTTTGTTGTTCTTTTATAAGGTTATTAACCGTGTTGTAAGAAGTTAATATGTCCGCGTCTAAACTGCTTGAACTATTTCTTGGTTTAGTAGGTTTGGTAGTGCTTTCTGTTGGCTCCGTTTCTACTTTAGTGTATTCATAATCCGTTGGAGGCGCAATAGGTTGATAGGCCTGGGCAAAAGTTTTGTGTTTTACAGTTTCGTTATAAGCTTTATTGGTTTCAGCCTTCTCGGTAGGAGTTTCTTCTAATGTTTCTTCCGTTAATGTTTCATCGGGTTTCGGCTCGATTAGATAATAGCTTTCAGCAATTTTTTCTGAGAATTGTGTTATTTGAAAGCTAAAAAGCAATAGTAATACCGAGCTGCAAATAAGTCCCGTTATTAAAATGGCTTTTTGTTTATCTGAAAGGTGCATAATCTTTTTTAAAAAATGACTAATCAGCTTAATATACGGAAAAAGTAATTATTTGGTTGTTAAGCTTTCTATAAATGCCTCTGGTGTTAACGCATTATCTACATGGAAATCACCAATTTTAGTACGACGTAAGGCTGATAAATGTGCGCCTGAATTTAAAGCTTTTCCAAAATCATGTGCTAATGAACGGATGTAAGTTCCTTTGCTACATACAACGCGGAAATCAATATTTAAACCGTTTATATTGGTTACTTCAAATGTCGAAATTTGAATGCGTCTAGAATTTATTTCAACGGCTTCACCAGCACGAGCAAACTCATATAAACGTTTGCCTTCTTTTTTTATAGCTGAAAAAACGGGCGGATACTGATCTATTTCACCAATAAATTGTTTCGTTGCTTCGTGGATAGCGGCTTCGGTAATATGGTCTGTAGGGAATGTCACATCAACTTCTGTTTCCAAGTCATATGATGGTGTCGTGCCACCCAAAACAATAGTTCCAGTATATTCTTTATCCTGACCTTGATATGTGTTAATTTGCTTGGTCATTTTACCTGTGCAAATAATTAATAAACCAGTTGCTAACGGGTCTAACGTGCCAGCATGCCCTACTTTTATTTTCTTAATGTTATGCGCGTGGCGTATTTCCCAACGAAGTTTATTAACAGCTTGAAATGATGTCCAATTTAATGGCTTATCAATTAATAATACTTGGCCATTTTTGAAATCTTCAGCAGTCATCATAATTAGTTTATAAGGGTGTAAGCTATAGCTAGTATGCCAACAATAGCACAATATATAGCGAAATAAGATAATTTACTTTTCTTTACCAATGAAATCATCCATGTGCAAGCAAATAATCCAGCAACAAAAGCGGCTACAAATCCAACACTTAAATAGGTGAAATTAGAAGCCTCATAGGTAAGTTCGCCACTAAACAGATCTTTCGCTATTTTTCCAAATATTAAAGGTACAACCATTAAAAAAGAAAAGCGTGCAGCACGTGTTTTATCATTTCCTAATAATACCGATGTTGAGATTGTGGCACCTGATCTAGAAATACCAGGAAGCATAGCAATGGCTTGAGATACACCAATAATAAACGCGTTTTTAAAGCTTACTTCTTTTTGAGTGTCTTTTGCTTTATCAGCTAGAAATAGGAGTGCAGCTGTTACAATAAGCATACAACCAACAAGAAAAATATTACCGCCAAAAAGACTTTCTAATTGTTCTTCAAAAAATAAACCTACAAAAACAGCAGGTATCATAGAAAGCGCAATTTTTGAAACAAATTGTAAATCGTCATTCCATTCAAATTTTAAGACGCCCTTTATTAGTAGCCAAATATCTTTTCGGAATACCACAATGGTGCTTAAAGCTGTAGCAAAGTGTAATACAACCGTGAAAAGTAAACTTTCTTTAGGAATTGAGCTATCGCCAAGAATGGCTTTTCCAAGCTCTAAATGTCCGCTAGATGAAACTGGTAAAAATTCTGTAAGTCCTTGTATAACACCAAGAATTATGGAGTCTGTTATATCCATGGGGTAAAATATTAATGCACCAGTGTAGTTAAGTCTGGTGTGATGGGTTATTTTTTGTAAGGATTTAGTAATATGGCATAAACTTCAATAGCAAAGCCTAATAAAACTAGAGTTGGTGCTAAACGAATTCGGCGGAAATTAAAAATTTCAGGATTAAATACATTGGGATCATCGCTTCCGCCTCCAGACATTAAAATAAAGCCTAAAGCAATTACAGCTAATCCAATAACCATAAATTTATAATTTTTTCTACCGAATATAAAATCGGATTGTGTCTCGTTTTTACGTTTTTGTTCGCCCATAATTAGTAATTAATCTACTGAAAATTATAACTTTTCATCACTTCTTAGCGCTCAAAAGTATCTTGATTAACGCTAAGCTTAAGTTGTATTGCAAAGTAACTCATTTATTTAGGATTTTCACGTTAAGAGAATCTAAATTTATAGCACTACTTGCGTTTCTAAAGTATATTTAGTTTTTGTTCTGTATTAGTAATATAGCTGATCTGTTCTTAAATTTAAAAAGCGTTGTGTAGCTATAAAAGTGCTTATCCAAGTAATAATAATGCCTAAAACAAAAATACTAGCAAATAGTAGCCCGAGTAAAAGTTGATTGTTTAAAAGCTCGAGTTCCGGGAATGTTTCGTTTATATAATATAAAACAACTGCCATACCTAACATTGCTAAAACGGCACCTAAAACACCTAAACGAACACTTTTCCATACAAAAGGGCGTCTAATAAACTGTTTGGTAGCGCCTACCATTTGCATTGTTTTTATAGTAAAACGCTTGGAGTAAACAGATAAGCGAATGGAACTGTTAATTAGTAAGACTGCAATAATTGTAAATAAACCACTGATAACTAAAATCCAAAAACTGATTTTTTTAACGTTGTCATTCATTAAGTTAACTAAGTCATTATCATAGCGAACTTCGTCTACAAAGCTTTTATTTAAAGCTTCCTGGGCAATGTCATCTAACTGATTAGCCGTTACAAAATCGGCTTTTACATGTACATCAATGGAGTTTTGTAGTGGGTTATAGCCAAGGAAAGCCATGAAATCTTCGCCATTTTCGGCTTTCATATATTCTGCAGCTTGCTCTTTAGAAACAAATTCTGTAGACTTCACATAATCAGACATTGCTAAGCTTTTTTCAAGCTGCTTGGTTTCAACTTCTTTAGCCGAATCTTTTAAATAGATAGTAACAACCACTTGCTCTTTAAAATGATCAGATACTTTTTTAGCATTTAAAACCAACATCCCTAATAAACCTAGTAGGAATAAAACGAGACCAATACTAATTACTACAGAAAAATAGGAAGATATTAATCGGCGTTTTTGATACTTCTCAAAAGATGAACTCATATATTATAGGCGTTAATGGTGTAAAAATATAAAAGAAATCCAATTCCTTAAGGATTACAACGTTTAAACTTTCAACATTGTTATAATAAGTTTAAATTTGCCTCCATTATAAGCATAAAACAGACACATGCAATACAATTTTAACGACATAGAAGCCAAGTGGCAAAAATATTGGGCCGAAAATAAAACGTTTAAAGCCGAAAATCAATCTGAAAAACCGAAGTATTACGTATTAGATATGTTTCCATATCCAAGTGGTGCCGGTTTACATGTTGGGCATCCATTAGGCTATATTGCATCTGATATTTATGCGCGTTATAAAAGACATAAGGGCTTTAATGTATTACACCCTCAAGGGTATGATAGTTTTGGTTTACCAGCAGAACAGTATGCTATTCAAACAGGGCAGCATCCTGCTGTAACTACCGAAGATAATATAAAAACTTACCGACGTCAATTAGATCAAATAGGGTTTTCTTTCGACTGGAGTCGTGAAGTACGTACATCAGAACCAGAATATTACAAATGGACGCAGTGGATTTTTATTCAGTTATTTGAATCTTGGTATAATAATGAGACTCAAAAAGCCGAGGCTATAGATACATTAATTTCAAAGTTTGAAACAGAAGGTAATACGCAAGTTAATACCGTTTGTGATGATAATATAGAATCTTTTTCAGCTGCTGAATGGCAGAATTTTTCAACTGAAAAACAACAAGAAATTCTTTTACAATACCGATTAACTTATTTAGCAGAAACCGAAGTTAATTGGTGTCCTGCTCTTGGTACTGTTCTAGCAAACGACGAAATTATAAACGGGGTTTCTGAACGTGGAAGCCATCCGGTAGTTCGTAAAAAAATGACACAATGGTCAATGCGAATTTCTGCCTATGCCGAGCGTTTGCTTCAAGGTTTAGAAGGTATTGATTGGACCGACTCTTTAAAAGAAAGTCAGCGTAACTGGATTGGTAAATCTGTTGGTGCATCGGTATCATTTCATGTAAAAGATCACGATCATATTATTGATGTTTTTACAACCCGTCCAGATACTATTTTTGGAGTGTCGTTTATGACGCTAGCACCCGAGCACGAATTGGTTAGTCAAATAACTACCGAGGCACAAAAAGCTGAGGTTAATGCGTATATTGAAAAAACAGCTAAACGAAGTGAACGCGATCGTATGGCTGATGTAAAAACAATTTCTGGAGCCTTTACCGGAGCCTATGCTGAACACCCATTTACTAAAGAACCTATTCCTATTTGGATTGGCGATTATGTGTTAGCAGGTTATGGAACAGGAGCTGTAATGTCTGTTCCTTGTGGTGATCCACGAGATTTTGCTTTCGCGAAACATTTTAATATTGCTATTCCTAATGTTTTTGAAGGTGTTGATATTACCGAAGAAGCCTTTGCAGATAAAGAGAAAACTATTATTGCTAATTCCGATTTCTTAAATGGATTGGCGTATAAGAAAGCCATGAAACGTGCTATTTTTGAACTTGAAAAAATAGGTCACGGCCTTGGTAAAACAAATTATAGATTACGTGATGCTGTATTCTCAAGACAGCGATATTGGGGGGAGCCTTTCCCAGTATACTATGTAAATGGTATGCCAAAAATGATTGATAAAGCACATTTGCCAATCCGTTTACCGGAAGTGGAGAAATATTTACCAACTGAAACGGGTGAGCCGCCTTTAGGCCGTGCCGATGTTTGGGCTTGGGACACTAACAACAACCAAGTGGTAAGTAATAGTTTGGTTGATAATGAAACTGTTTTTCCGTTAGAATTAAATACAATGCCTGGTTGGGCAGGTAGTTCTTGGTATTTCTTTAGGTACATGGATGCTCAAAATAGTACAGATTTTGCTAGCGAGGATGCACTTAAATATTGGGAAAATGTCGATTTATATATAGGTGGTAGTGAGCATGCTACAGGGCATTTATTATACGCACGTTTTTGGGTTAAATTTTTAAAAGACCGTGGTTTTGTAGGGGTTGAAGAGCCTTTTAAAAAACTAATAAACCAAGGGATGATTTTAGGAACCAGTGCTTTTGTTTATCGCTTAAGCTATATGTTTGCTAATCCTGCCGAAGAAGAAAAAACAGGGGCTAAACTTTTAAAGAAATTAGAAAATATTTATATCTCACATTCTGAATTTGTAAGCAAAGGTGATTTGAATGCAGATAAAGAAGCGTTGAAAAATCTTAAAAACACTCTTGCCGATATTGCCGGTTTACCCAATGCAGATGTTTTAGAAAATGTTATGATTGTGCCGCTACCAATTCACGTAAAAGTACACTATGTAAATGCGTCTGATGAACTGGATATTGCTGGCCTAAAAACCGATGGTGAGTTTGGAGATGATTACAAACAAGCTATTTTTATAGGAGAAAAGGGGCAGGTAATCACTGATGGTAATGATGTTTATAAAGTAGGGCGAGAGGTTGAAAAAATGTCTAAGTCTAAATATAACGTGGTTAATCCAGATAGTATTTGTCAGGATTATGGTGCAGATAGTTTGCGTCTTTATGAAATGTTTTTAGGACCACTAGAACAGTATAAGCCTTGGAATACAGCTGGTATAACGGGTGTTCATGGTTTTCTTAAAAAATTATGGAAACTATACGTAGGTGAGGATGGTATTAAAGTAACCGATTCAGAGCCAAGTAAAGAAAGTCTAAAAACTTTACATAAGACCATTAAAAAGGTTGCCGATGATATTGAGAATTTTTCTTTCAATACCTCAGTTTCTACATTTATGATTGCCGTAAACGAATTAACAGCACAAAAATGTACAAGTCGCGACATTCTTGAACCACTTATCATTTTAATGTCTCCTTATGCACCACATATTGCAGAGGAATTATGGAGTAAGCTAGGTCATAACGAATCTATTTCAACTGCCGAATTCCCTCAGTTTGATGAAAAGCATTTAATAGAAAGCTCTAAAAATTACCCTATTTCATTTAATGGTAAAATGCGTTTTACATTAGAATTACCAATGGATATGAGTAAAGATGATATAGAGAAAACAGTTATGGCACATCCTAAAACACAAGCACAACTAGAAGGTAGAACACCTAAAAAAGTTATTGTAGTACCGGGTAAAATTGTTAATATCGTTGGCTAACTAGAAGAAAATAATAGTATAAGTTATAAAAGCAAAGCGTTTCAGGTATCTGAAACGCTTTTTGTTTTAAGAATTTTCCTTGAAAAAACCAACTGACAAATTTTCTTAAATGTTATTTGGCTTGCTATTTGCTATATATCTTGTAAATTTACTTTTAAAATAAGAATAGAATGATTGGATATTATATATTAATTGGTGCCATAGCTTTAGTTAGTTGGGCAGTGAGCAATAAACTAAAAAGCAAGTTTAAAAAATATTCTCGTGTGCATTTACAAAATGGCATGAGTGGTAAAGAAATTGCCGAAAAAATGTTGTCAGATAATGGCATTTCAGATGTTGCTGTTATTTCAACACCCGGACAATTAACAGATCATTATAATCCTAAAAATAAAACAGTAAACCTAAGTGAGTCTGTTTATAACCAAAGAAATGCTGCCGCTGCCGCTGTAGCAGCTCACGAGTGTGGACATGCTGTTCAGCATGCTCAAGCTTATGAGTGGTTGACTATGCGATCTAAGTTAGTTCCTATTGTTAGCGTGTCTTCTGGCATGTCGCAATGGCTTGTTATTGGAGGTTTAGTATTAGGAGGTGCTGCAGGTGTAGGACTTGGTTGGTACGTGGCTGTATTAGGTGTTATATTAATGGGGTTAGCAACACTATTTAGTTTTATAACATTACCGGTAGAATACGATGCTAGTAATAGAGCATTGGCTTGGTTAGAAAATAAGCATATGCTTACTGGTGACGAACATGCTGCTGCTGCCGATGCTTTAAAATGGGCTGCTAGAACATACTTAGTTGCTGCAATTGGAGCTTTAGCATCTTTATTGTATTGGGCGCTTCAAGTTTTTGGAGGTCGCGATTAATTATTAGATAAACTTATAAGAAATGAAGTCAGTTGTTTTACATCTGACTTTTTTTGGTATTTTAAAACTTTATTAACCAACCAAATTTACAATGGAAAATCAATTTCAAGAAGCACCTTTATTAGCGCATGTTACAGAAACGGAGCGTGTAGCATTTTACAAGAAAACCTATGCACATGTGGCAGGTGGTGTTTTAGTGTTTATTCTTTTTGAGTACTTACTTTTACAAAGCGAAACAGTTGTTTCTTTTACCTTGTCCATGATTGATGGGTATAAATGGTTAATTATGCTTGGAGGTTTTATGTTTATTACCAATTATGCCGAACGCATGGCCTTGCAAACTGTAGATAAGAATAAGCAGTATCTAGCTTATGCTATTTACATTTTAGCAGAAGCTATTATTTTTGTGCCGCTTATATATGTGGCTATTGTTTATACAAATTCAGGACCTGAAATGCTTAATCAAGCAGCTATAGTAACATTGGGATTGTTTACTGGCTTATCCGCAGTTGTATTACTGACAAAAAAGGATTTCTCTTTTTTAAAAACAGGATTAACTATAGGTTTCTTTATTGCTTTAGGTTTAATTTTAGCAGGAACTTTATTCGGGTTTAGTTTAGGTTTGTGGTTTTCGGTAGGTATGTGTCTCTTAGCAGGTGGCTCTATTTTGTACCAAACATCTAATATGGTTAATAAGTACACAACAGATAATTATATTCCAGCAGCTTTAGGATTGTTTGCTTCATTAATGCTGTTATTTTGGTATGTCCTTTCTATATTTATGTCTAGAGACTAATACGAGAAGTGCTTATAAAAAAAAACTCCTGAGCTATCAGGAGTTTTTTTTAGATATTAATCTGTCTGTCTATTTGTTGGTTTAAAGAAATAAATGTTTCTGTTCTTGAAACACCGGATATCGATTGAATATCTTTATTAAGAAGCTGCATAAGATGCTCATTATCGCGACATAATATTTTAATGAAAATACTCCAGTTTCCAGTTGTATAATGACATTCCAAAACTTCAGGTATTTTCTGAAGTTGTTTAACAGCCTCTGGGTTGCTCATAGCCTTATCTAAATAGATTCCAATAAATGCCATGGTTGTATAACCCAGAACTTTTGGGTTTATAACAAATTTAGAACCAGAGATAATGCCCGATTTTTCTAGTTTTCGAAGGCGTTGATGGATGGCTGCACCAGAGATTCCTACAGCTCTAGCTATTTCTAAAACCGGTGTTCTAGCATCACTCATAAGGGCGCGTAGTATGGTTTTGTCTATTCCATCAATGCTTACCTTCTGGTTGTTTATCTTCATGTTTTAATGGTTTTAAACCAAAAGGAGTTTATAAATTAAGAGGATTATAACCTAGGTAAGGGACTTCTGTTTCTTTAAAGGCAATACCATAAGTTTCTAACTCTTCTAAAATAGGTTGATAAACTTCTTTATTTATCGGCATTTGGACTCCAGGTGTTGTTATTTTTTCATTCAATATAGCTAGTGTTGCTATAGCTACAGGAAGTCCAACGGTTTTAGCCATGGCTGTGTAAGTTTGATCTTCTCCTATGGTTACCATAGTGCTATCTATTTGATGTTTTTTACCATCTAATATATAACCAAATTTATGATACATTACAATCATGTCTTTGTCGTCAGCATCTAAAGTCCAGCTATCCATAAGGATTTTTTGTAAAATTTGTGCAGGTGTTGCTTGTTTGAGTTCTACGCGTTTTTGATCGTTAAAAATATCCAACTCCATAAGTTTGTCCCATACAATATCATCTTGGTCTATTTTTAAAGCCAAACGGAATTTTAATTCAACCGAGTCTGTTGGACTATAAGCTAAGAATGCATTTACAAAATCACGATAACTCATATTTTCACTATCATCAATAGTGTAGCTATCATCAGTCATGCCTAACTGAACAAACATATTCCATGCACGACTAAATCCTACACGGCGCATAGTTCCTCTATATAAGGTATGTACATTATTTAATCCGTAAACTGACTGGTATTTTAGGGAGTCGCGGTTAGCGTAGCCTTCAAAACGGCCGTATCCTTCAACATCTAAAAATTCAGTACGTCTGAATAATCGGTTATAAGGAATGTATTTATAAGTGCCTTCTTGTAAAAATTTAGCAGCACCACCTTGTCCGGCTACAACTACATTTCTCGGATTCCAAGTAAATTTGTAGTTCCATAAATTATTGTCGCTCTCGGGGGCAACTAAACCACCGGTAAAGGATTCGAAAAGAATCATTTCACCTCCGGCTTCACGAATTCTGTCAATAACCTGCATGGCGCTCATGTGATCGATACCAGGGTCAACACCTATTTCATTCATAAAAATTAAGCCTTTGTCCTTAGCGGCTTTATCTAGGTTGTGCATCTCATCGCTTATGTATGAAGCTGTAACCATGTTTTTGTTAAATGAAATACAATCATGAGCCACCTCAATATGGTAGCGTGCTGGTAGCATAGAGATTACTATGTCGCAATTCTGAATGGCATTTTGCCTAGATTCTTTATCAAAAACGTCTAGCATGATGGCTTGAGCATTTTCGTGATTGTTAGTAAGTTTTTTAGCGTGAGCGAAATTAACATCGCCAACTATTATTAATAGGTTTTCTTCATTAGATTTTTCTAGTAAATATTTTATAAGGTATGATGCTGATTTTCCAGCACCAATTAGTAATATCTTTCGCATAATGGAATATGTTAAGTATTTTTGTTTCACGAATGTAAGAAATACAAAGTGTTTTAAAAACCCATTTAATAAATTAATATGAGTAGAAAATTAATAAGCTTAGGTGCTATTTTGGGATTATTGGCCGTTGTTTTAGGTGCTTTTGGAGCACATGGTCTTAAAGAATTAGTGTCTGCTGAGCAGGTTGCCACTTTCGAAACAGGGGTACGTTATCAAATGTATCATGCCTTGTTTTTACTTGTAGTAGGTAATATTTCTGCGTTAACGGAAAAGGCCAAGCGGACTATCTTTTATTTAGTTCTAGGAGGTGTAATCCTGTTCTCTGGTTCTATTTTTGCCTTAGCAACAAATAATTTAACGAGTTTTAATTTTAAAACAATTGGATTTGTTACACCTATCGGAGGGCTATTGTTTATAATGGCTTGGAGCATATTGTTAATAAAGTTTTTGAAAAACAAAACCGATATTTCTTAAAATAAAGTGCGTAGAATAAAATAATGTTTAATTTTGCAGTATAAACAACACAAACTATTATGATAGATCATACTCAAGCATCGAAAACGATTTCGTTAGAAAAATATGGAATTAAAAATGCGAAAGTTCAATATCAATTATCTTCAGAAGAATTACACAACCTAACAATTAAAAAAGGACAAGGCGTTGAATCGTCAACAGGAGCTTTAGCTGTTAACACAGGTGAGTTTACAGGACGATCACCTTTAGACCGTTTTATTGTTAAAGACGCTGTTACGCAAGATCGCGTTTGGTGGGGTGATATTAATATCCCTTTTGATTCTGATGCTTTTGAAAAATTATACAACAAAGTAACCGATTATTTATCGGATAAGGAGGTATTCGTTAGAGATAGCTACGCCTGTGCTGATGATAATTACCGTTTAAATATTCGTGTAATTAACGAATTTCCATGGAGTAACATGTTTGCTCATAATATGTTTTTAAGACCCGAAGAATCGGAACTTAAAGATTTTACTCCTGAGTGGACAATTGTTAATGCGCCAGGTTTTATGGCCGATCCTGAAGTAGATGCTACGCGTCAACACAATTTTGCTATTCTAGATTTTACACGTAAAATAGCACTAATTGGAGGAACAGGTTATACCGGAGAAATTAAAAAAGGTATCTTTTCTGCTCTAAACTTTATTTTACCTGTATTTAAAGATACGTTACCAATGCACTGTAGTGCTAACGTAGGTGAATCGGGTGATACAGCTATTTTCTTTGGATTATCAGGAACTGGTAAAACAACTTTATCTGCTGATCCAAAACGTAAATTAATTGGTGACGATGAACACGGTTGGACGAAAGAAAACAGCGTGTTTAATTTTGAAGGCGGTTGCTATGCTAAAGTTATAAACTTATCTGCAGAAAATGAACCAGATATTTACAATGCTATCAAGCCCGGAGCTATTCTTGAAAATGTCATTATGGACGACCAAGGCGAGGTAGATTTTGAAAATACGTCTATTACACAAAATACACGTGTAAGTTATCCTATTTACCATATTAATAATATTCAAGTACCATCAATTGGTTCAAACCCAAAAAACATTTTCTTCTTAACAGCAGATGCTTTTGGTGTATTGCCTCCAATTTCAAAATTATCACCAGGTCAAGCTGCCTACCATTTTATTTCAGGTTATACAGCTAAAGTTGCTGGTACAGAAGCCGGTATTAATGAGCCGTTACCAAGTTTCTCAGCTTGTTTCGGAGCGCCGTTTATGCCATTACACCCTACGAAATATGCTGAAATGTTAAGTCAGAAAATGCAAGAAGCTGGCGTTAATGTTTGGTTAGTAAATACAGGTTGGACAGGAGGCCCTTACGGTGTTGGTTCGCGTATGAAACTAAAATATACGCGTGCTATGATTACGGCTGCAATGGACGGTAGTTTAGAAGCTGCAAACAAAGATAATTATCATATTCACTCTGTTTTTGGTGTGTTACAACCTCGTGTATGTCCAAATGTACCTACCGAAGTTTTAAGCCCTAGAAAAACATGGAATAACGATGAAGGATATTACGAAACGGCTTATAAGTTAGCGCAATCATTCCAAGATAACTTCAAGAAATTTGAGGAGTTTGCCAATAAGGAAATTATGGATGGCGCACCAAACGTGAAATAAAAATAATAAAGCGCAATCTTTAGTGCTTTTATAGTCAGTAAGTTACTTGCTTAAATAGGTTTAAAATTGTACTTTAGTGTATAATTTTAAACCTATTTTCTTATGAAGAAAATTACTTTACTAAGTTTGTTTTTTCTAGCATTACAGACAGCTGTACAGGCACAATGTCCTGCTGCTGGATATACTTGTGTGCCTGATGTTGGTTTTGAACAAGCATTAATAGATTTTAATTACGATTCCGAAGGTACTCTTGATGGACGAATTTTAACAGCCGATGCTGTAGCAGCAACAGGAACACTAGGGTTTGCCAATAGAGGTATTTTAGATTTAACGGGTTTAGAAGACTTCATTAATATTGATGGCGTAAACTTTTCATATAATACAGGAATTACAAGTCTAGATCTAACAGCTAATCTTAATTTAGTTGTTGTTAACCTAGAAGGTTGTTCGGCTTTAAATAGTTTAAATGTTACCGGTTTAACTGCCTTAGAGGATTTAAATGTATACGGAACTGTTTTATCAACAGTAGATTTGCTGACTAATTCGGCGCTATTAGTTTTTAATGGTTGGAATTCTACTTTACAAACTATGGACTTTTCTGGAAATCCAGCTATTACTAACGTGAATTTAAGAAACAATATTTTGACTTCAGTTGATATGCGAAATGGTAATAACGCCAATACAGCCTACCGTTCGGATTTTAATAGTATTCTCGTTTGCGTATTTGTTGATGATGTAACCGAGCCTAATTTAGGTACTTGGAATTTGGGTAGTGGTACTTTGGTTGAAAGTGAAACCGCATGTGAAACGCTAAGTACAGAAAAAACAAATCAAGTATCCTTTACAGTTTATCCAAACCC